>CAYULX010000006.1:0-55311 GCA_964445535.1 uncultured Eubacterium sp.
ACTATGTTGATCCTTGTTACACGGATGTGTTCTCTGAGGTCATGAGTCGTGACCGCGTAGAGACTAATGGTTATATGAACCATACCTATTTTATGATCAGCCACTCCTCTATGGCGTCGATGTTTGACGGCTACTATTCGGATATCAAGACGTTATATGCGGATTGTGACGGAACAACCATTAATGCAGATTATACCAGTGATAAATATGAAGGAAGCTGGACGACCCGTGCGGCCAGCAATGTCTATTCGGACGGCGAATATTTTTACTATATGTATAACTCCTTGGATTATATCGATATAGTGGAAGAAATCAATAGCAGCGATAATTATGCGGATCTTGATTTTGGTGATACCATCTATCGTATTGTACGCCATGCTATTGATGACGATGATACAGGAGACGGAGACTCGGATTATGATACTTTGATCGACTTTAACTCCGGTGATTCTGTAACAGTGCTGAATCCATCAACGGGTGAGATGGAAACCAATGATATGCTAACCGAGCTGTATGCTCAGTTCGTAGAAGAACAGTCCATCTATCCGTCAATTTATACGACCCCGGTTCTGTACGAAGGAAAGCTTTATTTCAACGTTTCCAACTGTATTTTGAGCTACGACATTGACTCCGGTGAGGTTGTTAAGGTGAAAGAGTATAATACAGTTAGTGTTGTAAGAGACAAGACGGTGGAGTTTGCTGGAATTGCGTTTGATGTAACAGATGATGCGGAAAACGCTGACTTTACCTTTGAGAATCATCCGATTGCAGGTATGGCGTTGAAAGACGACGGCACTCTGTATGTGGATATCGCCACTAATCTTTCCTATATTTCAGGAAAAGAAGATCTTTATGATTATGCGAGTGATGGTTATGGATATGAATATGAAGAAAGCAATTATAACCCGAATTATAATGAGTATACTTTACAGATGATGGAGGATCAGGGCGTCGATGATGCAATGCTTGAACAGTATGGCTATACGCGTGAGACGAACGATAACTCCGAGTTTATGTGGGTTGCCAATGCAGTGGAAACTGTTACAATGTCCCATTTGGCAGGAGATTCTCATTCCTATGAAACGGTTACTATTGATCCATACTGCGGACGAGATGGATTTACAGAGGAACGCTGTACGGAGTGTGGCGCTATTGAAACGGATAGCCGTGTAACGGATGAAGGAACAGCTTGTGATCATCATTATCTTCTTTTTGAAGAAACGTATTATACTACAGAGGATACTGTGACAAGTGAGACAGATCCTGACACGGTAGACTGGAATGAAGGAGAAGCATACGTTTGTGCGATGTGTGGATACCACATCAGTAAACCGACAGAGCCGTCGGAAAGTGCCTATGATGATGAAGAAGAATACGAGCAGGCACTTGCGGAATATGAGAAAAATAAAGAAATTTATGAGAATGCCGTTGAAACAGCAGGACATACTTATGTACCGACGGATGCTGAATGGAACGTTAATGTGGAGAGTTTAACAGCTGAAATAGAATTCTCTCAGTTAGAGTGTAGCTCAGTTTGTTCGGAAAGGAAGGATACCTTAGATTTACTTCTGGAAGATGAAACCATTTCTGTAGATTTAGGTTCAAGTGTGACTTATGAGAGTACAGAATATGAAGTAGTCGGTGGAGATTGTGAGACAGGTCTTATAGTAGTTTATAAAGTATCTGGCGAAATTGATAATATGAAGTTTACTGCTGTATCTGAAGAGTATCAATGTGAACCAGGATTGCATGAATATGAAGGCGAGTTTGTATGGAATTCTGTGACAAATGAGCAAGGAGAGATAACAGGTTATAATGCAGTTGCTGCAGAGTTAAAATGTACATCTTGTGGGGATGTAGTAGAAAACTTTGTAGTAGAAGGAGTATACGATGAGGATGCAAGCACTTCGGCTTCATGTGAAACAGATGGCGCAAGTGTATATGAAGCAGTAACAACGAATGTAACAAATGAGACTGGAGATGTTATTGGTATTGTGGAGAGTATCCCTTCACATGTAGTAAATATTCCAGCAACAGGACATAATTGGGAAGTTCAGAGTTCCAGTCAGACAGAGATTGTATATGAGTGTAGTTATTGTGGAGAAACATATACAGAAGAACTTCCTGTAGATGATGGTACTTCAAATGATGCTACAAATGATGCTACTTCCACAAATAATAATCAGTCTACTTCAAGTGATGATGGAGCGCAGACTACGGTTGCAACGGTTGGTACAATATTGAAAGATAGCGGAACAAATGGAGTCTATATGGTTACCATAGAAAATTCAGATGTTGCTTATGTGGAACCAATAGATAAGGATGTTACTACAGTTACTGTACCAGGAACAGTCACTATTAACAACATAACATATAAAGTTTCTTCTATTGCTAATAAAGCATTCAAGAATAACAAGAAACTGAAAAAAGTGATTATTTCTAATAATGTCACGAGTATTGGTAATGCAGCATTTCAAAATTGTACAAACTTAAAGAAAATTACATTACCAACAACTTTGAAGACTATTGGTAAAAAAGCTTTTTATAATTGCAAAAAATTAAAAGCTGTTGTTATTCCAAAGAAAGTAAAAACGATTGGGAAGAAGGCTTTCTATAATTGTAAAAAGTTACGTTCTGTTACTATTTTGACTAAGAAATTGACTGCGAAATCAGTAGGAAACAAAGCGTTTACAAAAGCTGGAAGTAGTAATTACAAGAAATTAGAAGTGACAGTACCGAAGAAGAAATATTCTACTTATAGGAAGATGTTAAGAAATAAAGGTTTATCATCCAAAGCAAAGATAAGTAGATAGTGAAGCATTTAAATTTATTACAAAATACTTATAATGATTGAGTAAACTAGTGTACTGTATCATTCACATGCGAAATGTGAGTGATACAGTATCCTCTGTTGTCTGACAACGGAAGCACTAATTAAAATGGAGTATATGTGGAATGTAACAAAAACTTCCGGAGAGGAATAGATGTGAAAAATGACGGTTGATTATATTAAGCAAAACCGGAAATGTGCGTTATATAATTAAGTAATAAAAATTGTGATGTGGTAATTATATAAGAATCCGATTAAAAAAAGCAAGCGAAAATCGTCAAATCTTATGAATCTGGAAAAATGCACAAAAAACACTTGCTTTTTTGAATCAATGGTTGTATTTTATATCTAGCAATTGCGAAAGACACACAACTTAATTTTAACGAGAACAAGGGCGTTCGTGAATCATCAGATTCTCGGACGCTTTTCTGATTATATAGAGAATTTTCCAAAAATTTCTTATAACCAGATGCTGTTCTATCTTGGAAGATAATGGAAAGGATGTTACGACTATGAAAACAGATGTCAAAGAAATCTTTGGTTCCAACGTATTCAGCGATGCGGTGATGAAAGATCGTCTGCCGAAAGCCGCTTATAAAAAAATGAAAGCAACTATTGACGCCGGAGCAGAACTTGATCCGGAAGTGGCGGATATTGTTGCCCATGAGATGAAAGAATGGGCCATTGAAAAGGGCGCTACTCATTTCACTCACTGGTTTCAGCCGCTGACCGGCATTACCGCTGAGAAACACGACGCGTTTATCGATCCGCAGAGCGATGGCACAACATTGCTTCGTTTCTCCGGTAAAGAGCTGATCAAAGGTGAACCGGATGCTTCTTCTTTCCCATCCGGCGGACTTCGTGCAACCTGCGAGGCAAGAGGATATACCGCATGGGATTGTACATCACCGGCCTTCATCAAGGAGACCTCACATTCTACTATCCTCTGTATTCCGACAGCCTTCTGTTCCTATAAGGGAGAGGCTCTGGATAAAAAGACTCCGCTGCTTCGTTCTATGCAGGCGCTGGACGTGCAGGCAATGCGTATTTTAAGATTATTCGGAAATACAACCGCACAGCATGTTTCCACATCCGCGGGACCGGAACAGGAATATTTCCTTGTAGATAAAAATATGTACTTAAAGAGAAAAGACCTGATTTTTACAGGCCGCACATTATTTGGTGCCATGCCTCCAAAGGGACAGGAAATGGATGACCACTATTTCGGAACGATTCCGGAAAGAATCCTTGGTTTCATGAGCAAATTTAACGAAGAACTCTGGAAACTGGGTATCTCCGCAAAGACTCAGCATAACGAGGTTGCTCCGGCACAGCACGAGATCGCGCCAATCTATGACCAGAACAACGTGGCTACCGACCACAACCAGCTGGTAATGGAGACCGCGCAGAGAGTTGCCGATGAAGAAGGTCTGAAATGCCTCCTTCATGAGAAACCATTTGCAGGTATCAACGGTTCCGGTAAACATAACAACTGGTCCATGGCCACAGACACCGGTGAGAACCTGCTGGATCCGGGCAAGACTCCTCACGAGAACATGCAGTTCCTTCTGTTCCTTGCCGCAGTCATCCGTGCCGTGGATGAACACGCAGACCTCCTTCGTCTGTCCGCGTCCACACCGGGTAATGACCACCGTCTGGGAGCCAACGAGGCGCCGCCAGCCATCATCTCCATCTTCCTGGGCGAGCAGCTGGAGGATGTGGTAGAACAGTTCGTGGATGCAGGAGAGGCAACCAGTTCTCTGGAAGGAGAAGAATACGTTTCCGGTGTTCATTCTCTGCCGCACTTTAAGAAAGACGCCACAGACCGTAACAGAACCTCGCCATTTGCCTTCACAGGAAATAAATTTGAGTTCCGTATGGTTGGATCCACACAGTCCATCGCAGACCCGAACACGGTGCTGAATACCATCGTGGCGGAAGTTCTCTGCGACATGGCTGATAAACTGGAAAAAGCGGATGATTTCGGCATGGCAGTGCATGATATGATCAAGGAAACCATGGCTGCTCATAAACGTATCATTTTCAACGGCGATGGTTATTCACCGGAATGGGTGGCAGAGGCAGAGAGAAGAGGTCTTCCAAACATCAAATGTATGGTGGACGCTATTCCGGCCCTCACAAAACCGGAAGCAGTGGGAATGTTTGAAAAACATGGTGTCTTCACACAGACAGAACTGGAATCCCGTGCGGAAGTTATGTATGAGACATACTCCAAGACCATCCACATCGAGGCTCTCGCCATGATAGACATGGCAAAGAAGCAAATCATCCCGGCCTGCATCAAGTATCAGACCAGCCTGGCGGATTCCATCAACGCCATCAAGGCAGCGACACCGTCCATCGATACTTCCGTACAGGAGAACTTAATGTCCGATATCGCATCCAACGTGAAGGAAGCCTTCGGCGCATTAAAAGAACTGGAAGATGTGACAATCAAAGCAGAAGCCATGGACGACGTGGAAGAACAGGGTCATTACTACCATGACGTGGTATTTGCAGCCATGGGTGCTCTTCGCGCACCGGCAGACCGTCTGGAGATGCTTGTCGCCAAAGAAGCATGGCCATTCCCAAGCTACGGCGATCTGATCTTCGAAGTTTAATTTGAAGCGAAGTAATTAAGAATTTATTTGATAAGAAATCCTCAACATAAAAGAAATCCTCAACATAAAAGAAATCCTCAACATAAAAGAAATTCTCAACATAAAAGAAATCTTCAACGTAACAGGATATCCATCCTGACATAAATGCATAATTCAACAGAAGTAAGACTAAAAGCAAAAAATCCGGCTCATTTTGGGCCGGATTTTTTCATATATTTTGACTGCTGCAAGACTGCCCTGAATGCTGTACGACCGCTCATTGCCCGGCTCAGAAAAGAAGGATATATCTTTGACCGGCTGACGAAAGATACACTTCTTGAATGATTGACAAAACTCCCATCCTTCGATATAGTAATATGTTATGAGAAAGAAAACCGATGACACTATGAAATATCATTATTATAAAATAATTGAAGAATTGAAAAAACGAGGAAGTTCCCCCGGACTTGAGACAGTCCGAGGGCTTCTTGACGCTCTGGGGCATCCGGAGGAACGGCTGCGTATCATTCACATCGCAGGAACCAATGGAAAGGGTTCTGTCTTTGCGTTTCTGGCATCCATTCTTGAAGAGGCGGGATACCGGGTCGGAAGATACATTTCTCCGACGATCCATTCATATGAGGAAAGGTTTCAGATTGACGGGAAGGAAATTTCTCCGGACAGGCTGGAGTCTTGTTACGTCCGCATGGAACGAGCCATGGCGCAGATGGAGAAAATGCAGACAGAGAGGAGTCATGAGAGAATGGGGCGGCAGCCGGTGCGTCTGCCGACTCTTTTTGAGGTGGAGACTGCGCTGGCCTTCCTTTATTTTGCGGAGGAAGAGGTGGATTTTGCGCTCATCGAGACAGGTATGGGCGGTGACCTTGACGCCACCAATGTCATAAAGCATCCACTGCTTACAGTGATTTCATCTATCAGTTATGATCACAAGGCATTTCTTGGGAATACGCTGCCGGAGATTGCCAGGCAGAAGGCAGGAATTATCAAGGAACAGGTGCCGGTCATCGTATCGGAAAATGTGCCGGAGGTCTGCCAGGTTCTTAAAGAGAAAGCCTGTGAGAAACATGCTGCCTGTACATTTATAAGAGAGAAGGACTACCAGATGGAGTCAGAAACTGTGAACGGCAGCACATTTACATGGAAAGAACACAAATTCACCATCTTGCTGCCGGGGCGCCATCAGGTCTCCAACGCAGTGACGGCGCTGGCGGCGGCGGAGAAAATATCAGAGATTTTGTTGGAAGACGAGCAGCCTGGTATGGGGTGGTCTGTGATGCAGCGGGGACTTGCTGGCGCCCGTTGGCCGGGGCGACTGGAGCTTCTTAGCGAGAATCCATATATATTCCGGGATGGAGCCCATAATCCTGACGGAGCACGAAAATTAAGGCAATTTCTGGAAAAACATTTTACAAACCGGAAAATCATTTATATAATGGGAATATTAAAAGATAAAGAATATGAAAAAATGCTTTCAGAGCTTCTTCCGCTTGCGGCAGCAGTATATACCTTCCGGCCTGACAACGAAAGGGGACTTTCGGGAGAGATTCTGGCTAAGAAAGCGAGAGAGTTCGGCGTCAGGGCAGAGAGCTGCGCTGGCGTCAACGAGGCTCTTTGCCGGGCTATGGAACAGGCGGAAAATGAGAATGTCCTGGTCGTCTGTGGCTCTCTGTCCTTTATGGAAGAGATGGACGACAGCATATGGCAGGATGGCTGACTATTTTAAGAAAGAACAGATAACAGCAGGAGGATACATCGTGGAAATAGGAAAATACCATCTGAATCTGGAACATCAGGGTTATATCATGGGAATCTTAAACGTGACGCCGGATTCTTTTTCTGATGGGGCCAGGTATCAGTCGCTGGATGCGGCACTGTTTCAGGCGGAGCGAATGATTGCGGAGGGAGCAGCCATCATTGATATCGGCGGAGAATCCACGAGACCGGGTCATGAAAAGATTACGGACGAGGAAGAGACGGCAAGGGTGGTTCCGGTCATCGAGGCGGTAAAAGAGCGGTTTGACGTGCCGGTTTCTCTGGATACATACAAGTATGCGGTGGCGAAGGCCGGACTTGCGGCTGGCGCGGACATGATCAATGATATCTGGGGACTGAAATGGGACGGGCATCTGGCAGCTCTCCTGGCGGAAAGCGGCGCCGTCTGTTGTCTGATGCATAACAGAAAGCAGATGGATTATAAAGATTATCTTACGGATTTCATGGAGGATATGCGGGAGACCCTCCGCATTGCCGACGAAGCGGGAATACGGAGAGAAAAGATTATGCTGGATCCGGGAGTTGGTTTTGCCAAAACTTTTGAACAGAACCTCTCCATCATCAAACATTTGGACATCTTGAATGAATTCGGACTGCCGATTCTCCTGGGGGCTTCGAGGAAGTCTGTCATCGGCACGGCGCTTGATCTGCCGGTGGATGAGAGAGAGGAAGGAACCATGACGGCCACTGTTATGGGTCGAATGAAGGGCGCGACTGTCTTCCGGGTTCATGATGTGAAGAAGAATTACCGTGCCATGAAGATGGCCGAGGCGATTCTCTCGGCTCAATAAAAAACAATCATGACAGAAAAGAACAATAGAAGCACAATAAGAATAGCAGAAACGCAAGAAGAACAGAAACTGGGTGTATGGATATGGATAAAATAACAATTAAGAACCTGGAAGTGTTCTGTAATCATGGTGTATATAAAGAAGAAAATGTACTGGGCCAGAAGTTTCTGGTCGATGCGCAACTTTTTCTTTCCACCAGAAAAGCGGGACTTTCCGATGAGATGGCGGACTCGGTCAGTTACGGGGACGTCTGCCGTCTCATTTCCAATGAAATGAAAAAACAGAATGATAAGCTGTTGGAACGGGTGGCAGAGAGGCTGGCAGAACAGATTCTCCTGCAGTTTCCTTTGATAAAGACGGTGCAGATTGAGGTGAAGAAGCCATGGGCGCCGGTGATGACTCACCTGGATTATGCTTCCGTATCCATCAATCGGGGATGGCACCGGGTCTATGTGGGCGCCGGTTCCAATATGGGAAACCGGGAAACCTATCTTGAAGAGGCCGGAAAGAAGCTGAAAAGCGACCGGTGGATTACGCATTTCCGGGCGGCGCCGGTCATAGAGACGGAACCTTACGGGTATCTGGATCAGGATAAGTTTCTCAATACGGTCTTTGAGTTTGATACCCTGTATGAGCCGCGGGAGCTCCTTTGTAAATTGCAGGAGCTGGAGCAGGAAGCCCACCGGGTCAGGGAGTTCCGTTGGGGACCGCGGACGTTGGATCTGGATATTTTGTTATTTGACGACAGAATCACCACGGAGGAAGATTTGATTATTCCTCATCCGGAGCTGACAAAACGGATGTTTGTGCTGGAACCCTTGTGCGAGCTGAATCCTTACGGCGTGCATCCGCTTTACCGAAGGCGGTTCCGGGAATATAAGGAAACCATGGGAAGAGAAGAAGCGCCGGAGCAAAGCGGAGTGAAATTGACAGAATAAAAATAAAACTCCAGTGAGAACAGTAGAAACAGGATGCGGTACGCCAAATAAAAATTTCGGTGAAAAACAGGGAGTATGGATATAAATTATTGGAAAATGGATAGAGGAACTGGAAAATGGATAAGATTAAGATAAAGAAAGATATTAATCAGGTGAGAGAAGATATCAAAGAGGTCGATTATCAGATTGCGGAACTTTTTGAGAAGCGCATGAAGTATACGGCGGAGCTGGCAGAGGCCAAGAAAGAAATCGGGGCTCCCATTTACGATAAAAACAGAGAAGATGAGAAACTGGCGGATATCACAAAAAATCGTTCCAATCCGTTTATCGTAAAAGGACTGGAAGAGATTTTTATTCAGATGATGTCCATCAGCAGAAAGTACCAGTATCATCTGGTGCATCAGAGAGACCGTTACATTGAAAACTATTTCACAGAGGTGCCGGAACTGGTGATGTTTCCGGACACGCGGGTGGTGTATGCCGGAGTTCCGGGCTCTTTTACCTGTATGGCCTGTGAAAAGTTTTTCGGCAGAGACATTGACCATTACGGGGTGGCACAGTTTAAGGAAGTGGCACTGGCTCTCAACGAGGGAGACGCCGATTACGGCGTCCTTCCCATCGAAAACTCTTCCGCGGGAGATGTGGCGGGAGTCTATAATATTCTTCTTGAGAACGATGTCTGCATTGTGGGAGAAGTTTTTGTGAAAGTCGACCATTGCCTTTTAGGCTGTTCGGGTAGTAAAATAGAAGAGATTAAGACTGTATATTCTCATCCGCAGGGTCTGATGCAGTGCGCTCCGTATCTGGAGAAGCTGGGCGCGGAACAAAAGAGCGTGGAGAATACGGCCATTGCGGCGGAGATGGTGGCAAAGAGAAATAATCCTCAGGAGGCGGCCATCGCCAGTCGCCGGGCCGCAGAACTTTATGAGCTGGATATTTTGGAGGAAAGCATTAACTTTGACGCAAGCAATGAGACTCGCTTTGTGATTCTCTCCAAAAAGCGCCAATACACGAAGGATGCGACCAAGATCAGCATCTCTTTCGCGGTTCTCCACGAGAGCGGAACCCTTTACAATATACTTTCACATTTTATCTACAATGATCTGAATTTAAGTCACATTGAATCGGTGCCCTTGCCGGACCGTCAGTGGGAATACCGTTTTTATGTGGATATCAGCGGCAATCTCCATGATCCGGAAGTGCGAAACGCATTGCAGGGTGTGAGAGCGGAGGCCGCCAATTTCAGAATTCTTGGGAATTACTGAGCGTATGCGGCAGAATAATTGATTTTGGAGTAGGATAATAAATGGATATAAAAAAGATTCGCAGTTTCATACCACAGAAGAAAGGTCCTCTGGGGAAAAAAGAGAAAATTGTTCTTGGCATACGGCTTGTGATTGTGGCGGCGCTGTTCTTTTTAATGTGGTATCTTTGCCATAATTTCATGGATTATCAGAAAAATGCCACCAGCCAGGTCAATAAATACCGGGTGGATCAGGTATGTATGCTGTCTGAGGGCAGTGTGGTCACACAGAATTTTGTGGCGAAACATACGCATTTAAAGACGGTAAAGCTGTATTTTAGCAATGATTATACCGGTGTGGCAACGGGAAAGCTGATTCTTAACATTATCGACAGTGAGACCGGAGAAAGTGTGTCCCGTGTGGTAAAGAAGGTCAGCAATCTGATGGATAACGATTATACGGAGTTTAACACGGATGTACAGCTCCAGAAAGGAAATAAATATTCGATTCAAATTTCCACGGTGGGAACGGAATCCGGAAAAGAACCGATTGTATATCAATGGAGTACAAGGGAGACCGGTTTTCAGGGGAAACTGCAGGTCAACCGGGTGGAACAGCAGAAATATCTGGTGGCGCAGTTTTATTATCCGGTGACTATTTACCAGCAGTGGCTGGGAATCTGCGCCCTTCTCGGTGTGGTAATCCTTCTGGTGCTGTTTCCGATTCCGGCGCCGGAGAAAATAAAGGCGGTTCTTGGATATCTCCTGTTCTTTGCCGCCCCGCTTTTTACCTTCTGGTTTGTGGAGCGGTTTACCAACAATTCCATAACGAAGCTTAATCCAGCGGAATTTTGGCTGAATGTGCTTGTCTATTATCTGTTTTTCGGAATTTTATATCTTATTTTTATATCAAGAAAGGTGGCGGCGACTATTGGAACAGTATTTTTCTATGTGGTCGGCCTTGCCAATTATTATGTTTTGAATTTTAAGGGATCCCCTATTGTGCCTTCGGACATTATGTCCGCTTCCACAGCGGCCGGTGTGGCGGGAAATTATACTTACAGCATTCAGCCGGTATTTGTATGGAACGCTCTGTTGTTGCTCCTTTATCTGGCGGTACTCTGGCGATGTCCGATGAAGAAAAAGACCGGATGGAAAAAACGTGTCATCATGGGATGTGTCATCGCCCTGGCCGTGGGTGTCCTCGGTTATTTTGTGGTGGAAGAACGAACGCTTAGAAGCTACGGCATTAAAAATAATGTGTGGGATCAGAAAAAGGGATATGCGAAAAATGGATTTTTCTTTGGGTTTGTGCTGAATATGAATTCTTTGGTGCAGGAAAAGCCGGACGGTTATTCCGCAGAGGCCGCGGAAGATATCGCGGCCAGATACGAAGAAGAATTTGCCAACGAAGAGGAGAAAAAGGATGGAAGGCTGGAGACAGAGGATGGAACAAAACCGAATATCATCGCCATTATGAATGAAGCGTTTTCCGACCTGTCTGTGGTGGGAGACTTTACCACCAACCAGGATTACATGCCGTTTATCCATAATCTCACAGAGAATACCATCAAAGGCTCCCTGTACATGTCTATCTTCGGATCGGGAACCTCTAACTCCGAGTTTGAGTTCCTCACAGGTAACACCATGGCTTTCCTGCAAAATGGCATCATCGCCTACACCCAGGTGGTGAAAGATAAACTGCCGAATCTTACTTATACCCTAAAGCAGCAGGGATATAAGGGAAATCTGGCACTGCACCCATACCTGGCATCCGGATGGAACCGTCCGGAAGTGTATGGCTACATGGGCTTTGAACATTTTTACAGCGAGAGTGATTTCACCAACCCTCTCATGTACCGGAAGTACATTTCTGACCAGTCTGATGTGGAGAAAATTATTGAGCTTTATGAGGACAGAAAAAATAAATCCAAACCGTTTTATCTGTTTAACGTGACCATGCAAAATCATGGCGGTTTTGACAAGAGTTACAGTAATTTCACCAATGATGTGCTGATTACAGATAATCATAAAAATGAACAGGCAGAGCAGTACCTTTCTCTGATAAAGAAGACGGACGAGGCTTTTGAGTATCTGGTAAATTATTTTTCCGAGGTGGATGAACCGACCATCATCGTGATGTTCGGAGACCATCAGCCAGCGTTGACCAGCCGTTTTTATGACAGTCTCTTTGGAAAGTCTTCCGATGAACTTACGTCAGAAGAACTGATGAAAAAATATCAGACGCCGTTTATTATCTGGGCCAATTACGATATTGAAGAGACAACCATTGAGAAAATGAGCGCCAATTATCTGAGCGCTTATGTATTACAAGAAGCGGGGCTAGAAATGACTCCGTATCAAAAGTTTCTTATGAAGCTTTATGAGAAGCTTCCGGTGGTGAGCGCCATGGGCGCCTACGATGCAGACGGTTATTATTATGAATCTGTGAAAGAGACACCGTACAGTGATATGGTGCAAGAGTATCAGATTCTTCAATATAACAATCTTATTGATACTGACCACACAGTAAATTCTTTCTTTTATTTGAAAGAGTAAGGAGGAGCAAATGAGATATTCCAGTTATGCAGCTATTGTGATTGGCTCGAAAAATCTCCTGATGAAGATTTACGAGATTTCTCAGGCCAACGGCATCCGGGAAATTGACAGGGTATGTCATGAGTATGAACTGGGAAAAGAAGCCTACGGAACCGGACAGATTTCCTTTCCGCAGATTGAGGAGATCAGCGACGTGCTGAATCGTTTTCTTCAGAAAATGAAAGAGTACGATGTGAAGGAATATCAGTGTTATGCCACCAGTGCCATCCGTAATGCCAAAAACCAGCTTTCCGTTCTCAACCAGATTAAAATCCGAACGGGAATTGATGTGCAGATGTTGTCAAATTCCGAGCTGCGTTTCTTAATGTACAAAGGAATTCAGGTGTCTGAAATTGACTTTGATCACATTATTGAAAAAAACACAGCGATTCTGGACATTGGATCCGGAAGCGTACAGGTATCTCTGTTTGACAAACAGGCATTGTATTTGACGCAGAACATGGCCATTGGAACTGTAAAGATTCTGGAGATTCTGGAATCTGTGGAGCATAACGCTCTTGATTACATTTCTGTCATGGAGGAATATATCCAGTATGAAATTGATATGTTCCGCAATACTTATCTGAAGGACAAAGCTATCAAAAATGTGGTGGCCATCGGTGACGAGATTAAAAATCTTAAAAAAATCGTGCCGGAGTTAAATCCTTCCCTTACTTTAAACTACGAAGAAATCTGTTATATTTTTAAGAAGATTAAAAAAGCGTCCTACCAGGATCTGGCAGTGAAGTACGGCATGTCCATTGAGAATGCGAGGATGACGCTTCCATCGGTCATCATTTACAAGAAGTTCCTGGAACTTTCCAAGGCAGATACCGTCTACATCTGCGACACAGACCTCTGCGATGGAAGCGTGGTGGATTACGCGTTAAAATCTAATAAAATTAAAATCAAACATGACTTTTATCAGGATATCATTGCTTCAGTAAAATATATCGGGAAACGCTACCGCTCCAATAAGGTTCATGCGGAATACGTTTCCGAACTTGCCTGTGAGATTTTTGACAGGACGGTGAAATACCATGGATTGTCTAAACGGGACCGTCTGGTTCTGGAAATTTCCGCGATCCTTCATGATATTGGCAAGTATGTTAATATGAATCAACCGGGACAAAATGGCTATCAGCTCATCATTTCCACGGAAATCATGGGTATTTCCCACAGAGAGAGACAGGAAATAGCCAATGTTGTTCGGTATAATACGGAGTTTTTGCCGGAGACCGACCGGCTGGAGAGTGCTTTTCTGCGGGAAGAATACCTGCGTATCGCGAAGCTTTCCGCCATCCTGCGGCTGGCCAATGCCCTGGACCGGGGGCATGGACAGAAATATCGGGAGCGCAGCATCGTGAGAAAGGGAAAAGAATTGATTATCACCGTGGAATCCGACCAGGACATCACACTGGAGATCAGTCTTTTTGAGAAAACGGCGAAATATTTCAACGAAATCCTGGGTGTGAAACCAGTACTTAGGCAGAAAAGAGTATTTTAGAGAAGGGGACAGTCATGGCAGAAAAAGTAGTATTCGATCAACCAAGTAATTTTAGTAACCGGGAATTAAGCTGGATGGAATTCAATAAACGAATCTTGGGAGAGGCAAAAGATAAACAGAACCCTCTTTTTGAGCGGATGAAGTTTTTGAGCATCACTGCCTCCAACTTGGATGAATTTTTTATGGTAAGAATCGCATCCTTAAAAGATATGGTAAACGCGGAATATGATAAAAAAGATATTGCGGGGATGACCGCTCAGGAACAGTTGGACGCGCTGGGAAAAGTGACCCATGAATTTATTGAAAAGCAGTATTCTGTTTACATCCGTTCTATGGTTCCGAAGTGCAGAGAGGCGGGGCTGTGGATTGTAAAGTATGATGAATTGACAGAAGAAGAGGTGGAATACCTGGATCAATACTTCCATAAAAATGTATATCCGGTACTGACGCCGATGGCCATTGATTCCTCCCGACCGTTCCCGCTAATTCAGAATAAGACACTGAATATTGCGGCTCTCATTGAAAATAAAGGAAAGAAGGCCAAAAAGGAATACGATGTAGCCACTGTACAGGTACCGTCAGTTCTTCCGAGAATCATCACTCTGCCGAAAAACAGCGAGGGGACGACAAGAATTATGCTTCTGGAGACGCTCATTGAGCATTTCCTTCCGGATTTATTTTTAAATCATGAAATTATCTGTTCCAGCCCTTACCGTATTATGCGTAACGCTGACCTGGATATCGAAGAAGATGAGGCGGAGGACCTGCTCAAAGAGATTGAAAAACAGTTAAAGAAGCGCCAGTGGGGAGAAGTAATTAAATTTGAATATGAGGAGCGGATGGACAAACGGCTCATGAAATACTTAAAGAAACAGTTTAAAGTTCATACCGATGATATGTATGCCGTAAACGGCCCGCTGGATCTCACTTTTCTCATGAAATGTTACGGTCTGGAAGGATTCCAGGAGTATAAAGAAAAACCGTATGTGCCGCAGATCACACCGGAGCTGCGGGCGGATAAAAATATTTTTGAACAGATTCGGAAAGGAGATGTTCTTCTCCACCATCCGTATGAAAGCTTTGACCCGGTAGTGGCCTTTATTCGCCAGGCTGCAGAAGACGAAGATGTACTTGCTATCAAGCAAACGTTGTACCGTGTCAGCGGGCACTCTCCGATTGTCTCCGCGCTGGCTCTCGCTGCGGAAAACGGAAAACAGGTGACAGTGCTTGTGGAGCTGAAAGCAAGATTTGATGAGGAGAATAACATCAACTGGGCGAAGAAGCTGGAAAAAGCCGGCTGTCATGTTATTTATGGTCTGGTGGGATTAAAGACCCACTGTAAGATTGCCCTTGTGGTCCGCAAAGAATCTGACGGAATTCGCCGGTATGTACATCTCGGAACCGGAAACTATAACGATTCCACAGCGAAGCAGTACACGGATACCGGTATGTTTACCAGTCGGGATGCTTATGGTGAGGACGCCACGGCGGTATTTAATATGTTGAGTGGTTATTCGGAGCCGGCAAGATGGAATCGCCTTCTGGTGGCGCCAATTTGGATGAAGAACCGTTTTCTTCAGCTTATAAAAAGAGAGACAGAAAATGCCAAGGCAGGAAAGGAAGCGCACATTATCGCAAAATGCAACTCTCTTTGTGATAAAAAGATTATTCTCGCTCTCTATGAGGCGTCTGCGGCAGGTGTGCAGATTGACCTTATCGTGAGAGGCATCTGTTGCCTGGTAGTGGGTATCCCGGGCGTCAGCGAGAATATCCGTGTTCGTTCCATTGTGGGAACCTTCTTGGAACATGCCAGAATTTTCTCCTTCTGTAACGACGGACATGAGGAACTTTACATGGGAAGCGCCGACTGGATGCCTAGAAATCTGGACCGTCGCGTGGAGATTGTCTTCCCGATTGAAGACGAGAAACTGAAGAAAAAAGCAAGACATATCTTGGATCTGCAACTGGCGGACACCATGAAAGCCCATTGTCTGCAGCCGGATAACAGTTATCAGAAAGTAGATAAGAAAGGAAAGGTCCTTCTGGAAGCTCAGAAGGAGTTCTGCAAGGAGGCCATGGAGAGAAATCAGGTGCAGCCGGCAGCGCCTAAGCGGCATTTTGAGCCGGGAATGGCGCCGGAACAGGAATAAATACGGAGGCATGGGAATCTATGAAAAGGTATAAAAAAATTCGGACGGTCATTTGTTTCTGTCTTGTCTGCGTGTTGGTGACCCTCTCTGGTTGTGGAAGGGCTTCGCTCAACGAAAGTAATCCGTCGGAAGGCAGTACCTCCATCGCGGAGGCAGACCCGGAGAGTCTGGATGATATTACCATGGAGGGCCTTGTATCAGCGGTAATGGATCAGATGACGCTGGAACAGAAAATCGGCCAGCTATTTATCGTCAGCACGGATTCTCTGGATTTTAACGCAGAGACAAAGATGACCGATCAGATGAGAGAAAATATTGAAAAATACCAGCCGGGAGGCGTCATATTCTTTTCTTTCAATCTGACTACGAAAAAGAGTGTGAAAAACAACAGAAAAAAATTAAAAAGATTTATCAAAAAGATGCAGAAGTATTCACAGATTCCAATGTTTATCGCTGTGGATGAAGAGGGAGGATCAGTGTCAAGAATCGCCAATTCGGACGCTCTGGGAACCACGAAGTTCCCATCCATGTCCGAAATCGGAGCCACGGGGGATTCCAGCAACGCTTATAACGTCGGTGCAACCATCGGAAGAGAGATTGCAGAGTTGGGCTTTAACTTGGATTTTGCCCCTGTGGCGGATATCACCACCAATGCCGATAATACGGAGATTGGTTCCAGAAGCTTCGGCAGCGACGCGGATCTGGTTTCTGATATGGTGAGCCAGGAAGTGGCGGGATTACAGGAAAACGGCGTCAGTGCCACTCTGAAACATTTTCCAGGACAGGGAGATTCCGGCGATGACACCCACAAAGGTTTTGTCAACCTGGATGTGAGCATTGACCGGCTGCGGGATGTGGAGTTTAAGCCGTTTAAATCCGGAATTGCCGCCGGGGCGGATCTGGTCATGATGTCCCATGTGGCAGTTCGCAATATCACGCAGAATGATGTGCCGGCTTCTCTCTCCTCTTTAATGGTGACCGATATTCTCCGGGAGGAGCTGCAATTTGACAATATTATTATCACTGATGCCATGAATATGAAGATTATCACAAAGTTTTATGACGCCGGTGAGGCGGCCGTCATGGCCATTGAAGCAGGAAACGATATGATTTTGATGCCGGATGATTTTGAGAGTGCCTATGAGGCTGTATATGAGGCGGTGCAGGACGGAACGCTCACAGAAAGGCAGATCAATCAGGCAGTCGCCCGTATTCTTACGGTGAAGATTCGCAGGGGAATTCTTCCGTTGTCTTCTCCGCTGCTGGCGGATGTCGTACAGCAGTAGAAAAGGGTTCTTGTATGTAATGACTTTTTGTGTTAGTATACAGACGCCGAATTATTTGAAAGATTTGTAAAAACTTTGTAAAAGGAAGATGCAGTATTAGGAGGAAAACGATGGCAGTTGACAGCAGAGAGCAATTTGAGATGGAGACAGAATTACATGAAGAATGCGGCGTCATGGGAGTGTATGATCTGGACGGGGGAGATGTGGCGTCCACAGTGTACTACGGTCTGTTTGCTTTGCAGCACAGAGGACAGGAAAGCTGCGGTATCGCTGTTTCTGATACCAATGGCCCTAAGAAGAATATTCAGGTTCATAAAGGTATGGGACTGGTCAATGAGGTTTTTCATGGAGAAGATCTGGAGAAACTCAAAGGAAATATAGGCGTGGGACATGTCCGCTATTCCACAGCGGGGACCAGCACTCGCGAGAATGCACAGCCACTGGTGCTCAATTATTATAAAGGGACGCTGGCTCTGGCCCACAATGGAAATCTGATCAATGCCCTGGAACTCAGGGAAGAATTGGAGAAGACGGGAGCGATTTTTCAGACGACCATTGATTCCGAGGTCATTGCCTATCATGTGGCAAAAGAGCGCATTAACTCAGATACCGCAGAGGAAGCGGTGGTGGCTGCCATGCGTAAGCTGAAAGGCGCGTACTCCCTAATCGTAATGAGTCCGAGAAAGCTTATAGGAGCGAGAGATCCCTTTGGTTTTCGGCCTCTCTGTATCGGAAAGAGAGACAACGCCTATCTTTTGGTGTCGGAGACCTGTGCTCTTGACGCCGTGGGCGCTCAGTTTGTCCGGGACGTGGAACCGGGGGAATTGGTGACCATCACAAAAGAAGGAATCTTTTCCAATCGCGACATGTGTTTTGAAGACAAGGAAAAGCAGGCAAGATGTATTTTTGAATATATTTATTTTTCCAGACCGGATGCGGTCTTTGACGGTGTGGGCGTGTACGCCAGCCGCATTCGTGCCGGACGTTTTCTGGCGCAGGATTCTCCGGTGGAGGCTGACATGGTGGTGGGTGTTCCGGAATCCGGCAACCCGGCGGCTCAGGGCTATGCCATCGAGTCAAAGATTCCTTATGGAATTGCGTTTATCAAGAACTCTTATGTGGGAAGAACATTTATCAAGCCTAAGCAGAGCATGAGGGAGAGCAGTGTACAGGTCAAATTAAATGTATTAAAAGATAACGTGAGAGGAAAACGAATCATCATGATCGATGATTCCATCGTGCGGGGAACCACCTGCGGGCGGATTGTCCAGATGCTGAAAGATGCCGGCGCCAAAGAAGTGCATGTGCGTATCAGCTCCCCGCCGTTTCTCCATCCGTGTTATTTCGGAACGGACATCCCGACGGAGGATCAGCTCATCGCCCACGGAAAGAGTGTGGAAGAGATTCGGGAGATTTTAGGCGCGGATTCCCTGGCGTATCTGCGTATGGAGAGATTGCCGGAGATCTGTGAGGGATTGCCGTTTTGTGATGCCTGTTTCAGTGGAAATTATCCACTGGAACCGCCACAGCACGATATCCGCGGCGAGCAGGGATAAAGCGGCGTCACACGGAGAATGAGAAGAAAAATTTGTTAAGATAAAAGAAAAAGAGGAAAACAGGAGGAGAACGATGTACAACAGATATCAGAGCCCGCTTTCCGAGCGCTATGCCAGCAAGGAAATGCAGTATATTTTTTCACCGGATAAAAAGTTTAAGACATGGAGAAAGCTCTGGATCGCTTTGGCAGAGACCGAGTATGAGCTGGGGCTTGACAGCGTCACAAAGGAGCAGATTGAGGAACTGAAGGCTCACGCTGATGATATTAATTTTGAGGTGGCAAAAGAAAGAGAAAAAGAGGTTCGCCATGATGTTATGTCCCATGTATACGCTTACGGTGTGCAGTGCCCCAATGCCAAGGGGATTATCCACCTGGGAGCGACTTCCTGCTATGTGGGAGATAACACCGATATTATTATTATGACAGAAGCATTAAAACTGGTGCGTACGAAAGTTCTGAATGTCATCAGTGAACTGGCGGACTTTGCCATGAAATATAAGGATCTGCCGACATTGGCGTTCACACATTTTCAGCCGGCACAGCCGACCACCGTTGGAAAAAGGGCAACGCTGTGGTTAAATGACTTGATGCTTGACCTGGAAGATTTAGATTACGTCATCAGTACCATGAAGCTTCTCGGTTCCAAGGGAACCACCGGAACCCAGGCAAGTTTCCTTGAATTGTTCAACGGTGATTATGAGACCGTCCGCAAGATTGATAAAAAGATTGCGGAAAAGATGGGATTTGAGACCTGCTACCCGGTTTCCGGACAGACGTATTCCAGAAAGGTGGACAGCCGTGTGCTCAACGTACTGGGAGGAATCGCTCAGTCTGCCCATAAGTTTTCCAATGATATCCGTCTCCTTCAGCATTTAAAAGAAATTGAAGAACCATTTGAGAAAAATCAGATTGGTTCCTCCGCCATGGCTTATAAGAGAAATCCGATGAGAAGCGAGCGTATGGCTTCTCTGGCGGATTATGTGATGGCCGATATGATGAATCCGGCGCTGGTTGCTTCCACCCAATGGTTTGAGAGAACACTGGACGATTCTGCCAACAAACGTCTGTCCGTGCCGGAAGGGTTCCTGGCCATCGACGGTATCCTTGATTTATACTTAAATGTGGTGGACGGACTGGTGGTATACCCTAAGGTCATCGAGACGCATCTCATGAGAGAGCTTCCGTTCATGGCCACAGAGAATATCATGATGGATGCGGTGAAGGCCGGCGGAGACCGTCAGGAGCTTCATGAAAAGATTCGTCAGCATTCCATGGCGGCAGGCCGTGTGGTCAAGGAAGAAGGAAAAGATAATGACCTTCTGGAGCGGATTGCCGCAGACCCGGCCTTTGGTATGAGCCTTGAGCAGCTTCAGGCGATTATGAAGCCGGAGAATTTTGTCGGATGTGCGCCACAGCAGACAGAAGGATATATTAACGAATATGTTCGTCCGGTCCTTGAGGGCAACAAAGAGGTGCTCGGCATGAAAGCGGAGATTAACGTATAGAGCAGGAAATAGACAAAGGTGATGGGAAGAAGTTTGAACCGCAGGAAAAGAGCAGGAAGGATTTAGGGAGAGAACGCTGAGAGGAAGGATACAGTGAAAAATAATAATTCGAGTGAACAAAATGTAATAGCGCAGGCGTCCATGCTGATGGTGGCGGGAATCATAGTGAGAATCATCGGGGTGCTGTACCGGAGCCCGGTTACAAGCATCATCGGAGATGAGGGAAACGGATATTATGGAATTGCTTATAACCTGTATTCCATGGTGCTCCTCATCGCTTCTTACAGCATACCGATGGCAGTGTCCAAGGTGGTTTCGGGGAAACTGGCTTTAAAACAGTACCGGGAAGCACACAAGGTGTTCCGCTGCGCTCTGATTTATGTTCTGATCGTAGGGGCAGCCGCCAGTTTATTCACTTTTCTTGGCGCGTCCATCCTGGTACCGGACAGTCAGCAGAAGGCGATTCCGGTACTGAGAGTACTGGCGCCGGCAATCTTTCTGTCAGGTTTCCTCGGTGTTTTGCGGGGATATTTCCAGGCTCATTCCACGATGATGCCTACATCCGTCTCACAGATTATTGAGCAGGTATTAAACGCCATCGTCAGCATCGGCGCGGCCTTGCTGTTCATCCGGGTCTTTGCCGGCGGCAATGAAGACAGTGTCCCTGTGTTCGGCGCCATGGGAAGCGCGGCAGGTATTGTAGCCGGCGTGGCAGCGGGCTTGATTTTCATGATTTTTATCTACAGGCGGAACCGGCTGTATTTTAAGAAGCACTGTGCGCAGGATACGATGGAAGCGGACAGTTCTTACAGGGATATATTCAAGGTCATGTTTTTAATGATTACGCCGGTTATTCTGAGTACGTTTGTTTACAATATCAGCGCGACCATTGACCAGACGATCTTCATGGATGTCATGGACTATAAAGGGGTGCTTTCCGAAACCTCCGCGACTCTTTACGGAGTCTTTTCCACGAAGTATTTGACACTGATCAATGTGCCGGTGGCCCTGGCCAATTCCATGTCCACGGCCATGATTCCGGCGGTGTCCTCGGCATATACTCTGAAAAAATATGAAGAATGTAATGCGCAGGTGAAGCAGTCGGTGCATTTCACTATGCTCATAAGTATTCCGAGCGCTGTGGGACTGTGCGTGCTGGCTTATCCGGTGATGCAGGTGTTGTTCCCGCAGCGGGATACCATTGATCTGGCGGTGGGACTTTTACGCATCGGATGCATCAGCGTCGTATTTTACTGCCTGTCAACGGTGACCAACGGCGTATTGCAGGGAATCGGCAAGGTCAATGTTCCGCTGAGAAACGCGGCGGTATCTCTGCTGCTTCATGTACTTTTACTGGCAGGACTGTTGTATTTTACGAACATGGATTTGCTGGCGCTGGTTTTTGCCACTATGTTTTATGCATTATTTATGTGTGTGTTAAACAGCATCAGTGTCCGTAGATATCTGGGATACCGGCAGGAGGTCAGGAAGACCTTCATTATTCCGGTCATATCCGCTGTGGGTATGGGAGTACTTTGCTACCTTTTCTATCAGGGACTGTACATGGTTGTGAACGGAGCGCTGGGGGCATTGCTGCCGATTAGGCTGCTGGTGCTTGTATGTTTGTTGATTTCTGTGGGATTTGCTGTCCTTGTATATTTTGTACTTTTGATAAAGCTGGGAGGAGTGTCTGAGGAGGAACTTCAGAGATTTCCAAAAGGAAGTACGATTATCCGTTATGCGAAGAAGTTCCGGTTGCTGTGAGGGACAATCCGTTACTGATCCTGTGTGAACAGCAGCGATAATCCGCCGTAGAAGGAAGTTGTTCCTTTACTTCTATATAAAAGTGAGATATAATGAAAATGTTGTTTTTTAATGGGCGGGATTCTGCCCGAAATTACAAAATATGTTTTTTATATAACTGGGAGGAAAAAACGCATGGTAAAAGCGATTGTAGGCGCCAACTGGGGTGATGAGGGAAAAGGAAAGATTACAGATATGCTCGCCCGGGATTCTGATATCATTATCCGTTTCCAGGGAGGTGCCAATGCCGGCCATACAATTATAAATAATTACGGGAAGTTTGCCCTTCATACACTGCCGTCCGGTGTGTTTTACGGTCATACCACAAGCATTGTCGGAAACGGTGTGGCGCTGAACATACCGGTATTGTTTAATGAGCTTAAAGATATCGTGTCCAAAGGAGTGCCGGAACCTAAGATTCTGGTTTCTGATCGGGCGCAGATTGTGATGCCGTATCATATTTTATTTGACCAGTATGAGGAGGAACGTCTGGGAGGTAAATCCTTCGGATCCACCAAGTCCGGTATTGCTCCATTTTATTCAGACAAATATGCCAAGATTGGTTTTCAGGTGAATGAATTGTTTATGGAGGAAGACGCGCTCCGGGAGAAGATTGACCGGGTACTCACACAGAAAAATGTTCTTCTGGAACATTTATATCACAAACCGCTCATTGATGCGGATGAATTATATAATACTCTGATGGAATATAAAGAGATGATTGCCCCGTATGTGTGCAATGTATCTTTATATCTGGATAAAGCGTTAAAAGAAGGGAAGAATATTCTTCTGGAAGGACAGCTCGGAACACTGAAAGATCCAGATCACGGCATCTATCCGATGGTAACCTCTTCGTCCACTCTGGCAGCCTACGGAGCGATTGGCACAGGACTGCCTCCGTATGCGATTGAAAAGGTTGTGACAGTGTGCAAGGCGTACAGCAGCGCAGTGGGAGCCGGAGCTTTTGTCAGCGAGATTTTCGGTGATGAGGCCCAGGAACTTCGGGTGCGCGGCGGCGACGGCGGAGAGTTCGGCGCTACGACCGGCCGTCCGAGAAGAATGGGTTGGTTTGACTGTGTGGCATCTAAGTATGGCTGCCGGATGCAGGGAACCACCGACGTGGCCTTTACGGTGGTGGATGTTCTGGGATATCTGGATGAGATTCCGGTGTGTGTCGGTTATGAGATTGACGGTGAAGTTACCACAGAATTTCCGGTGACACCGCTTCTTGAGAAGGCAAAGCCGGTCTTAAAGACATTTCCGGGTTGGAAGAGCGACATCCGCGGCATCCGAAAATACGAGGATTTGCCGGAGAACTGCCGGAAATATATCGAATTTATTGAAGAACAGATTGGATATCCGATCACCATGGTTTCCAACGGACCGGGACGTGACGATATCATTTACCGTACAGTAGAGTAAACTTTACTGCACAACAAGTAACAGACTTTGACGGTTGACAGAGGATGATGCCGTTTGGCGTCCATACCGAAAGAAAAGACCAGAAGGAGATTATTATGAAACTGCTTTCCATAGCAATCCCAAGTTACAATTCACAAGATTATATGAGGAATTGCATAGACAGCCTGTTGACTGGCGGGGAAGAAGTGGAGATTCTTATTATAGATGATGGTTCCAAAGACGCGACTCCCCAGATCGCCGATGAGTACGCAAAGAAGTATCCGTCCATTGTCCGAGCGATTCATCAGTCCAACGGGGGACATGGCGAGGCGGTCAACGCCGGTATTCGCCATGCTTCCGGCTTCTTTTATAAAGTGGTGGACAGTGATGACTGGGTGGACCAGGAATCTTATGAAAAGGTACTTGCTTTCCTTCGTCAGGCAGTGAAGGAGGAGGAGCCTCTGGACATGCTCATCTGCAATTATGTGTATGAGAAACAGGGGGCCAAGAGAAAAAAGGTGATTCAGTATCGCTCCATTTTACCGGAGAACAGTTTCTTCGGCTGGGAGGATATCGGACATTTCGGGGCAAGTCAGAATATTCTGATGCATTCGGTGATTTACCGGACGCAGCTTCTCAGGGACTGCGGTTTTGAACTGCCGAAGCATACTTTTTATGTTGACAATATTTTCGTATACTGGCCGCTCCCGTATGTAAAGAAGATGTTTTATCTGGATACGGATTTTTACCGCTATTTCATCGGACGGGAGGATCAGTCCGTCAATGAGAAAGTCATGATGTCCCGTATTGATCAGCAGATTCGGGTCAATAAAATCATGATTGATATTTATGCGAAGCATGAAGGCAATTTTTCCTGCCCGCAGCTTGAAGAGTATATGCAGCATTATCTGGAGACGATCATGATGGTAACTTCTGTTTTGCTGATGAAGATGAACACAGAAGAGTCCATGGAGATGAGGGATGATGTCTGGAAATACTTAAATGAGCGGTCTCCGAAAGCGTATCAGATTCTCAAACATTCTCTGTTGGGTAAGCTGTCCAGTTCCCATGGCAAGCTGTCCCATAAGTTGACAATGGGAGGGTATAAGATTGCACAGAAGTGGATCGGATTCAACTAGAGGATTCAAAAAACAGGATGTCTGTCTGATTCTTTTCTTTTTAATAATTGCCGCTGCCGGGCTTGCCTGGCTGTATGCCGGCAGAGAACACGGGCAGATTGCCCGGGTGACAGTGGATGGGACAGTGTTGGGGGAATATTCCCTGAGCAGTGATGAGACTATTGCCATCGAAGGCGTTGGAGGAGAGAACACCCTCGTCATTGAGAATGGACAGGCGGATATGACCGGGGCGGACTGCCCCGATAAGGTATGTGTCGACCACGTTCCCATCTCCGATGTGGGGGAATCCATTGTCTGTTTGCCTCACCGGGTGGTGGTGGAGATCGTCTCCGAAGAAGGAGAAACGGAGAATCAGAATTTTGATGTGATTACCCATTGACAGATAATACGAATTGCTATTTACTTAACGAAAATCAAGTGCTTGCTATTTAATTAACTAATCTTGATTTTCGTTTTTTTTTATTATATATTAATTTTAGCTTACTTCAATCTGACAGATTTCTTTACAATTGTAGATGAAACGACAAAAAGCGAAAGAAAGAGGGTAAAAAAATGGGACTACTTACATTTAAAGGTGGCCTTCATCCTTACGATGGAAAGGAGCTCAGTAAGGATAAACCGATTACTGAATACTTGCCGCAGGGTGAGTTGGTCTATCCTTTGAGTCAGCATATCGGTGCCCTTGCCGTGCCTTGTGTGGCAAAGGGGGATCAAGTGCTGGCCGGGCAGAAGATTGCCGAAGCGGGAGGATTCGTTTCCGCAAATATTTACAGCTCTGTCTCCGGAACAGTAAAAGCAATTGAACCTCGTATGACAGTTTCCGGTGCTAAAGTAAACTGCATCGTGGTGGCAAATGACGGAAAATACGAGGAAGCCAGGTTCACACCGGTGAAAGACGTCACACCGGAAACCATTATCCAGGCAGTAAAAGACGCCGGAATCGTGGGCTTAGGCGGCGCGGGTTTTCCTACGCATGTGAAGCTTTCACCTAAGGAGCCGGATAAGATTGATACGATTATCATTAACGGAGCGGAGTGTGAGCCGTATATCACGGCGGACTACCGATGCATGATGGAGATTCCGGAACAGGTAGTATCGGGTCTTAATCTGATTCTTTCTCTGTTCCCTAAGGCAAAGGGTGTCATTGGAATAGAAGATAATAAACCGGATGCCATCGCGAAGATGCGGGAACTGTGTAAAGGAGAAGACCGCATTGAGGTAGCTGAGCTGAAAACAAAATACCCGCAGGGTGCGGAACGCTCTTTAATTTATGCGGTGACGGGACGCGCCATCAATTCCGATATGCTTCCGGCAGATGCCGGCTGTATTGTGGATAATGTGGCCACGGCCATCGCCATTCACGAGGCAGTGACTCTTGGCAAACCGCTTTATGAGAGAGTGGTAACTGTAACCGGTGACGCTGTGAAGAATCCGGGAAACTTCAAAGTGAAAGCCGGTACCAATGCGGCAGAGCTTGTGGAGGCGGCCGGAGGATTTAAGAGCCGACCGGAGAAAGTAATTTCCGGAGGCCCGATGATGGGAATGGCCATGGGTACCCTGGATGTACCGTGCACAAAGACATTCTCTTCCCTGCTGTGTTTTACAAAGGACGAAGTGGCTGCCTGTGAACCTGGAAACTGTATCTGCTGCGGACGCTGTGTTGAAGTCTGTCCTGCGGGACTGCTGCCGACAAAGCTGTCCGAAGTGGCAGATCATGGAAATTTTGAACTGTTTGATCAATTGAACGGATGTGAATGTGTGGAATGCGGATGCTGTTCCTATGTTTGCCCGGCGAAGAGAAGATTAACCCAGTCCATGAAAACCGGACGCCGGGAGGCGCTGGCTCTCAGACGAAAAAAACAATAGCATAAGGAGAGGTGAAAAATGAACGAACAGTTATATAACGTATCAGCCAATCCTCATGTAAGGGATAAGGCTTCTACACAGAGCATTATGAGGGACGTGATCATCGCGCTGCTCCCTGCCACCATCTTTGGCTTCTGGAATTTTGGCGTAAAGGCGATCATCAACACGGTCATCTGTATTCTGGTCTGTGTGCTCAGTGAATATATATGGCAGCATTTTATGCATAAAAAAGTTACGATTAATGATTTAAGCGCGGTAGTTACCGGTCTTTTGCTGGCATTGAACCTGCCGCCGGAAGTGCCGT
This sequence comes from uncultured Eubacterium sp., assembly GCA_964445535.1. Classification (GTDB taxonomy): domain Bacteria; phylum Bacillota; class Clostridia; order Lachnospirales; family Lachnospiraceae; genus Anaerobutyricum. The sequence goes on from CAYULX010000006.1 coordinate 27,314, forward strand.
TCTGGATTCCTGTTATTGGCGGTGTGTTCGCGATAATTGTGGTGAAACAAGTCTTTGGCGGTCTCGGGCAGAACTTTATGAACCCTGCTCTCGGCGCCCGCTGTTTCCTGCTCATTTCTTTTGCGGGAATCATGACAGATTTCTCCTATAATGGATTTGGCAGCAGCTTTGATGCCGTAACGTCCGCCACACCTCTGGCAGCGTTAAAGTCCGGAGAATCCGTAAATATTCTGGATATGTTCCTGGGCGTGATTCCGGGAACCATCGGAGAGACTTCCTCCCTGCTTCTGATCATCGGCGGTATTTATCTGATTGCCAGAAAGATTATAAGCTGGAAGATTCCGGTATGCTATATTGTAACCTTAGGTATTTTTGTTCTTATTTTTGGCGGACACGGATTTGATCTGACTTATCTGGCGGGTCATCTGTTCGGCGGCGGACTGATGCTTGGCGCATTCTTCATGGCAACCGATTATGTGACATCACCGATTACTTCAAAGGGAAAGATTGTGTTCGGTATTCTGCTGGGTATCCTGACCGGAATTTTCCGTCTGTTCGGAGGATCTGCGGAGGGCGTATCCTATGCGATCATCTTCTGTAACCTGCTGGTACCGCTGATTGAAAGATTTACCACTCCTGCCGCATTTGGAAAAGGAGGTAAGAAGAAATGAATGCATTGATAAAAGACTGTATTAAGCTGGTTACCATCACCGTCATTGCCGGCGCGGCTTTAGGCGCTGTCTACGGTATTACAAAAGAGCCTATCGCAGCCCAGGAAGAAAAAACGCAGATGGAAGCTTACGCCGCTGTATTTCCGGACGCCGTGGACTTCAAAGAAGTGGACGGCTTCACCCAGGAAGAAGCCGCTCAGGTGCTGGCATCCGGCGATAATCCCATCGATGATCATGACGATGATGAGATTACCTCAGTGGTGGAAGCGATAGACGCTTCCGGCGAAACGTTGGGATACATTTTTAATGTGACGACCGCGGAAGGTTATGGCGGGGATATTTCCCTTACGGTCGGTATCCAGGCAGACGGCACCGTCAACGGCTACTCCATCCTTTCCATCAATGAGACTGCTGGTCTTGGCATGAACGCCCAGAATGAAGAGTGGGCCAGCCAGTTCGCCGGAAAGAATGTGGAAGCCTTTACTGTGGTCAAAGACGGTTCCGGCGCCAATGATGATACCAAAATCGACGCTATTTCCGGTGCGACCATCACCAGTGACGCCGTGTCAGGGGCTGTAAATAGTTGTATCATTTATTTCCATACATTAGAAGGGGGGAACTGAAGATGAAAAATAATCCTGTTGAAAGACTGATTAACGGTATCATCAAAGAAAACCCGACTCTTGTGCTCACCCTTGGTATGTGTCCGACTCTGGCGGTTACCACTTCCGCCATCAACGGTATCGGTATGGGCCTGTCCACAACAGCCGTATTGATGTTTTCCAACCTGGTGATTTCTCTTCTTAGAAATTTTATTCCGGATAGGGTCCGGATTCCGGGATATATTGTAGTCATTGCGTCCCTGGTCACCATCGTGCAGTTTTTATTGCAGGCTTATGTACCTTCGGTCAATGACTCCCTCGGTGTATTTATTCCGCTGATTGTTGTAAACTGTATTATTCTCGGCCGTGCGGAAGCGTATGCCGGTAAAAGCGGCCCGGTCAATTCCTTCTTTGATGGTCTTGGTATGGGACTTGGTTTTACCGTTTCTCTAACGATTCTTGGCGCGTTCCGTGAACTGCTCGGCGCGGGAACCGTTTTTGGGTTCACTGTATTATCGGAATCCTTCTATACACCGATTACCATCTTTATTCTGGCCCCGGGAGCTTTCTTCGTATTGTCCTGCCTGGTTGCCATTCAGAATAAGATTAAGAACCGGAAACCGAAGGGACCTGGTCAGCCTCAGACGTCAGGCGGGTGCGGAGACTGTTCCCAGTGTGCCAACAGCGCCTGCGGAAGCCGCAGCTTCTTTGATATGACTGTGGATCAGAAAAAGGATAACGAATAGGAGGGAAATATAGTATGGAAACATTATTGTTGATCATTATCAGCTCTGCCATTGTCAATAACGTTGTCCTCAGCCAGTTTTTGGGTCTGTGTCCGTTCCTCGGCGTGTCGAAGAAGGTGGATACCGCCCTTGGTATGGGTGTGGCCGTTATCTTCGTTATTACAATTTCAGCATTTATAACATCACTGATTTATAAATTTATTCTTGTAACTCTGGGACTTGATTACCTGCAGACCATCGTGTTTATTCTGGTCATTGCGGCTTTGGTACAGTTTGTGGAAATGTTCTTAAAGAAGTCCGTGCCTTCTCTCTATGAGGCGCTGGGCGTATATCTTCCGCTTATCACAACAAACTGTGCAGTGCTGGGCGTTGCTTTAAATTCCGTTATATACGGCTACAACATTCTGGAATCCACGATTTACGGTTTTGGTATTTCCTTTGGTTTTACCATCTCCATCATCATTCTTGCCGGTATTCGGGAGAAAATGGAGTACAACGAAATATCTGCATCATGGAAAGGTATGCCGATTGTTCTTGTGACAGCGGGTCTTATGTCCATCGCATTTTTCGGTTTTTCAGGTATTATTTAACAGGAGGGAAGAAGTGTGGAAGTTATCACTTTCACATCTACCATGATTGACGCAGCGAGTGCGTAAGAAAGGAGAAAAGATGAGTGTAACTGGAATTATCCTTGCGGCAGCAGCTGTCGGAGGAACAGGTCTTGTGATTTCCATTCTTCTTGGCATCGCCTCCGAGAAGTTTAAAGTACCTGTGGATGAAAAGGAAATCGCGATAAGAGAATATCTGCCGGGTAGTAACTGCGGCGGCTGCGGTTATGCCGGCTGCGACGCTCTGGCAAAAGCCATCGCCCAGGGAGAAGCGGCAGTAGGAGCCTGTCCCGTGGGAGGTCCTGCCGTGGCGGCAAAGATTGGTGAAATTATGGGGGTGGAGGCCGGAGACCTGGTGAAAAAGGTGGCCTTCGTTAAATGTGTGGGAACCTGTGAAAAGGCATCCTCCAAATATAAATATTTCGGCAACGAAGACTGTGTATCCGCAGTGAGTGTGCCGGGCGGCGGCCCAAAAGCGTGTGAGTATGGCTGTACTGGCTTCGGAAGCTGTGTGAAAGTCTGTGACTTCGACGCCATCCACATCGTAAACGGCATTGCTCTCGTAGATAAAGAGAAATGCGTCGCCTGCAGCAAATGTGTTTCCGTCTGCCCGAAATCTTTGATCGAGCTGGTGCCATACAGCGCCGAATATAAGGTGGCATGTAACTCCAAAGCCTTCGGAAAGGCAGTCAAAGAAGTCTGCGCAGCCGGCTGTATCGGGTGTAAGCTCTGTGTAAAAACCTGTGAGGACGGAGCTATCACCGTGGAGAACAATATCGCTCACATTGATTACAGCAAATGTACCGGTTGCGGCAAGTGTGCGGAGAAATGTCCGGTAAAAGGAATTCTGTAATTCTTACAAATTTATGAAAATATTCATAAAAAGGTTATTTCCCTTAATAAAAATGCAAGGGAAATAGCCTTTTTTTTTCACACATAAGGAGTATCATATAAAAGGTGAAGAGAGGATTCGAAAAAAATAAAAAGATTTCAAAATTATATTAAAGAAGAATCTAAAAAAGAAGAATCCAAAAAGAAGATCATGTAGAGAAAGTGAATGGAGATTGAAATGGCATATTCAAAATTCCGCGGCACTTACCGCAGCGCAAATCATAAAAACAGAATTCATTATTATATATTTGAGCCGGAAACCGATTTGAGGGCTATTTTGCAGATTACCCATGGGTGGAAGGATTACATAGAGAGGAACGAAGAGTTGATCCAGTTTTTCACAGATCACGGCGTGATGGTCTGTGGCTGTGACTTTATCGGCCACGGCAGATCTTCCAGAGAAGAGGATCTTGGACAGTTGGAAGAAGAAGACGGATGGTCCTGCCTTGTGAAAGATGTGAAGAGACTGGCTTCTTACATTAGAAGAGAATATCCGGGAGTCCCATTTTTCCTTTACGGACACGGCATGGGTTCCCTGGTGACCAGACTTTGCTGCCTTCATGAATCCCATTGGGACGGCGTGATTCTATCCGGCACCAGCAGCCGGCAGAAATACTGCCGCCGCGCGATTCTATTTACTGCGGTGATGCGGCGCTTCAAAGGACTGAATCACAGAAGCCGCTTCCTGGAAGATATGATTTACCGCCGGCTGAACCGAAAGTTCCGCCGGGAAAAAGACTATCTCTCCTGGTTTAGCGCGGATGAGGAAGTGCGGGAACGCTACGGTTCCGATAAACGTTCCCAGTTCCGGTTTACCTTAAGCGCCTATGAAAACATTTTCAAGATGCTGGGTCTGGTGTCCACTAGAAAATGGTATCATTCCATCGACAAAGAACTGCCGATTTTCTTAGTCAGCGGGAAAGGGGATCCCATCGGTAACTTTGGAAAAGGCATTGAAGAGATTTATAATAAACTTTCCGGAGAAGGCTGTCGCGTGGAGATGAAATTGTACGATGGCATCCGCCACGAACTCCAGAGCGATCCTGACAACAATCTCGTTTTTACAGATATGCTGGAATGGATGAAAACTTATGTGGAGGAACCAGACAGCGTAAACAGAATATACTGAAAAAAGAGACTTTTTATGCATGTTCGATTTTGGGAACTGGGCTGATGGACATAGACGAGAAGAAGAGCTTTGTGAAATTGCAGACAGAATTTGCGGCTTTGTTTACAAATCTAAAGAAAAACAGACCGGCAGACACCTTTTTGTCTCTGTCGGCCTGTCTTTATTTTATCTTGTTGTAGTATGGGTTCTATGCGGTGTGCAATTACTGAATCCGCTCTACAATCTGGTCATAGTGGTCCAGAACACAGTGCTCGTTTTTATCGAAATGCACGCAGATTATTCCGGGTAAATGAGATTTTTCTCCGTCGGGTTCTCTAAAGCCTCTTTCAGATATTTTTCAGCTAAAAATTTTGCCATCGGCAGATTCTGATCCAGATAATTACCGCAATCTTTTGGAGCGGCGCCAGGAATCTCGCCTTCATAATCGGCAATAAAACGGAAAGTATCGCGTACCAGACTGACCACATCTTTGGAGACGTAATCGCCGGCGAGGATGAGATAGCATCCGGTACGGCAACCCATCGGCCCGAAATAAATGACTTTTTCTTTCCACTCCGGTTCATTCCGCAGGTAGGTGGCCGCCAGGTGTTCGATGGTGTGAAGTTCTGCCGTATTCATGACGGGTTCACGGTTTGGCGCGCACATACGAAGATCAAAGGTGGTGAGCACTTCCTGTCCCACATAATCTTTTCTTGAAACATAGACGCCCGGAATTAAGTCCAGGTGATTGACCGTAAAACTTGCAATTTTTTCCATGATGTTCTCCTTTATATATGTAATGATAATATAACAGGTTGTGTAAAGGTTCGGTTATCTTTCATGTGTGGTTTTTAATCCATGCATGTTTGTGCCGTAACCTTGATATCATGTACATCATATATAATTTAAAAAAAAAGGTCAACTGCGAAATGAATAGTAAATATTCAGTAATCAGGGGAAACCATAAGTAAAATATCCAAAAAAATCAGTATAATTCAACGTTTTTCGTCAATTTTCCCTTTTTTTAAGAAAAGAGAAAAACCAGTTTGAAAGAACGGCAAAAAATGATATCATGAAAAAAAGAAACAATGCCCGGGACTGCTTTGCCGGAAATATATTTTCCGCCCGGACAGACATTTTATCACAGCAGAGGAACAAGTTCCCGCTGAGGAATATTCCGCGCGGATGAAAGCGTGCGGAGGGAGTCTTGAAAATGGATGTTTCTATATATTTTGGAGGTAAATATGAATCAGGTAAAAAGATTGTATGTAGAAAAAAAACCGGATTACGCGGTGAAGGCAAAAGAACTGGCAGAAGAACTGCAGTCCTATCTGTTCCTGAAAAATATTCAGGGAGTTAGAGTGCTGATTCGCTACGATGTGGAGAATGTTTCCGAGGACACTTATGAAAAGGCCAAAGGAACGGTATTCTCTGAGCCGCCGGTAGATTATATATATGAAGAGACGTTCCCGAAAGAAGAGGACGACCGCGTATTCAGCGTGGAATACCTGCCGGGACAGTTTGACCAGCGGGCAGATTCTGCGGTACAGTGTCTGCAGCTTTTAAATGAAAAGGAAGAACCGATTATCCGCTCAGCGACCACCTATGTGCTGTCTGGAGAGATTACTGATGAGGAGTTTGCCAGAATCAAAGAATATTGTATTAATCCGGTGGATTCCAGAGAGACGGATGAGACGAAGCCGGAAACACTGGTCATGGAGTACGAGGAGCCGGCGGATGTTTCCGTATTTGAAGGCTTTAAGGACATGCCGGAAGAAGAGTTAAAAGCACTTTATGACCCTCTGGGTCTGGCCATGACTTTCAAGGATTTCCTTCATATTCAGAATTATTATCGCGGTGAGGAGCACCGGGATCCGACCATGACGGAAATCCGTGTGCTGGACACTTACTGGTCTGACCATTGCCGTCACACCACATTTTCTACGGAATTAAAGGACATTTCCTTTGAAGAAGGTCCGTACAAAGAACTCTTTGAGAAGACTTTTGAGGAGTATAAGAAAGACAGAGAAGAGGTTTATGGGGACAGAAAGGATAAGTTCATCTGCCTGATGGATCTGGCAGTGATGGGTATGAAGAAGTTGAGGAAAGACGGCGTCCTTGATAACATGGAGAAGAGCGACGAGATCAACGCCTGTTCCATCGTGGTTCCGGTGGAGTTTGAAGATAAGACGGAAGAATGGCTTATCAGTTTTAAAAATGAGACCCACAATCATCCGACGGAGATTGAGCCGTTCGGTGGAGCTGCCACCTGTCTGGGCGGAGCCATCCGTGACCCGCTTTCCGGACGTTCCTATGTATATCAGGCTATGCGTGTGACGGGATGCGCGGACCCGACCGTACCGATGTCCGAGACCTTAGAGGGCAAGCTGCCGCAGAGAAAACTGACCGTTGGCGCAGCCCAGGGTTACAGTTCCTACGGCAACCAGATTGGTCTGGCAACCGGTCTGGTGGATGAGATTTATCATCCGGGTTATGTGGCAAAACGTATGGAGATCGGAGCGGTCATGGGAGCAGCTCCGAGAAAGAATGTCATCCGTGAATCCTCTGACCCGGGCGATATCATTGTCTTGCTGGGCGGACGAACCGGACGGGACGGCTGCGGCGGAGCCACCGGTTCCTCCAAGGCACATACCACCTCTTCCATTGACACCTGCGGAGCGGAAGTACAGAAGGGTAATCCACCGACAGAGAGAAAGATTCAGAGACTCTTCCGGAGAGAGGAAGTCAGCCGCCTGATTAAGAAATGTAATGACTTTGGCGCCGGCGGCGTGTCCGTGGCCATCGGTGAGCTGGCGGACGGCTTGCAGATTGATCTTGATAAGGTACCGAAGAAATATGCCGGTCTGGACGGAACAGAGCTTGCCATCTCCGAATCTCAGGAGCGTATGGCCGTGGTTCTTTCTCCTAAGGATGTGGATCAGTTCCTGGCTTATGCCGCAGAGGAGAATCTGGAAGCCGTTGCGGTGGCGGAAGTGACAGAGGAGAAACGACTGGTGATGCACTGGAGAGGAAAAGAGATCGTCAACCTGTCCAGAGCCTTCCTCGATACCAACGGTGCCCATCAGGAGACCAATGTTATCGTGGAGATGCCGGATGAGAAAGAATGTTATTACGAGAAAAAGGAACCGATCACAGATGTGAAGGAAACCTGGCTCCGCACACTGTCTGATCTCAATATCTGTTCCAAGAAGGGACTGGTGGAGATGTTTGACAGTTCCATCGGAGCGGCGACGGTTCTTATGCCGTATGGCGGAAAGACACAGACCACACCGATTCAGATCATGGTGGCGAAGCTTCCAGTCATGGAAGGCAAGACAGACCTCACAACCATGATGTCTTACGGTTTTGACCCGTACCTGTCAAGCTGGAGTCCGTATCACGGCGCGGTCTATGCGGTTCTGGAATCTGTTGCCAAAATTGTGGCGGCCGGCGGCGATTATAAGAAGATTCGTCTGACCTTCCAGGAATACTTTGAACGGCTGGGGGAGGATCCGCATCGCTGGGGCAAACCGTTTGCGGCTCTGTTGGGCGCCTATGACGCGCAGAAAGGTTTTGGCATTCCGTCTATCGGAGGAAAGGACAGTATGTCCGGTTCCTTTGAAGATATTGATGTTCCGCCGACACTGGTATCCTTTGCGGTGGATTACACCAAGGCTTCCCACATTGTGTCACCGGAGTTTAAGAAACCTGGCAACAGCCTTCTCCTGGTGGAGATTCCTTTCGATTCCTTTGGTATCCCGGATTATGAGAAGGCGGGAAAGCTGTATGACAAGATTCACAGTCTCACAAGAAAAGGCGTGATTATCTCCGCCTATGCGCTCGGCGCCGGAGGACTGATTGAGGCCATCAGCAAGATGAGTTTCGGAAATCGTTACGGTGTAAAGATTGTAGATGACCTTCCTGTGGAAGAACTAAATAAAAAACGATATGGCTCCATTCTTCTGGAATTAGAGACCTCCCACATTGCAGATATGGGAAGTGAAAACTGCATTTATATCGGTCAGGTGAATGAGGACGAGTGCATTACGGTTCGTGAAGAAGAGATTTCCTTTGACGAAATGTTGGAAGCATGGGAGACTCCGCTGGAGTCCGTGTTCCCGACAAAGACAAAATCGGGTACAAGAAATGTGTCCCAGCCACTGTACAGCGGAAGAGAAATCTTCATCTGCCAGAATAAAGTTGCGGTTCCGAAGGTATTTATTCCGGTCTTCCCGGGAACCAACTGTGAGTATGACTCTGAGAAAGCGTTCCGCCGGGCAGGAGCGGAAGTAGAGACGATCGTGTTCAGAAATCAGTCTGAATCCGATATTCTTGAGTCAGTGGATGCCTTTGAGAAAGCCATCTTCCAGGCACAGATTATCATGTTCCCGGGAGGATTCAGTGCCGGTGACGAGCCGGAAGGTTCCGCGAAGTTCATTGCATCTGTTTTCCGCAATGAAAAGATTAAAGAAGCGGTGATGAAGCTTCTCAACGAGAGAGACGGTCTTGTATTAGGCATCTGTAACGGATTCCAGGCATTAATCAAACTGGGACTTCTCCCGTATGGCGAAATTGTGCCGCAGACCGAAGATTCTCCGACACTGACGATCAATGAAATCGGACGTCACGTTTCCACCATGGTTTACAATAAGGTGGTAAGCAATAAGTCCCCATGGCTCAAAGGCGCAGTCATTGATGAAGTATATGCTGTTCCTGTATCCCACGGGGAGGGAAGGTTCGTTGCCAGCGATGAGTGGATTGAGAAGCTCTTCAAGAACGGACAGGTGGCAACGCAGTATGTGAATTTAAAAGGCACGCCTACCATGGATATCCATTGTAATCCGAATGGCTCTTATTACGCTATTGAAGGGATCATCAGTCCGGACGGTCGTATTTTAGGTAAGATGGGACATTCCGAACGTATGGGAGAAAATGTGGCCAAGAACATCTATGTAAAACAGAACATGCGTCTCTTTGAAAGCGGCGTAAAATATTTCAAATAGATCGCTGCATTTCAAGTAAATGCCGAGTCTGAGATATTAGATGACAGTATTGTGACATTATTTAATAAAGAATTAAAGAAAGCTCTGTAATCGAGGGAAATGCCCCCGTGACCGGGAATCTGGTTATGGGAGGCATTTTTTTCTTGACTGATATACCGGTATATCATATAATAAATGCATAGACGGAACAGATAAAATCCGTGTTCATTTAGTAATATTGCTAAAAACAGGGCGTATACCGGGAATTATAATCATGGAAATAAAACAGATAACGGCGAGAGCTGTTTGCGGCGCCGTAAGTTATATAAAAGGAGGAGTGACGACCATGAGTAAGATTGGTTTCATTGGGCTTGGAATTATGGGTAAGCCCATGGCAAAGAATCTGCTGAAGGCAGGAGTGGAGCTTTTAGTCAGCGACCTGAACGAAGAGGCGGTGAAAGAAGTTATCGCAGAAGGAGCGGAAGCGGGAAGCTATGCTCAGATTGGCGAACAGTGTGAGATTGTTTTCCTGATTCTTCCCAATGGTGATATTTCCAAATCGGTATTATTTGACGAGAATGGAGTGGGTTCCACTCTGACTGAAGGAAAGATTGTCTGTGATATGAGTTCCGTGACGCCGGTGGAGTCTAAGGAATGTTTTGATCGGTTGATGGCTCAGGGCGTCGGATTTGTGGATGCGCCGGTATCTGGCGGAGAACCGGGAGCAATTGGTGGAACGCTGGCATTTATGGCAGGAGGCAGACAGGAAGATTTTGATGCGCTGACGCCGTATTTTGAGATTATGGGATCTTCCGCTGTGTTGATTGGAGACAGCGGCAGCGGTTCAGTGACGAAGCTGGCCAACCAGATTATCGTCAACAATACCATTGCCATCGTGTCTGAGGCTTTTGTGCTGGCCACGAAGGCAGGAGCGGACCCTGTAAAAGTATATGAAGCCATTCGCGGCGGTCTGGCAGGCAGCGCTGTGCTCGATGCGAAGGTACCGATGATGGTGGAGCGGAACTTTGTGCCGGGAGGAAAGATTTCCATAAATCACAAAGATATTAAAAATGTGGTCAATACCGCCCATGCCCTCGATGTTCCTATTCCATATTCCGCCCAGCTTTATGAGATTTTGCAGACGTTGAAGGTGCATGGACATATGAACGACGATCATGCAGGTATCGTTCAGTACTTTGAAGCGCTGGCGGATGTGCAGGTGAAGAAGGTGGAGGACTGATATGGCAGTAAAGACAGATATTTTGTCATCGTACCCTCCGGTCGATGAGGCGGCAGTGGATGAACTGCTGACCAAAGAAATTGAGAAGAATCATAAAAAAATCGTGGTGTTGGATGATGATCCGACAGGCGTACAGACCGTTCATGATATTTCTGTTTACACTAACTGGTCGAAGGACAGCATTCGCAAAGGTTTTGCTGAGAAGAATAAGTTGTTTTACATACTGACCAATTCGAGAGGTTTCACGGCGGCTCAGACGAAGACCGCTCACAGGGAGATTGTTTCCGTGGTGGATGAGGTTTCCAGAGAGACGGGATTGGAATACATTTTTATCAGCCGGAGTGATTCCACGCTGCGGGGACATTATCCTCTGGAGACGGTGATTCTGAAAGAAGAGTATGAGAAAAATACCGGCAAAAAGATAGACGGAGAGATTCTCTGTCCGTTTTTCAAGGAAGGCGGACGGTATACGATTGACGATATTCACTATGTGAGATATGGCGATACGCTGATTCCGGCAGCGGAGACAGAGTTTGCAAGGGATAAAACTTTTGGCTACTCATCCTCCAATTTAAAAGAATATGTAGAGGAAAAAACGGGCGGGATCTATAAAAAAGACACGGTGACATCCATCTCTCTTACGGATATCCGTAATCTTGATTATGATAAGATTGAGGAGCAGTTGATGGCAGTGGAGAACTTTAATAAAATCATCGTCAATGCCATTGATTATGTGGACATTAAGATTTTCTGTGTGGCTCTGTTCCGCGCCATGGCAAAAGGAAAAACATTTATGTTCCGCACTGCGGCAGCCATTGTGAAAGTTATGGGAGGAGTACCGGATCAGCCGCTGCTGACGAGAGAGCAGATGGTGGTGAAGGAGACAGATAACGGGGGAATCATCGTAATCGGTTCCCACACAGACAAGACCACCAGGCAGATGGAGCAGTTAAAAGAGATTCCGGAGATTACCTTTGTGGAGCTCAATGTCAGTTTAGTGAAGGATGAGGCGGCGTTTGCCAAAGAAGTGGAACGCTGTCTGGCGCTGGAAGAGGAATGCATTTCTTCTGGAACAACAGTCTGTGTCTATACGACGAGAACCCTGATCACGGCGGATACCGGAGATAAAGAAGACGATCTCCGACTGGCAGTGCGCATTTCCGATGCGGTGCAGTCGCTGGTGGGCCGTCTGTCCATCGTTCCAAGCTTTGTGATCGCCAAGGGAGGTATCACTTCCTCTGATGTGGGTACAAAGGCGCTGGCAGTGCAGCGGGCAAATGTACTGGGACAGATTAAGCCGGGAATCCCGGTTTGGCAGACCGGAGATGAGAGTAAGTTTCCACTGACGCCTTATGTCATCTTTCCGGGAAATGTAGGAGAGGACAGCACGCTAAAAGAAGCGGCGGAGATTTTGATGGGAAAATAGTACAGGAAATATTGCAGTAACAATAATTTATGTATAAAATAATTTATATACAAGAAGAAGGAGGTTTTGTTATGTTTATGTTTTTATCACATCCATTGGATCCGGAGGGCTACGCATGGCCGGGAGAGCCCGTTGTTAAGGTGAAACAGTGTACGGATGTTTCCGAGGACTGCCCGTTTTGCAGTTTCATATCAGAAGTGCCAAATCACTGCGGTACCCATATGGACGCACCAAGGCATTTTGTGAAAGATGGACTCAACATCAATGAACTGCCAATCGAATATTTCTGTCACACGGAGGTGGCTCTTTTGGAGATTCCAAAAGGACCGGCGGAAGGCATTTATAAAGAAGATTTGGAACCATTTGCGGACATTTTATCAAAAGTTTCTTTTGCTTTGATCCGCACCGGCATGGAGAAATACCGGGATACCGATCAGAACATTTATCAGAATGAAGGCGCTTATATCGCGCCAAGCGCGGGAGATTATATGACGGAGGAATTTCCTAATCTGAAAGGCATCGGCATGGATTTCCTTGCCATTGGCTCTGCTTCCTCCAAATGTCCGGAAGGCGAGCTGCCGCCGGATTGTCACAGACACATGCTTGGCTACTACACCGGCAAGTTTGTCACAGGAGTGGAAGATATGCATTTGTCTGAGATTCCGAAGGGAGCAAAGATTACAAGATTCTTCAATGCGCCGCTTCTTATCAAAGGGCTGGATTCCAGTCAGGTGGTCTGCATTGCAGAGATTGAAGAATAATTGGTATATATGAAATAATATATAAAGAAAAAAATAAGCAGGAGGGGATTTTTTATCCTCTCTTGCTTATTTTTATAAAATTCTGGTTTGCGGGATGAATTCTTTTAGGATTCCAGCAATTTAAGATTGATATTTTGGGCGGTGGTCAGATGATGCTCCAGCATATTTTCCAGTCCGGCTATGTCATGGCTGCGAATCATCTGGAGAAAGATCTCATGCTCTGTGATGGTTTCTTCCATACGTCCGGTTCTGGAAAAAGAGGTGACATTCAGCCAGAAGATTCTGTACATAAACCGGCGGTAAATCTCCAGCATGGACGCGTTGCCGACATATTGGACGAGGCTGCGGTGAAATTCATAATCTTTCCGTCCGAAATCTTCTATGGAAGAGGTGGTCCTGGCGATTTCTTTCTGACTGTCCACTTTGGAAGAAAGCTTTTCATAATATTGTCGCCCTCGTTCTGTTTCCAGATTGCGGGATAATTGTTTAAAACAATAGATTTCAATGGCGCTGCGGATCTGGTAAGTCTCCACGATGTCTTCTTCCGTCATTTTGTGGAGAACAAATCCTTTGCTGGGAAGCACATCCAGGTATCGTTCCTGCTCCAGACAGAGTACGGCGTCACGGAAAGGCGTCCGGGAAAATCCGGATTCTTTTGCCAGTTTATTTAACGAATATATGGTATCAGGTTGTAATTCCCCTTTTTTAATCAGGTCGATGAGATAATCATAAGCTTGTGTTTGTAATAAGTGTGTTTCTTTCATTGGAAATCCCCCAAATGATTTTTGTTTTATGATAAAATGAAATGCCCGGATTGTCAAATCCGGTGTAAACGGTTGGAGGAACAGAAAGAATGTTTTAGAAGGAAATTTATTTATTATGGAAGGAACAGGTCCGCCCGCAGGGCATAGGACATGGAACGGTGTAAGAAAAATGAAAATAATATATAGGAAAAAAGGACTGGTATTCTTCCCACTGGTGTGATAGAATAAGCAAGATTAGGCAAAAGTAATACTAAATAACAGACAAACCATGGGAAGTGTGTGACCGGGACTTCTGAAAAGTACATTGGAAGACAGGAGCAGGCAGTGTGTTTTTCAGTTGTTTCGGACCCTTCCCAGTGATGTATGGATACGGGCGGTGTTTTTTAACCTTCCCGTATTATGTTTGTCATCATAATTCAGGAGGTATCGAGATGATAAAACAGTTTACGATGGAGCTGGCCGGCAGACCTCTCACGGTGGAGATTGGAAGAGTTGCCGCGCAGGCCAACGGCGCAGCATTTATGCATTATGGCGATACGGTAGTGCTGTCCACCGCAACCGCATCGGACAAACCGAGAGACGGCATTGATTTCTTCCCTTTAAGTGTGGAATTTGAAGAGAAAATGTACTCGGTGGGTAAGATTCCGGGAGGATTTAATAAGAGAGAAGGAAAAGCATCGGAACATGCGGTTCTTACATCCCGTGTCATTGACCGTCCGATGCGTCCTCTCTTTCCGAAAGATTATAGAAATGACGTAACATTAAACAACCTGGTTATGTCCGTGGATCCGGATTGCTCTCCGGAGGTGACGGCTATGCTTGGCTCATCCATTGCTACCTGCATTTCTGATATCCCGTTCGATGGTCCGATTGCGGCCACACAGATTGGCCTTATTGACGGAGAGTTTATCGTGAATCCGACTGCTGACCAGAATATAGTATCCGACTTGGCTCTCACGGTGGCATCTACGGCGGAGAAGGTCATCATGATCGAGGCCGGAGCCAACGAGGTGCCGGAGGACAAGATGATCGAGGCTATTTTCAAGGCTCATGAGGTCAACAAGGAGATCATCGCATTTATTCAGAAGATTGTCGATGAGTGCGGAAAAGAGAAACATGAGTATGAACATGTGGATACACCGGAAGAACTGTGGGACGACATGGTGGAATTTATCACACCGGAAGCCATGGAAGAAGCGGTATTTACCGATGTGAAACAGGTGCGCGAGGAAAATATCCGCCAGATTGAGGAAAAGTTGGAGGAGCGTTATGCAGAGGAACATGAAGACTGGCTGCCGTTAATTGGTGACGCCGTATATAAGTTCCAGAAGAAGACGGTTCGCAAAATGATCTTAAAAGACCATAAGCGTCCGGATGGAAGAGCCATCGACGAGATTCGTCCGCTCTCCGCAGAAATTGATATTCTTCCCAGAGTACATGGTTCCGGTATGTTTAAAAGAGGACAGACACAGATTATGACCGTCACTACCCTGGCTCCTCTGTCCGAGGTACAGAAGGTGGACGGCATTGATTTGAATATCACATCCAAGAGATATATGCATCACTATAACTTCCCTAGCTATTCCGTCGGCGAGACGAAGCCGAGCCGCGGACCGGGACGTCGGGAGATTGGTCACGGCGCTTTGGCAGAGCGCGCCCTGGTGTCGGTACTGCCAAGTGAGGATGAGTTCCCGTATGCCATCCGCACGGTGTCTGAGACATTGGAGTCCAACGGCTCTACTTCCCAGGCCAGCGTTTGTGCCTCCACCCTGTCTCTGATGGCGGCAGGTGTGCCGATAAAGAAACCGGTGGCAGGTATTTCCACAGGTCTTGTGACCGGAGATACGGATGATGATTACCTGATTCTTACTGATATCCAGGGGCTGGAAGACTTCTTCGGAGATATGGACTTTAAAGTGGCAGGCACTCACGACGGTATTACCGCTATTCAGATGGATATCAAGATTCACGGTCTGACGCCGGATATCATTAAAGGTGCTATCACAAAGGCTAAGGCTGCGAGAGAGTACATTCTGACAGAAGTGATGGAGCCGGTTATTTCCGAACCGAGACCGGAAGTAGGTAAATATGCGCCTAAGATTAAACAGATGCATGTGGATCCGGAAAAGATCAGTGAGATTATCGGAAAGCAGGGTAAGACCATCAATTCGATTATTGATGAGACCGGTGTAAAGATTGACATCAATGATGACGGCAGAGTGGACATTTGCGGTGTGGATCAGGATATGATCGAGAAAGCTATGGACGTCATCCGTCTGATTGTGGAACCGGTGGAAGTGGGAGCCATGTATGAGGGAGAAGTTGTGAGAATTATGAATTTCGGTGCCTTTGTACAGATTGCGCCGAATAAAGACGGATTGATTCACATTTCCAAGCTGTCCCGCAATCGGGTGAATAAGGTGGAAGATGTGGTAAACATTGGAGACAAGGTAAGAGTAAAAGTTCTGGAAATCGACAAGATGGGCAGAATTAATCTGGTTCTCAGAGAGAAATTAAGCTGATTAAATTGTGTATTGAGACAGGATATGGGGGGACTGCCGCGAATGATTCGCCGGCGGTCCCTTTTGGAGACGGGAGATTCTTTGCGAATGCGAAGCACATCCATGTCGCATAACGCAGAAGATAAATTGTAATATCAGGAGGAACATCTATGAAGTGTCCATTTTGCAGCATGGATAACACCCGCGTGATTGATTCCAGGCCGACAGATGATAATTCATCCATTCGCAGAAGAAGACAATGTGATGAGTGCGGGAAAAGATTTACTACATATGAGAAGGTGGAAATTATTCCGCTGACGGTGATCAAAAAAGACAGATCCAGGGAGCCTTATGACAGAAGGAAGATCATGGCGGGAGTACTTCGGGCCTGTCATAAACGTCCGATTCCCATAGAAAAGATAGAGGAGACTGTCAATAAAATTGAAAATGATATCTTTAATCTGGAATATAAAGAGATTGAGAGTAAAGTAATCGGTGAAATTGTCATGGAACGGCTCAAATATCTGGAACAGGTGGCTTATGTGCGTTTTGCCTCCGTTTACAGAGAGTTCAAGGACGTCAACACATTTATGAATGAATTGAAAAAAATACTGGATTCCAATAACGAGACACAGGAAAAGAAAGGACAGTAACCAGGAGATACTTTTTCCTGAAAATTTTATCGACAAAAGATATAGAGACTGCTGCAGGGCATATAAGCTGTACAGGATACCAAAAGTTTGACTGGAAGAACGGGATATTGTGCACAGCGGACACTTTCTGCTGCGGTCTCTTTTCATACAGAAAATTGTAAAAAAATGTAAATTCTGCTTGAAAATGTAAATTCTGTATGTTAAAATCTGGGAAAAGCAGGAGGGTGAGAGTTATGGTGGCAGAAGTTATGAGCGGCATGGTGCGGGGAATCCAGGGAGAATTAATTACTATTCAGGCAGATATCAGTGACGGTCTGCCGATATTTAGTATGACCGGACATCTTTCTTCCGAAGTGAAGGAAGCGAAGGAGAGGGTACGCACCGCCTTGAAAAATACGGGATACCATCTTCCTCCCAGGAGAGTTTCCGTGAACCTGGCTCCGGCCGATGTGAGAAAGAGCGGGACATATTATGATCTGGCCATTGCTGTGGGGATTTTGACTGCCATGGGAGTGGTGCCGCAGACATCTGTTCAAAATATGGTATTTTTTGGGGAGTTGTCCTTGGACGGGATGCTCGCTCCGCTGACGGGAGTTCTGGCTCTGGTGAAGGCCGCGTTGGAAGCCGGATACCGCACCTGTGTGGTTCCGATTTTTAACGTGGCAGAGGCCTCTCTTCTGTCTGAGATGAATGTCCTTGGTTTTGTCAATCTCAAAGAAGTTTCGGACTATCTGACAGGGCGGCGGTGGATAAACAAAGACAGATACGGGCAAAGTGGGATTCCCACGGTGAAGGCGCATATTTTGGATAAGCAGCGGTATATTGGAGAAAGGAAGGATAACAGCCGTGGATATCCGGATTTATCGGAGGTAAAGGGGCAGCTTATGGCAAAACGGGCGTTGAAGATTGCCGCTGCGGGACGTCATAATTTATTCCTGGATGGACCGCCGGGTTCGGGCAAGTCCATGCTGGCGGCCTGTATGCCTGGGATCATGCCGGATTTGACGGAGGAAGAACAGATTGACATTACTTTGATATACAGTGTGAAGGGACTGCTGCGGGAGAGTTTTTCGCTGGTGGAGCAAAGACCCCTCCGTGCGCCTTCTCCTTCCGTGACTGCTGCGGGAATGTTTGGCGGGGGAAATAATCCAAGACCGGGAGAGGTGACGCTGGCTCACCACGGAATCTTGTTCCTGGATGAGTTTCGGGAATTTAAAAGAGAACTCATCGAGATGTTTCGGACGGTGCTGGAGGAACAACGGATTACTCAGATCAGAAACGGAAAGGGCATCACTTTTCCGGCGGACTTTATTTTTATTGCGGCTGCGAACCCCTGTCCCTGTGGATATTATCCTGACCGCCGATACTGCCATTGCACTCCCGGACAGATCATGCGTTATCAAAACCGCCTGAGCGGTCCCATACTGGACCGGCTGGATCTCTTTGTGCGCTGCGATAAGATGTCTTACGCGGTTATGACGGAAAAAGGCAGTAAGGAATCTTCGGATGTGGTAAAGGAGAGGGTTCAGCAGGTATGGGAGATACAAAAGGCACGTTTTCCCGAAAAGAATACGCCTTTTAATGGGCGCATGACGCCGAAAGAGGTGGAAAAGTATTGCGTTCTGGACAAAGACTGCCAGAGTCTTTTAAAGGAAGTATTCGATCGTCTGCGGCTGACCGGACGTTCCTATAACCGGATTCTGAAAGTGGGAAGAACCATCGCAGATATGGATGGTTCCGCACAGATTCGGGAAGAACATCTGCGGGAGGCGCTTTTATTCCGGAGGACGGCGGGAGATGGAATGATGACGGAGATTCTGAATTAAGGAAGGAAGCAGTCTGTACACTGACAGGGCAGAATTGTGACGGAGTCTCTGGATTAAGGAAGCAGTCACTGACCGGACGGAATCGTGAAAAGAGAATCCTTTTATGGTCAGAAGGGTTCAAGAAGGAGAGTGGATGGAGGCAGAAGAGAGGAATACATTTTTCTGGTATTGGTTTGTAAACATTCCCGGGGTGGGGAGCGTGACAAGAAGAAAGTTATTGGAGCGTTTCGGACATCCCAGGGTTATATATGGCGCAAAAGAAAAAGAGTATGAAGATCTTCTCACTCAGAAGCAGTGTGTATATTTGAAGGAGACCCGCAATACACATAAGGTAAAACAGTCGATGCAGAGATTGCGGCAATCCGGAGCAAGGTTTGTTCATTGGGAATCTTCAGATTATCCGTCAAAGCTGCGGCAGCTTTTTGATCCGCCCTATGGACTATATATAAAAGGAAGATTTCCGTCGGAAACAGCGCCGGTTCTCGGGATGGTCGGCTCGAGGACAGCAACGCCTTATGGGATACATACCGCGCAGGAGTTTGCAAAAGTGCTGGCACGGCAGGGAATCCAGATTGTCAGCGGGCTGGCGGCGGGAATCGACGCGGCCAGTCACAGAGGAGCGCTGCGGGCGGACGGCTACACATTGGGGATACTCGGCGGGGGAATCGATACGATGTATCCCCGAGAGAATTTTTCTCTCTATATGCAGATGTACGAGAGAGGAGGAGTGCTGTCAGAATATAATATAGGGATTCCCAACAGTCCGGGTCTTTTTCCTGTGAGAAACCGTCTGATAAGCGGAATGTCTGACGGGGTGTTTGTGCTGGAAGCAGGAGAAAAAAGCGGTTCACTTATTACCATTGACCAGGCTTTAGAGCAGGGAAAAGAGGTATTCGCTCTGCCGGGGAGAGTTTCCGATCCTTTCAGTATCGGCTGCAACCGGTTGATCGCCGAGGGGGCGGTGCTGGTACAGCGTCCAGAAGATATAATGGAGATATTATTTCAAAAATATGAAAAATTTAAGCAAAAAGAAAAGGTACAACAGGTAAACGCTTTACGAAGAAGGCAGGAGCCGGTATTTAAAAATCCGGAATGTCAAAAGATTTATGAGTTATTGGATGAGAAAAATCCTACGAGTTTCAATGAACTTTTAGAGAAAAGCGGGTATAATTTTGTAAAATTGCAGTATATTTTATTGGAAATGGAGATTTCTCAGCAGATTTTTCAATCGGCGCAAAACACCTATCTCAGAAAATTTTAAAAATTTTTTTCTTGCGAACCCTTGGGAAATGGTGTATTATTGATAATTGTTTTACGGGACAAGGCTTTTTATAAGAATAATATAGGCCGAAATTGTCCTGTTATACAAAACTGGGAAGTTTTATGCCATATATCTATATATATTAAGTTGGGAGTGTATGTTGGAAATGGCAACCAAATTAGTGATCGTAGAATCACCTGCAAAGGCAAAAACAATTCAGAAGTTTTTGGGAAAGAATTATAAGGTCATTGCCTCAAACGGCCATGTCCGGGACCTGCCGAAAAGTTCTATGGGAATTGATTTTGATAATGATTATGAACCGAAATATATAACAATACGGGGGAAGGGAGAGATCCTCGCGCAGCTTCGCAAGGAAGTGAAGAAGGCGGATCAGGTGTATCTGGCCACTGACCCGGACCGGGAAGGCGAAGCTATCTCCTGGCATCTGTATAATGCATTGAATCTGAAAGATAAGAAATGCAGCAGAATTACTTTTAATGAGATTACAAAAGACGCAGTGAAGCGTTCCATCAAAAATTCTCGGGATATCGATATGAATCTCGTGGATGCACAGCAGGCCAGACGTGTGCTGGACCGGATCGTGGGATATAAGATCAGCCCGATTCTCTGGTCTAAGATTAAGAGGGGACTGAGCGCCGGACGGGTGCAGTCGGTGGCGCTTCGTATCATCGCAGACAGGGAAAAAGAGATCAACGATTTTATTCCGGAGGAATACTGGAGTCTGGACGCCGACTTACTGGCGGAAGGGTGCAAAAAGCCTCTGGAGGCACATTTTACAGGCAATAAAGAAGGTAAGATGGAGCTTCATAGCAAGGAAGATGTGGAACAGATCATGAAAGAGCTGGAAGGCGCTTCCTATGAAGTGTTAAGCATAAAACGCGGAGAGAGAAGGAAAAAACCGCCGTTGCCGTTTACGACCAGTACCCTTCAGCAGGAAGCGTCCAAAAAGCTCAATATGTCCACACAAAAGACCATGCGTTTGGCCCAGGAGCTGTATGAAGGGGTCTCCTTAAAAGGCAGGGGAACCATCGGTCTGATTACTTATCTCCGTACAGATTCCACAAGAATCTCTGAGGAGGCCGACGCCGCCTGCCGGGAATACATCAGAACACAGTACGGAGAAGAATTTGTGGGAAACGGCGCAGCAAGAAAAGCGGGCTCCGGCAAGATACAGGACGCCCATGAGGCCATTCGTCCGACGGACAGCAGCCTTTCTCCGGCAGATTTAAAGGAAGAATTATCCAGAGATTTGTACCGGCTGTATAATCTGATCTGGACCAGATTTATTGCCAGCCGCATGGCAGAAGCGGTTTATGAGACGGTTTCCATCAAAATCGGGGCCGGAGATTACCGGTTTAGCGTTTCCGGTGCGAGACTGAAGTTTGACGGTTTTATGACAGTGTATCATTATGACGATGAGAAAGCGACGCTGGATGCCGCTTTGAAAAAGATCAGCGAGGATTCTGTTTTGAGCCTCAAAGAGTTAAAACCACAGCAGCACTTCACGCAGCCGCCGGGACATTTCACAGAGGCCAGTCTTGTAAAGACGCTGGAAGAGCTGGGAATTGGACGTCCGAGCACTTATTCACCGACAATTACTACGCTTCTTGCGAGAAGATATATAGTGAAGGAGAATAAAAACCTTTACATGACCGAGTTGGGAGAGGCGGTCAATGGCTTGACGGTAAAAGGATTCCCTTCCATTGTGGATGTGAATTTTACCGCCAACATGGAATCCCTTCTTGACGGTGTGGAAGAAGGGAAGGTCAAATGGAAGACTATCGTTGAGAACTTTTATCCGGATTTGAATGAGGCGGTGGAAGACGCGGAGAAAGAATTGGCGGAGGTAAAGATTGCCGACGAAGTCAGCGATGAGGTCTGCGAGGAATGTGGCCGGAATATGGTGATTAAATACGGGCCGCACGGTAAGTTCCTCGCTTGCCCGGGATTTCCGGAATGTAAAAATACAAAACCGTATTATGAGAAGATTGGCGTTGCCTGCCCGAAATGCGGCAAGGATATCGTACTAAAGAAGACCAAAAAAGGCAGAAAGTATTACGGCTGCATTGATAATCCTGAGTGTGATTTCATGAGCTGGCAGAAGCCGTCGAAGATTCCTTGTAAGGAATGCGGCGGACTGATGGTGGAAAAAGGCAAGAAGCTCGTCTGCACCAATACAGAGTGCGGTTATGTGACTGATAAAAAAGACGAGGAACAATAACAAAGATATGACATAATCAGAATAGAAACCGTTTGCATAAATTGAGAGATCATCCGTGCAGACGGTTTTTTCATTCTGGCGATTTATGGCGGCTTGCGGATATCCGGGCCAGACTCTTTTTGTAAAGCGGGCCAGAGCTGCAAAATTTGTGAAGAATTGTATTAATTTCTTTTAAATATTGTGAAAGAAGAAATAATTGAAAAATATACGGATTTGCGGGATGATTTCTTTCTTTCCGCATTTTATCTGTTGTAAGTTGCTCGATGGATTGCTAAATTTTTAGATAATATCGTTGTGATTGTGCGGTAGATGTGTTAAAATAATTTTTAATGAAGAATTATCAGTAAATAATATGGAGGTTTCTATGAGTGTCCAATTGCTTGATAAAACGAGAAAAATTAACAAACTGCTGCATAATAATAATTCTCACAAAGTAGTATTTAATGATATCTGTGAAGTTCTCAGTGAGATTCTCGTCTCCAATGTGCTGGTCATCAGTAAGAAAGGAAAGGTTCTGGGAATTAAGGATCGGGCTGATATCGAGACCATCAATGAGCTGATTAATAATGAAGTGGGAGAGTACATTGACCCGCTGCTAAATGAACGGCTTCTTGGAGTTTTATCAACAAAAGAAAATGTCAATCTGGAAACACTGGGATTTGAATTTTCAGATATTTCAGAGTATCAGGCAATTATCACCCCGATTGATATTGCCGGTGAGAGACTGGGAACTGTTTTTATGTACCGGAAGGAAAAGCATTACGAGATTGATGATATCATTCTGGTTGAGTACGGGACCACGGTAGTCGGCCTGGAAATGATGCGTTCCGTCAATGAAGAAAATGCGGAGGAGACCAGAAAGGTTTCCATTGTTAAATCCGCGATTTCCACTTTGTCCTTCTCGGAACTGGAGGCGATTCAGCATATTTTTGACGAACTGGACGGAGAGGAAGGAATCCTTGTTGCCAGCAAGATCGCTGACAGAGTAGGTATCACGAGATCCGTTATTGTGAATGCCCTTAGGAAGTTTGAGAGCGCCGGGGTGATTGAATCCCGTTCCTCCGGTATGAAGGGAACTTATATCAAGGTTCTCAACGATGTTGTATTTGACGAATTGAAGAAAATGAAACATTAATAAAAAGGCTACGATAGGATAAAGGAGTAACACCATGGCGGATAATTATAAAATAACCCAGTATTCAGTCAATACAATTTTAGGATATGTGGAGAATTCCCAGATTGCCATTCCGGAAATACAGAGACCTTTTGTCTGGAAAGGGCAGGAGGTCAGGGACTTGATTGATTCTCTCTATGAAGGATATCCCATCGGATATCTGATTGTATGGCAGAATTCCCAGGTCAGAATCCGCGGATTTGGAAAAGGTGGAACGAAGAAGATTCTCATAGACGGACAGCAGAGGGTGACGGCATTGATGGCGGCCCTTTTGGGACGGGAAGTTCTGGATTCCCAGTACAGGTCCCACCGGATTAAGATTGCATTTTATCCGCTGGCGCAGACGGGAGAGGAAAAGTTTGCTGTCAGCGACGCTTCCTATGAGGATAAGCCGGGATGGATTCCCGATATTTCTGTTTTATTCCGAAGGGATTTTTCCTTCCGTAAGTTTGAAAAAGAATATAAAGAAAAGAATCCGGAAGTGGACGCATCCCCGCTGGAGGCGGCCATTGACCGGTTAAAGGGCATTGTCAAGCATCAGGTCGGTGTGATTGAACTGTCCTTTCTTCTTGATATCGATGTGGTGTCCGAGATTTTCATCCGGATTAACCTGCAGGGCAAACCGCTCAACCAGGAAGATTTTGCCATGTCCAAGATTTCGGTCAATGAACAGTATGACGGAGATCTCATTCGCAACTGTATTGATTATTTCTGCCATCTGATAAAAGAACCGTCGTTCATGGGAATCCTCAATCAGAACGAGAAGGAATTCATGGAGACAGAGTACGGCAGACTGCTGAGCTGGCTGGCGGAAGAGGAGGAATTTCTCTATGTTCCTTCCTATGCTGATGTGTTAAAAGTTGTGCTCATCGCCGGATTTGGAAAGAGTAAGATCAGTGATCTGGTGAACCTGCTGTCCGGCAAGACTTCCGCAAAAACAGAGGTGTCCAAAAAAGTATCGGAGGAAGCCTTTGAGACACTGGGCAAAGGTGTCCGGGCTTTCGTCAGCGAGAAGAACTTCCGGGGATTTCTACGGGCGCTCCGCAGAGCGGGATATACCTGTGAGCGTCTGCTCTATTCCCAGGCGGTTTTAAATTACTGCTACGCCATGTATCTTCTTATGGATATGGAAGGAATCCCTTCTGATAAAAAAGACAGCTTCATCGGAAGATGGATGACCATGAGCCTCATTACCGGACACTACCAGAGTTCACCGGATACCGTGGTCATGAGAGACTATAAAGAGATCAAAGAAGCCGGCATGGAAAGCTATCTGCGCCAGATAGAAGAACTTCGCCTGGACGATGAATTTTTTGCTTCGGTTCTTCCGCAGAAGTTTACGTCCACCACAGCGCGGACGGCTCCGTATCTTGCCTACCTGGCAGCGCAGACAGCCGACGGCGCACCTTCCCTTTACAGCAAAGAAAAAGTCGGCGCCCTCTATGGGGCGAAGGCGGAGGCGTATCAGATTCTCCCGAAAGCTTATCTGGAGAAATGTGGATTTAAGACGAGAGAAACCTACGGGCAGGTGGCAAACCTTACTTATATTACAAGAGATGTAAAAACTATGGTCAAAAGAAAGTCGCCATCTGAATATAAGGAAGTCCTGGAAGCACAGTTTTCCCGGGAAGAGATCCGAGCGTCGCTGGAAGCCAATGATATTCCGGAATCCGTTTTTGAGGCGGACGCTGCCAGCGTTCCGGGGATTCTGGCGGACAGAAGGCGAAAAATGGCCCGGAAGATCCAAAGTTACTATTATTCTCTGTAAAAATGTGACGATAAATTTTTGCGGCAGTTCGGCCATGACATGGTTTTTTGATTTTTCAGATGTATGGTTGTGCTGCCGCAAATTTTCTGCAATAATTTGAACGGAACTTCTTGCCAAGGAATTTTTTATATGCTATACTACTTCGGTGAAAAGTAGCAGTCAGGTCATTTTATGTGACCGGATAAAACACACGTTATCGGATTCTGTCGGTCGGTGTGCCCTGTCGGGTGGCTGAGGAATATGAAGGTAACGGAAGACAAACAAAAAAGGAGAATTGACATGAGTGTAATTTCAATGAAACAGTTACTCGAAGCCGGTGTTCATTTTGGACATCAGACAAGAAGATGGAACCCTAAAATGGCTCCGTACATTTACACAGAGCGTAACGGCATCTACATCATCGACTTACAGAAGTCCGTTGGTAAGGTAGACGAAGCTTACAATGCAATCAGAGACTGTGTGGCAAACGGAGGCAAGATTCTTTTCGTTGGTACAAAGAAACAGGCGCAGGATTCTATCAAGAACGAGTCTGAGAGATGTGGAATGTTCTACGTTAACCAGAGATGGTTAGGCGGTATGCTCACGAATTTTAAGACCATCCAGAGCCGTGTTGCCCGCTTAAAGAAGATTGAAGAAATGGCGGAGGACGGAACTTTTGAAGTGCTTCCTAAGAAGGAAGTTATTCAGCTCAAGAGAGAGCAGGAGAAGCTTGAAAAGAACCTGGGCGGTATCAAAGAGATGCAGGACGTTCCTGATATGATTTTTGTTGTGGATCCGAGAAAAGAAAGAATCTGCATTCAGGAAGCACATACTCTGGGTATTCCTTTAGTTGGTATCTGTGATACAAACTGTGACCCTGAAGAGTTAGATTACGTTATCCCTGGAAATGACGATGCAATCCGTGCAGTAAAATTAATTGTTTCCAAAATGGCTGACGCCGTTATCGAAGGTAATCAGGGACAGGATGCAGAAGTTGCAGAAGAAGAAGAGGAAGGTGCAGAGGAAGAAGCTTAATTCTCAACGCAGTTCCATACGCCTCAGCCTGCATCCCGCAGGCCGGGGCATTTTTGTGCGATATGTACCCGAGATTTTTGCGACGGCGTATATACCATGAACGACATGCTTAATCGTCTCTAATCCACAGGAAAACGCGGCATAAAATGAAATGATTTGATAATTTGGAGGAATGAAAATGGCTATTACAGCAAAACAGGTAAAAGAGTTGCGTGAAATGACAGGTGCCGGAATGATGGACTGTAAGAAAGCTCTTACAGCTACCGACGGTGATTTTGATAAAGCAATCGAGTTTTTAAGAGAAAAAGGTCTGGCTACCGCTGAGAAGAAGGCCGGCAGAATTGCTGCCGAGGGAATCGTTAAGGTTCTTGTTTCCGAGGACGGCCAAAAAGCAGTTGCAGTTGAAGTAAACGCAGAGACAGACTTCGTTGCAAAGAACGAAAAGTTCCAGGCTTATGTTGGACAGGTTGCAGAGCAGGCAATGGATACAGACGCTGCAGATATGGACGCTTTTCTGGCTGAGACATGGAAGTTTGATGATACAAAGACTGTAAAAGAGGCGCTGGCCGGCCAGATTGCCATCATCGGTGAGAACATGAACATCCGCAGATATGAGAAGGTAAAAGAGGATGCAGGTTTTGTGGCTTCCTACACCCATATGGGCGGAAAAATTGGTGTTCTCGTTGACGTTGAGACAGATGTTGTCAACGATGAGATCAAAGAGATGGCAAAGAATGTCTGCATGCAGGTTGCCGCTTTAAAACCAAAATACACAAGCAGAGCCGAAGTCGATCAGGATTATCTGGCAAAAGAGGAAGAAATCCTCATGGCCGCTGCCAGAAACGAAAAACCGGACGCCAACGATAAGATTATCAGCGGCATGGTAAAAGGTCGTTTGAACAAAGAATTAAAGGAAATCTGTCTCCTTGATCAGGTATATGTAAAAGCAGAAGACGGAAAACAGAGCGTTGGCAAATATGTAGACGAAGTTGCGAAAGCCAACGGTGCAAAAGTTGTCATCAAAGGATTTGTCCGCATGGAAACAGGCGAAGGAATCGAGAAGAAACAGGAGAACTTTGCAGAAGAAGTTGCAGCACAGATGGGCATGTAAGCGAAGTTTTCTAATCATATTTCATTAAAGTAGTAACGGGCCCCAAAAGCCTCGTAAACACGGTATATCCTTGTGATTATGAGATTTTTGGGGCCCTTTTTATCGGTAAATGAGAGATTGGAAATATCGCTAAATACCGTCTAAATGTTGAACGGCGAATTGAGGGAGACGTAAACAGCAGATTATTTTTCTACACAGCGGAGAAGTGACTGCGCATTCCAGGGGCTGACTGCACGGTAAGACCGATCATCCGGCACTTTATCGTCTCACATTGAATGTTTTCTTGATGCGTAAGTAACAGCGGCATCTGGGTCACATTGCAGGCCAGAAGTATCTTTAATCTTTGTGTTGGACAAATCCAATTCCTGAATATTCGTCTCTGTACAAATTAATTTTTTTAAACAAAGATATGAAAATAATATGAGACATAATAGTTTTATTAAAAAATAAAATTATTATAAAGAAATTACATAAAGAAAGGATATCGGATATCCTTGCAGATCAGTATTATCATAATGGATTGCAGAGAAATTTCCTAATGAACCGGCATCATTATTAAAAGGGAAATCTTTGGTAAAATATACTTATGGAAACACTGATTTATAGAATGTCAATCGCTTCCTGAAATCTGTTGTGACGAATTTTCCCA
>CAYULX010000007.1:0-5430 GCA_964445535.1 uncultured Eubacterium sp.
AGCGGACGAGTCGGAGAAGCGGACCGCATAATTTAAGAAAACACCCGTAGAAAAGGAGAATATAAATAATGGTACATTTCATAGGAGCCGGTCCTGGGGATCCGGAATTACTGACGATAAAAGGAAAGAAACTCATCGACCAGGCGGACGTAATTATTTACGCGGGTTCCCTGGTCAATAAGGAAGTGCTGGCGGGAGCCAAGGAGGGCGCAAAGATTTATAACAGCGCCACTATGACTCTGGAAGAAGTTATCGACGTGATGAAGGATGCCGACGCCAGGGGGCTGGATGTGGCCAGAGTCCACACCGGAGACCCAGCGATTTTTGGCGCCCACCGGGAACAGATGGATGAGCTTAGCCGTCTGGGTATAGATTATGAAGTGATCCCGGGAGTCAGCTCATTTCTTGCCACAGCGGCAGCCCTCAAAAAAGAATATACCCTTCCGGGTGTTTCCCAGACGGTCATTCTCACCAGAATGGAAGGCAGAACGCCGATGCCACCGAAGGAGAAGCTCAGGGATCTGGCGAAACATAATTCCACGATGATTATTTTCCTGAGTGTCGGCATGATTGACCAACTGGCAGAGACTCTTCGAGAAGAGTACCGGGAAGATACACCGGTGGCAGTTGTCTACAAAGCGTCCTGGGAAGATCAGAAGATTGTCATCGGTAACCTGACCAACATCGCGGAAAAGGTAAAAGAAGCGGGGATTACAAAGACAGCTCTCACCGTTGTGGGAGATTTCCTGGGAGACGAGTATGAGCTGTCCAAACTGTACGATAAAACATTTACACATGAGTTCAGGAAAGCAAAGGAATAAAAATGGGTATTCAGATAATCAGTATCAGTCATAAGATCGCGCCTTTACGCATAAGAGAAATGTTCGCGTTCACGGAAGAACAGCAGACGGATATGATGCGGAAGATGACCGAGTACTTGGAAGTTTCCGAGTGCGTGGTGCTGTCCACCTGCAACCGGACGGAAATGTACGTTTACTCGGAATCCAGCAGCGAGGGCGTAGTGTACAATCTTATGGAGGACGTGCTTTTGCAGTGTGCAGGCGCGGAGGAAGAAGAGGATATCGGAAAGTATCTGCTGTTTTTCCATGGGAAAAAGGCGATTCAGTATTTGTTTCAGGTAGCGGCGGGTCTGGATTCCATGGTAATCGGCGAGGATCAGATTCTCGGGCAGGTGAAGGCCGCTCACAAGCAGGCGAGAGCCGCCGGAACCACGGGCGTATATCTGAACACGTTCTTTCGCATGGCGGTGACCAGCGCCAAGAAGGTAAAGACCGATACGGATCTGTCAAGGACTTCCGTGTCCACGGCGACCCTCGCCATCAAGGTAGCGGAGGAAGCTCTGGGAAGTCTTCATGATAAAAAGGTGATGATCATCGGAGCTACCGGAAAAATCGGCGGCATCGTGCTAATGAACCTTCTTTCTTTAGATGAAGCGGAAGTGTATGTGACCACTCGGAGCAATAAGGTCATCAGCACCAAACATGGACAGAATAATTTTTTGACTATCGAGTATGAGGATCGCTACGATTACATAGACGCCATGGACGTGGTCATCAGTGCCACCGCAAGTCCTCATTACACGCTCACTGCCAGCAAGATTAAAAAGAATATCCGGACAGAGAAGCCGAGAGTTTTTGTGGATTTGGCGGTACCCATGGACATTGAGTCCAAGGCGACAACCATCAATGGAGTGGTCTACTATAATATTGACGATTTCACTCGCATTGCCAAGGAGAATAACCAAAAAAAGCTGCGGGAGGCTCAGGCGGCCACCAGTATTCTGGAGGAGTATGAGCTGCAGTTTGAGCAGTGGATGGTTTTTCAGAAATCTCTGCCGATCATGGCGAAGGTGCGGGATAATTTCATGAAGGTCACTGAGCATAAAGGCGTGGAAAAAGCCTTTGATCACCTTTTTTACTGGGTCCGGGAAAACAACGATCCGGAAGATCTGGAAATGTTTTTCCGGTGCCTGAATCACTGATGGCGGAAGGCGATGAAAAAAAGGCGCGTCAATGATTGATACGGCTGTGCATATCGTGAAAGTTTTTGCAGCGGCCGGGTGCAAGGCGGTTTCTGCCTGAAAAAATAACGCCGGCAGTGCGCCTGGCGGAAGATAAATGGAGGAAAACAATGGGTAAATTATACGCGGTGGGCTTTGGCCCGGGCGGTTATGAGCATATGACGGTGAGAGCCATTGATGTGATAAAAAATGCAGATATTATTACGGGATATACCACCTATGTGGAGATGTTGAAGAAGTTTTTTCCGGACAAGGAATATGTGGCGACGCCGATGACCAAGGAAATGGATCGGTGTCGGATGGCCATTGACCTGGCCAATGAGGGACAGACTGTTGCCATGGTCAGCTCCGGCGACAGCGGTATTTACGGTATGGCGGGTATTCTGCTGGAGATTGCCAATGAGAAGAACGCCGATGTGGAGATCGAGACGGTGCCGGGCGTGACGGCAGCCAGCGCGGCGGCTTCCGTGCTGGGCGCTCCGCTGATGCATGATTTCGCGGTGATCAGCCTGAGCGATCTGATGACGCCGTTCAACCTGATTATGAAGCGGGTGGACTGCGCCGGACAGGGAGATTTCATCGTCTGTCTCTACAATCCAAAGAGCAAGAAGCGGGTGGATTATGTGGAGAAGGCGGCGGATATTTTGATGAAGTACCGGGATGCCGATACGCCGGTGGGCGTGGTTCGCCATGCGGGACGGGAGGAAGAATCTTCCTTTATCACCACCCTGGGAGAGTTAAAAGATGCGTCTGTTGATATGTTCAGCATTGTCATTATCGGCAATTCCAACACCTATGTAAGAGACGGCAAGATGATTACCCCGCGGGGATACGAGGACAAATATGGATTTGCCAATATTGACTAATCGGAGGCATTTATGAAGAAGAACATTAGAATCGGAACGAGAAAGAGTCTGCTGGCGCTGGTCCAGACAGAGATGGTCAGGGACGCGCTGCTCTCTGCCTTTCCGGATGTGGAGATAGAGATTATCAAGATTGATACCAAGGGGGATCAGATGCTTGACCGCTCTCTGACTTCCTTCGGAGGCAAGGGTGTGTTTACGGTGGAATTGGAAGAGGAACTTTTATCCGGAGCCATCGACATCGCCGTGCACAGTGCCAAAGACATGCCTATGGCATTTCCAAAGGGACTGGGAATCGGCGCGGTGCTTGCCAGAGCGGACGCCAGAGATACCTTCGTCACCCTGGACGGAAAGAAGCTTTCTGAGCTGGCGCCGGGCAGTGTGGTGGGAACCAGTTCCCTGCGGCGGGAGCTGCAGATTAAGGAGATCAATCCGGAGGTACAGGTTCGGATGCTCCGGGGAAATGTACAGACCAGACTGCGGAAGTTAAAAGAGGGCCAGTACGACGGCATTATTCTGGCAGCGGCCGGCATCGAGCGTCTGGGCTATGAGAAGGAAGAAGGATTCTTCTATGAATATCTGGAGCCGGAGAGATTTCTGCCGGCGGCGGGTCAGGGTATCTTGGCGGTGGAGAGCCGGATGGATGATGCCGGTATGGCGGACATGCTGGCGGCCATTCATGACGCGGAGGCAGCTTGTCTGCTGGCGGCGGAACGGGAGTTTTTAAAGACCATCGGCGGGAGCTGTAACGCGCCGGCGGCGGCCTACTGCCGCAAAGAAGATGGACGATTTGTCATGGATGCCATGTTTGTAAAAGACGGCGTCCACATGCGCCGGGCTCATTTGGAGACGGCGGCGGAACTGCCGGCCGATGACGCAATGCCCAAGCGCATGACGGAGAAAGGCGCCGGAGAAGAAGCTGTCGCCGGAGTGCGGCAGGAAAACGTGTCGGCCGCACAAGATATGGAGGCTTTGGCCGCACGGCTGGGAAAGGATATCGCAAAAGAAGTGAATAAAGGAATAGTATATCTGGTGGGAGCCGGCCCGGGGGACGAGGATCTGATGACCAGAAAGGGCCTAAAAGCGCTTCGGGAAGCCGACGTGGTTGTCTATGACAGCCTGGCGTCCAGCTCTCTGTTAAATGAGGTGAGAGATGATGCGGAGCTGATTTTTGCCGGCAAGCGTTCTTCTCATCATTTTAAGAAACAGTATGAGACCAACCAGCTTTTGATTGACCTGGCAAAAGAAGGAAAAAATGTTGTCCGTTTAAAGGGCGGCGACCCATACATTTTCGGGCGAGGTGGCGAGGAAGGACAGGAACTGCGCGCCGCGGGCGTGGAATTTGTGGTGGTGCCTGGCGTATCTTCCTCCTATTCCGTTCCGGCTTACTGCGGGATTCCGGTGACTCACCGGGATTATGCTTCGTCTTTCCATGTGATCACCGGCCATGAGGGCAGTCACAAAAACGGAGCCACAGTACTGGACTACGGCACGCTGGCCAAGGAAGAGGGAACGCTTATCTTCCTTATGGGGCTTAAAAATCTGCCGAACATCGTAAAGAATCTCGTAGAAAACGGTAAGGACTCGAAGACGCCGGCGGGCGTTTTGCAGGAGGGAACCACCGCGAGACAGAAGATGGCGGTGGGAACCCTGGATACCATTGTGGAGATGGTGGAGCGGGAAGGCATAAAGACCCCGGCCATTACCGTGGTAGGCGATGTGGTCCGTCTGGCCGGTGAGCTGCAGTGGTACGGCGGCAAACCTCTGTCCGGAAAACGGGTGCTGGTGACGGGAAGCCGCTCCATGGTGGACCGCCTGTCTCCACTGTTGAAGGAAGAGGGTGCCGAGGCCATTTCTTTTAGTCTCATTCGGACGGAAACCATGGACACGCCGGAGTTTGACCGGGCCATGGCGGACATTGACAGTTATACATGGATTGTACTGACCAGCGCCAACGGCGTGGAGTGTTTCTTTGATAAATTGAAAGCCATGCGGAAAGACATCCGTGATTTTAAGGATGTACATTTTGCGGTGATCGGAGATGGAACGAAAAAAGCTCTGGAAGGCCACGGCATTTACAGTGATCTGATTCCGACGGCGTATTCTTCCAAAGATATGGCGGCGGCCATGGTGCCGCATATGAAACCGGCGGACAAAGTGCTTTTGCTGCGGGCGGAGGAAGCCAATGCGGTGTTGCCGGATGCTCTGGCGGCGGCAGGCATCGATCATACCTGCGTGTCTCTCTACCACACAGTGGTGGACCAGCGCAAGGCCGATGAGCTGTCGCGGCTTGTGGGAACGGTGGACTACATTACATTTGCCAGTTCCAGCGCCGTGCGGGCATTTGTGTCCATGGCGGGCAGCTTGGAAAATGTGCCGGTGAAATATATCAGCATCGGCCCGGTGACTACGAAGACGGCGGAAAAACAAGGACTGCATGTGGATAAGACGGCGGCGGTTTACACGGCCCAGGGCATCGTGGATACGATTATTGAGGATGTCAGGGAAGAAAAAGCCGCGGCAAAA
>CAYULX010000007.1:5530-54483 GCA_964445535.1 uncultured Eubacterium sp.
AAACGATTTTTGCTGACCCTGGGATTCATGACCCGGATTCCGGTCAATGTGAATCTGGGCGAGGTCAAAGATGAAGATATGCATAAAGGCTTCCTTTACTATCCGGTGGTGGGGCTGATCATCGGGTTCATCGATATGGTGGTGTACCTGCTGGTGTGCCTGATTCTGCCGGAGATATACGGCATTATTTTCGTGCTGCTGGCCAACTTCTTCGTGACGGGGGCCTTTCATCTGGACGGCCTTTCGGACACGGCGGACGGTATCTATTCGGCCAGGACGAAAGAGCGGATGCTGGAGATCATGAAGGACAGTCGCATCGGTACCAACGGCGGCATCGCCATGTGCTTTGATATCATGTTGAAAGTGGTGGGACTGGCCTGCTGTGACATGAAATGGCTGATGATCCTCATGATGCCGGTGGCAGGCAAGATGGTGCAGGGCGCCATCGTCTACAAAGCTGTTTATCCGAGAAAGACCGGCATAGGCATCTACGTGGGTACGGTCAGCCTGGGTACGGTCATCGGCACGGTGATTCTCGGACTCATCGCCATGACTGTGGCGTTCTCCTGGTGGGGAATCGTGATGTATGCGGTGCTTTTTCTGCTGGCTTATTTGTTCCGGGTTTATATCACCGGCAAGATCGGCGGAATCACCGGAGACGTCATGGGGGCCGGCAGTGAGTTGGCGGAGATCTTTCTGCTGATACTGACGCTGATCATCACCAGATTCGCCGGATTTCCGGTGGGACTTTACGGAGTCTGGTAAATCTGTGGACAGTGCTGGTGAAATGTGGACAGACGTGCGGCCGGGGGCCCCGGAATGTGGACAAGACCACGCCGGTGCCGGGAGCAGAAGTGCTGTCTTTACTCTGTATATGGATAAAAATACAGGAAATTTGGGAAGGGATGAGAAATTTGACGCTGGAGGAAGCAATTAAGAAAATACAGCCTCTGGACAAGGAGGCCATGGCGTATACCCACGCCCGGTGGAATACGTTGGGAAAGCCTCTTTACAGCCTGGGACGGCTGGAAGAGATGGTGACGCAGTTCGCCGGGATTTACGGGGATAAGAATCCGCACCTGAACAAAAAGGCGGTCATCGTCATGGCGGCCGATAACGGCGTGGTGGCGGAAGGCGTCACCCAGACTGGACAGGAGGTCACAAAGACTGTTACGGAAAATATGACGAAGCATAATGCCACCATCTGTATCATGTCTGCCATGAGTGGCGCCGACGTGATTCCGGTGGATATCGGCATTGCCACGGACTGTGATAATCCGGGGGTACGGAACTGTAAGATTAAATACGGTACCGATAATATGTTAAAAGGCCCGGCCATGAGCCGGGAGGAAGCCATCCGCGCCATTGAGGTAGGAATCCATATGGTAGAGGAACTGACAACCGAAGGGTATAACCTTTTTGCCACCGGAGAGATGGGAATCGGCAACACTACCACCAGTAGCGCGGTGTGCTCCGTTCTTTTAAATCAGCCGGTGGAAAAGGTGACTGGCAAGGGAGCCGGGCTTACCAGCAAAGACCTGGAGCATAAGATTGAGGTTATCAAAGAAAGCATCGCTATCAATCAGGTCAATGCCGAAGATCCTCTTGATGTGCTCTCCAAGGTAGGAGGCTTAGATATCGCCGGCCTGGTGGGCTGTTTTATCGGAGCGGCGGCATGCCGGGTTCCGGCCTTCGTGGACGGCTTTATTTCCTCCGTGGCGGCGCTTCTCGCGGTGCGAATCGCACCTCAGTGTGCCCCATACATTTTCCCGTCTCACTGCTCCAACGAGCCGGCGGGCCGGATGATGCTGGACGCCCTGGGTAAAGAGCCGTACATCCTCGCCAACATGTGTCTCGGCGAGGGAACCGGCGCGGTCATGGGTTTCACCATCGCGGACTACGCCTTTAAGGCCTACTGGGAGCTGCCAAGCTTTGAGCAGACCAACTTTGGAACTTATGAAGATTTGAATGATAAATGATGATGTCGGGAACGTGAGGAAGCCGCGTTGCCACAGATAAAGGCGTCATGGATAAAATAGTAGAAAGGGAACGGAAAAATGCTGGATAAGATTACGATCGTAAAACCGGAAGATATTGAGAAACGCAGCATGGAGATCATCACCAGCGAGCTGGGCGGCAGAACTTGGCCGGAGCCGGAATTTTCTATCGTAAAGCGGTGCATCCATACTTCCGCGGATTTTGATTATGCCGATAATCTCTGCTTTTCAGAAAATGCGGCGAAGCTGGGTGTGGAAGCGCTGAGAAGAGGAGCTCACATTGTGACGGATACCAGAATGGCATGGTCCGGCATCAACAAAAGTAAGTTGGCGTCTTTCGGCGGAGAGGCCCATTGCTTCATGTCCGATGAGGATGTGGCGGCTGAGGCCAAAGAAAAGGGATGTACCAGAGCGGCCATCTGCATGGAGAGAGGCGCGGCTCTGCCGGGAGAAGTGATTTTTGCCGTGGGTAATGCGCCGACTGCGCTCATTCGTCTCTATGAGATGATAGAGGAGGGCAGAATTAAACCGGCGCTCATCATCGGCGCTCCGGTGGGCTTTGTCAACGTGGTGGAATCGAAAGAACTGATCATGGAAATCGGACGTAAGGCCGACGTGCCGTTTATCGTGCCGAAGGGCAGAAAGGGCGGCAGCAACATCGCGGCCACCATCTGTAACGCTATGTTGTATCAGTTATAGGAAGAATTGTGAAAAGATAAGTGCCGGGGACAGCCCGGCAGACAGCATAGGAATTATGAAAAAATTAAGAGAAGGGGTCTCCACCGGCTCCTGCATGACTGGCGGCGCGGCGGCTGCGGCGCTGTGGCTTATGACCGGGAAGTGTCCGGAGGTCATCGAGGTGGAGACGCCCATTGGAAAGACATTGTATCTGGATGTACTGCCAAAGGAAAAAGGAGTCTGCGGCATTGTCAAGGATGCCGGGGACGATCCCGATGTGACCAACGGCAGCGAGGTGATCACCAGGGTGGAGATTCTGCCGGACGACGGCGGGATTACCTTTGTGGGCGGCAACGGCATCGGGACCGTCACCCAGGAAGGATTGAAGCTGCCGGTGGGAGAGCCGGCCATCAATCCGGTGCCCCGACAGATGGCTGAGAAAGCGCTGCGAAAGATTATCGGAAACCGGGGCGCCGTGGTAACGGTATCCATTCCAGGAGGGGAAGAGCTGGCGAAACGTACCTTCAACCCGAGGCTGGGAGTGCTGGGCGGCCTGTCGGTGCTGGGCACCACAGGCATCGTCCGGCCCATGAGCGAGGAGGCCATGAAGGACTCTCTGCTGGTGGAGCTTGACATGTACGCCAGACAGGGACACCGTTCCATTCTGTTTGTGCTGGGCGCCACGGGGGAAAATGCGCTGAAGGCCAGTTACGGAGAGTTTCAGTGCGTGCTGCAGGTCAGCAACTACATAGGATTTATGATAGAGGAAGCGGTGGAGCGAGGTTTTACCGATATTCTGATCGGCGGCTTTGTGGGAAAACTGGTGAAGGTGGCGTCCGGAA
Organism: uncultured Eubacterium sp.; assembly: GCA_964445535.1. GTDB lineage: Bacteria > Bacillota > Clostridia > Lachnospirales > Lachnospiraceae > Anaerobutyricum. The sequence continues at coordinate 9,048 of CAYULX010000007.1, forward strand.
CCATGAATACCCACAGCCATGTGGCCGATGGAAGGCTGGAGACCATCTGCACCCACGCGGCTCTCCACGGAGCGCCTCGGGAAGTCATAGAGAGAATTTATTCCTGTCTGACCACCAAGGCAGCCATGAAGATTGTGGAGGAAGAAGGTCTTGTGTATATCTGGAAAGATATGGCGCAGAAAGCGACCTTCTACTGCGAGAAGACCGCCCACGGTATGGCTCGGGTGGGAATAATTTTTCTGGACGGAGACAACCGGGTGTTGGCTGAGAGCAGCAACGTGCCGGATATTTTAAGGAAAGTTTTGAAACAGGAGGAGTAGCATGACCCGTTTGACAATTATAGGAATCGGCCCGGGGAGCGCCGAATATTTTATGCCGGCGGCCCGGAATCGGATGCGGCGGGCCCATACGGTCATTGCCGCCAAAAGAATTCTTCCCATGCTCCGGGAAGTCTGCGGCGCCGTGGAGACAGAGTTTCTGCCCATGGGGAAAATAAAAGATACTCTGGAGATGATCGACGGCCTGCTCCGGGAAGAGAAGGAAGTGGCGCTCATCGTCAGCGGCGATCCTCTGATGTACAGTCTCTACAAAACCATTCTGAATCAGGAGATCAGCGCGGGCTGGGAGATGGAAGTGATTCCGGGCATCGGCTCCATGCAGATGCTGGGAGCGGCCTTCGGAGAGTCCATGGAAGACGCCCGGTTGGTGAGTGTCCACGGGAGAAGCCGCACACCGGGATCCCTGGCCCTCTGTGTGACGGAGAATCCGAAAGTATTCTTCCTGTGCAGCAAGGAACAGGGGCCGGCTTGGCTGTCTCAGATCATGCTGGACTATCATCTGGATGATGTGGAGGTGTTCGCGGGAGCCAATCTTTCTTATGAAGATCAGATCCTGGAGTCCGGCAGTCCGGCAGAGATGGTGGAGAAGAAATTTCCGTCCCTCTGCGTGGCCATGATTAAAAACCCCAATCCCCGTCCGGTGACACGCTCGTGCTGTTTGTCCGACGAGGACTTTGAGCGGGGAAGGACGCCCATGACGAAAGAAGAGATCCGGGTATTGATCTTGCACAAAATGAAAATCCATCCCGACGACGTCATCTGGGATATCGGCGCCGGCACCGGCTCGGTGTCCGTGGAATGTGCCAGACAGGCGCCTTTTGGCCAGGTGCACAGCGTAGAGCGGGATGAGACGGCGGTACATTTAATAGAAATGAACCGGGATAAATTTGAGCTTGATAACCTGTTTATCTACCAGGGAGACGCGGCGGAGCGCACGGCGGACCTTCCGGCGCCGGACAAGGTATTTATCGGCGGCAGCGGCGGAAAGCTGGGCGAGATCATGAAAAACATCGCCGCCTTTGACCGGGAGATTCGGGTGACGGTGTCGGCGGTGACGCTGGAGACCATTGCCGAAGCCGGAGAGATTTTAGAAAACTATGATGCGGATTATGATGTGATCCAGGCGACGGTGGGCCGGGGCAGAAAGATCGGCAGCTACCATATCATGGACACCAATAATCCGGTGATGATATTTACAGCGACCATACATGGTTCAGGAAGGACAAAAAATACATGAGTAAAAAAGCATTGATGATCGTCAGCTTTGGAACAAGTTTTGATGAGGCCATGCCGGCCATTGTGAATATTGAAGAAACCTGTCGGGAGGCATTTCCGAGATACGACTTTTATCGTGCCTTCACCTCCGGCATGATCATCCGAAAACTGAAAAAGACGAAAAACATTGTTATTGATAATCCGCAGGAAGTGATGGAGAAGCTGGCGGCGCAGGGTTATGAAGAAGTACTCTGTCAACCGACTCACATCATTAACGGGATGGAATACGAGAAAATGATGGGAATGCTGCTGCCATATAAGGACAGGATTCCGGTCATCCGGGCGGGAAAGCCTCTGCTCACCGAGGAGGATGATTACAGAAAAGTCTGCCAGATTATGATGCAGGAGCTGTCCCGTCCCCTGAAAGAGGATGAAGCTTTTGTGTTCATGGGGCATGGCACGGAGCATTATGCCAACAGTGCCTACTGTCAGTTTGAAAATATGCTTAGGGACTTGGGCTACGAGAATACCTATGTGGGAACCGTGGAAGGGTTCCCGGGGCTTGACTATGTCATCCGCCGTATGAAAATCCGGGGAATCCGGAAAGTGTATCTCATGCCGCTGATGATCGTGGCGGGCGACCATGCGAGAAATGATCTTGCCGGCGCTGAGGCGGATTCTTGGGATTCTCTGCTTCAGGCGGAAGGTTTTGAGACAGAGATATTCTTAAAAGGTATGGGTGAAATCGACGGCATTGCACAGCTTTTTGTGGAGCATCTGAAAGCGACGGAGCCGGTTTGATGCAGTTGATACAATTACAGGTGGACAGAGGTACTGACGGTTATCCGACCGACAGGAAACAGTCATGAAACAAAGAAAGGACATGGTCTGATGAAAGGGAAATTATACGGTATCGGTGTGGGCCCGGGCGACCCGGAGCTCATGACCCTGAAAGCCAAACGGCTCATAGAGGAATGTGACATTGTGGCAGTTCCGGTAAAAAAAGAAGGAGAAGAAAGCGTGGCGTTAAATATCGCCAGAGGCGCCGCAAAGGTGCCGGAGGAGAAAGTGCGTCGAGTTCTTTTTACTATGAATAAAGATAAAGAAAAAAGGGAAGTCTGTCGGCAGGCGGCGGCGGAGACCATCATGGGATATCTCAATGAGGGGCAGTCCGTGGCCATGCCGGTGCTGGGCGATGTGGGTATTTACAGTACCTATTCTTATGTACATAAACGGCTCGTCAAAGCCGGTTATGAGGTGGAAATGATTTCCGGCATTCCGTCCTTCTGCGCGGGAGCCAGCAAAGCAAACATTTCCATCGTGGAAGGCAACGAGGGATTTGGCGTGATTCCGTCCTTAAAAGGCATTGACCAGGTGGAAAAAGCCATGGAAGTGTTTGACAATCTGGTAATCATGAAAGTGGGAAGTCATGTGAAAGAAGTTTACGATATTCTGAAAGTCAAAGGAAAAGAAGACCACGCAATCATCATAAGCAACGTGGGCATGGAAGGAGAATATGTGGGTCCGTTGCTGCCGGACAGCGAATACGGATATTTTACGACCATGATCATTAAATCAGAAATGTAGAAATGCGGCGGTGAAGTAATCGGAATTACAGCATCGCCATAATCATTCAGTTTGGAAACAGAATTTATGAAATATGATGTAATCGTCATTGCCGGAACCATGGAAGCGAGAGAAGTGATTGAACGGCAATTAAAAGAAAATAAAAAAATACTGGCGTCAGTGGCCACAGAGCTGGGCGCGCAGATGCTCGCGGATTATCCCGTTGATGTTCACACGGGACGGCTGAACGAGGAGGGCTTTGTTCGTCTTCTGGAAGAGAATCCCTGTGAGAAAATTATCGACGCCTCCCATCCCTTCGCCCGGGTTGTATCGGAGACGGTGCAGACGGCGGCAAAAACTATGGGGATTCCCTATGAGCGTTATGAGCGGAGACATCTCCATTATGATTACGACCGTATTATTTCTGTGGCGGACGCCGGGGAGGCGGCGGAATATCTCAATCGGGTGGAAGGAAATGTGTTGCTGACCACCGGAGTCAACACGGCGGCCATCTACGCGGGACGTGTGAAAAACGCAAAGGAACGGTTGTATATCCGGGTGCTGGACACGCCGGCATCCTATGAAGGATGTGCGAAGGCAGGTTATCCGGAAGATCATGTTTTTGGCGAGATGCCTCCGTATACGGTGAAGGATAACCTGGCTCTGATTGAAAAGACTGGGGCGGCCGTTCTGGTATCCAAGGACAGCGGAAAGACCGGCGGCGTGGATATCAAAGTGGAAGCCTGCCGGTGCGCGGGCATCGATTGTGTGCTCATCCGGCGGCCGGAGTAAGAGGAAATACAATGAAAAAAAAGAAAACACTTCCCCGGATTCTGCTGGCGGGAATAAACAGCGGGTGCGGAAAGACCAGCATCACCTGTGGGATTCTAAAAGCGCTTACGGACCGGGGCATACGGATACAATCTTATAAATGCGGCCCAGATTATATTGACCCCATGCTGCACAGCCACATTACCGGCCGTCCTTGCCGGAATCTGGATCCGTTCTTTTCCACGGAAGAGGAACTGCGGGAACTGATGGATAAGGACAGCCGGGAAGCGGAATTTTCTGTGGTGGAAGGAGTCATGGGCTATTATGACGGCATCGGTGTGAGTTGCGAAAAGAGCAGTTATACGGTGTCGGCGGCCACGGAAACACCGACCATTCTGATTCTCAACACAAAGGGTATGTCTCATACCATGATTCCGCTGATTCAGGGAATGCTTTCTTACCGGGAGAATCCCGTCTGCGGCGTGATTTTGAACCGATGCTCCAAAGGCATTTATCAAATGATAAAACCGGAAATCGAGCGGACACTGCCTGTCAAAGTGGTGGGATATTTTCCCAACGATGACAGCGTCCATATCGGCAGCCGCCATCTGGGACTGATGACTGCTGCGGAGATACGGAACCTGGATGAAGTAATAGCCCGCCTGGGAGCCCTGGCAGAAGAATGCATTGATTTGGATTTGCTGCTGCGCCTGGGGGAAAAGGCGGCGGAACTGCCGGAAGTTTTTCCGGGAAAGAATCCCTTGCGGCCGGATACTCGCTCGGCGGAGCTGTCAGAGCCTGGATTGGCCGATGGCGAAACGGTCATGCCGACAGCGCAACCGGCGTCGGTTTGTATCGCCGTGGCCTGGGATAAAGCCTTCTGTTTTTATTATCAGGAGAATCTAGATATTCTCCGGCAGGAGGGAGCGGAGCTCGTGTATTTCAGTCCGGTGAACGACCGACACCTGCCTGAACATGTCGGCGGTATTTATCTGGGCGGCGGCTATCCGGAGACCTACCGGAAAGAATTGTCGGAGAATCAGTCCATGAAAGACGACATACGCCGGGCGGCGGCAGAAGGGATGCCGGTGCTGGCTGAGTGCGGCGGATTCATGTACACCTGCGATCGTCTTGTGGAGACAGATGGCAGCGCCATGCCGATGCTGGGACTGATTCCCACCGATGTGCAGATGACTCCCCGTCTGTCCATGGAATTTGGCTATGTGACCATGGAAGCGTTGCGAGATACTCCGTTTTTTGATAAGGGAACACAGATACGGGTTCACGAATTTCATTATTCCAAAGCAGCCGAAAAGGGGGATGTCTGCCGCATGGAGAAATCCATCGGAAGAAGCTGGACCGGTATGTATGTGAATGGAAATGTACTGGCGGGATACCCCCATCTGTACTTCCATAACTGCCGGAGCGTGGCTCGGAGGTTTGTACGATTGGCAGTGGAGCATATGGAGAATGCACGCTGAGGAGGAAAAAAGAAATGCCGGTGCTGGCCAGCCGGCCACATCGGATGATATAAAAAGAAACTGCGAGGATAAGACATGAGTTTGATCATTTCGATGATACTGGGATTCATTATAGATTTGATTGTGGGCGACCCCCATGGTCTGATTCATCCGGTACAAATAATCGGATGGTGTATCACAAAAATAAAAGAAGGATTGCAGCGGCTGCTCTATGGCTGTTCTTACGAGGAAGTTGTCAAACAGGGAATTCCCCGGAAAAGAGACGGGGAGCTTATGGCCGGATATGTGCTGATGGTGGTTATCGTACTTGGTACATTTTTTGTCATATCGGGTATCCTGTATGTGGCGGATTTAATTCATCCGGCGCTGCGCTTTGTGTTGGAAACCTTCTTCATCTATCAGATTCTTGCCACGAAGAGTTTGAAAAGAGAGTCCATGAAGGTATACGCCCGTCTGAAAGAGGGGGATTTGGCAGGAGCCAGAAAAGAAATCTCTTATCTGGTGGGCCGGGATACCCAGGAGCTTAATGAAAGCGAAGTGGCGAAGGCGGACGTGGAAACCATTGCGGAAAATACGGCGGACGGAGTCGTCGCGCCCCTGTTTTTTATCGCCATCGGCGGCGCGCCCCTGGGATTTGCCTACAAGGCGGTCAACACCTTGGATTCCATGGTGGCTTACCGCAATGAGGAACTCATTAACCTTGGTCACGCCTCGGCAAAGCTGGATGATATCTGTAATTTTATTCCGGCGCGACTGGCGGCGGTGATGATGATTCTCGCTTCGGCAATATTGCGGTTTGACGTGAAAGGAGCCGTGCGCATTTTCCGGAGAGACCGGTTCGCCCATCTGAGTCCCAACAGCGCTCAGACGGAGGCGGTGGCGGCAGGCGCCCTCAACATCCAACTGGGAGGCACTCACAATTATTTTGGCAGACCGGTGGAAAAACCGACCATCGGGGACGACATCCGGCCGGTGGAATATGAGGATATCCGGCGGACCAACTGCCTGCTCTATGTCAGCGCGTTTTTGACGTTGGCGATGTGCTGTCTGCTGACCTACGTCCTGGTATTCTGGCTGGGTAATCCGCTGACCATTGTGTGATGCGGCCAGACGAGATAAAAGGATAGTATGTGACAGACATTGATGTAAAATATTTAGCAGTACAATTGATATAAAACATTTATCAATACATTTGAAACAAGACGAGGATAAAATCATGAAAAACAGCACTCACGGCGGAAATATATATAAGAAGGCAAAGGAGCTTGGCATCAGTGAAAACCAGATTCTGGACTATTCTGCCAACATCAGTCCTCTGGGAATTCCGGCTCACATTAAAAAGGCCATGGTGGACGCCATCGAGGGAACTATCAACTATCCGGATCCGGACTGCACTGAGTTGCGGGAGGCCATCGGACGGCAAGACGGTGTGGAGCCAGACTGCGTGACCTGCGGAAATGGCGGGGCGGATCTATTATACCGGCTGGCTTTCGGCCTGAAACCGAAGAAGGTATTGCTGCCGGTACCGACCTTTGTGGAGTATGAGGAGGCCATGACGGCGGCGGGAGCACAGATAGTTTACGAGAACATGAATGAGAACTTTCACATCCGAGAAGATATAGCGGAGCGGATTACGGAAGACACAGATCTGGTTATCCTCTGTAATCCCAACAATCCCACAGGGCTTCTGACGCCGCGCCGGCATGTGCTGGCTGTTTTGGAACGGGCGAAGGTAATGCACTGCCGGGTTCTGATGGACGAGTGTTTTCTGGAAATTTGCCGGGAGGAGGGGCAGTACACCGTAAAGCCTTACCTGAAAGAGCATCCGAATCTGATGATACTGAAATCTTTTACGAAGCTCTATGCCATTCCGGGCGTACGTTTGGGCTATCTGCTCTGTGAGGACAGGGAAGTTATCAACCGGATAAACTGCGCCGGACAGGCGTGGTCTGTCAGCCATATCGCCCAGTGCGCGGGGGTGGCGGCGCTCTCTCATCCGGAATATAAGGAGACGGTGATTGATGCCGTGGAAAAAGAGCTTATTTATATGAAAAAGGAGTTGTCCGGGATGCCGCTTACCCTTTATGACGGCCGGGCAAATTATCTGTTTTTCCGGACGCCGGCCGTGACAGATCTTGATAAACGGCTGGAATCCCGGGGAATTATGATCAGAAATTGCAGTAACTATGTCAACTTGGGAGAAGATTACTGGCGGATTGCCGTAAAGACCCATGAAGAAAATGTAATCGTGCTGCGGGAACTGCGACAGGCGCTGGATAACAGGAAGGGAGAATGACTATGGCAAAAGCAATTATGGTGCAGGGAACCATGTCAAATTCAGGAAAAACATTTGTGACAGCCGGCCTATGCCGGGTGTTTAAACAGGACGGCTATAAGGTAGCGCCGTTCAAATCCCAGAATATGGCATTGAATTCTTACATTACGGAGGAAGGTCTGGAAATCGGACGGGCACAGGCCATGCAGGCGGAGGCGGCCATGATCCCGCCGACCCACTGGATGAATCCGATTCTTTTAAAGCCCACTAGCAATATGGGTTCTCAGGTCATTGTAAACGGCGAAGTATATGATAACCTGAGCGCCCAGGATTATTATAAGATGAAAGACAATCTGGCGTCGGAGGTGATGAAGGCTTTTCAACATCTCTCTGATGAGAATGATATCATTGTCATAGAAGGAGCCGGTTCCCCGGCGGAGATTAATCTGGCGGAAAACGATATTGTCAATATGGGAATGGCAAAAATGGCCGATGCGCCGGTGATCCTGGTGGCGGACATTGACCGGGGAGGCGTGTTTGCTTCTGCCTACGGCACTATTAAGCTGCTGCCGCCGGAGGACCAGGATCGGTTCTGCGGTATCGTGATTAATAAGTTCCGGGGCGATGTGGAGATATTAAAGCCGGGCCTTAAAATGCTGGAAGACCTCACCGGCAAACTTGTGCTGGGTGTTCTTCCCATGGAAAAAATTGATGTGGATGATGAGGACAGTCTCTCTGACCGCCTGAATCAGCGGACATTCACGGAAGGCATCGATGTGGCAGTCATTCGTCTGCCGCACATTTCTAATTTCACGGATTTCAGCGTGTTTGAGCTGCTTGACGGGGTGTCCCTGCGTTATGTCAGCGATAAGAGAGAGCTGGGTGAGCCGGACCTGATTCTTCTGCCGGGAACGAAAAATACCATGGCGGACATGGAGTGGCTCATTGAGAGTGGTCTGGAGAGCAAGATTATTCGGGCGGCCAAAGATACCCGAATTATCGGCGTCTGCGGCGGTTTCCAGATACTCGGAAAGGAACTCCACGACCCGGAACATGTGGAACATGGAGGAGACATGCGGGGACTGGGTCTTTTGGACACTTCCACCGTATTCCAGGGCGGAAAGACACGGACGAGAATCCACGGTTGCATCCGGGAGGAACATAATCTTTACGGTCTGGAGAACCGCCAGTTGGACGGCTATGAGATTCATATGGGAGCCACCACCAATCTGGGCGGCGCCGTGCCGATGATCGAACTGGAGGACGGAAGAACTGACGCTTATATGACGCCGGACGGCCGTGTCTGGGGCAGTTACCTCCATGGAATCTTCGATAATGAAGAGCTGGTATTTGGTCTTGTCCATGAGATCATGAGGGAAAAAGGAATAAATCCGGGAGAAAGTCATCTTAGTGTGGCGGAATACAAAGAGATACAGTATAATAAGCTGGCGGATTTAATCCGGAACCATCTGGATATGGATCAGATTTACCGTGTCCTCTTTGACGGAGAGAAGCCGCACGAAAATAAAAAGAGCGATTTCAATAATACAGTGACAGGAGAGACGGCCGCCTGGGTAGATGGAACCGACAGCCAAACAGAGGCTGCCAAAGCCGATGAAAAAGATTCCGGAGCGACTGCGGCTAAGATCGGCTGCGGCGGGAGGGAAGACGATACATCAGGCGTCGGCTGCGTTCACATTTATTGTGGCGATGGAAAAGGAAAGACAACCTGTGTCATGGGACTTCTTGTCCGGGCGTCGGGAGCCGGCAAAAAAGTGTTGCTCCATCAGTTTTTGAAGGATAATTCCTCCAGCGAGCGGGCGGTCATTGACAGGCTGCCGGGTGTGACGGTGATTCCGGACGTCGAGATGGATAAGTTTACTTTCCAGATGAGTGAGGAAGAACTGGCGGCGCTCCGGGAGGAGAACAACGCTGTGTTGACACAGCTTTTTGCCATGGCGAAAGACTATGATATGCTCATTATGGATGAGAGTGTCTATGCCATGGACATGAATCTTTTAAGCGAAGATAAAGTCGTTGATTTTTTGAAAAAGAAACCGGAGCATCTGGAAGTGGTTATGAGCGGAAGAAATCCGTCAGAACGGTTGAAAGAGTATGCCGATTACATTTCGGAGATAAAAAAAATCAAGCATCCTTTCGATAAAGGATTAAGTTCCCGTGTCGGCATTGAGAAATAACAGGGGCAAAAGTAGCCGATGGATCCCATTCTTTTGAAAAAAGACTGGACTCCTGACGCATCCCCTGGAAAGAGGTGTGAACCATGGCATATTTTCCCGTATTCATAGAGATAGAGGACAAAAAATGCCTTGTTCTGGGCGGCGGAAAGGTTGCCTTGCGAAAGATTGAGACACTGCTTCGCTACGGGGCGCAGGTGCAGGTGGTGAGCCGGGAAGTCTGCGAAGAGATACGCTCGCTGCTGCCGCCGGAGAATATATATGAGGAAGAGATGGACGCTGTCCCGGCGGAGTATTTTGCCGGTGCAGCTTTGGTTATCGCTGCTACCGGCAGCCGGGAAGTCAATCACCGGGCCGCCGTCCATTGCCGCGAGAACGGGATTTTTGTCAATGTGGCGGACGCGCCGGAAGAGTGCAGCTTTTTCTTTCCGGCAGTGGTAAAAAAGGGCGACATCAGTATTGGTATCAATACCGGGGGGAAAAGCCCGTCCGTCTCCGGCCAGGTACGCCGGGAAATTGAAAAGGCGGTTCCGGATTACTATGGGGACATTGCAGAGCAGTTGGGAGTTTTGCGGGAATATGTGAAGTCCCATGTGGATTGGGAACCAGAGCGGAGAGCAATTCTGAAGCGGGCAGCCGCGTCGGCCTTTCAGAAGGGAAGAACCCTGTCACAAGATGAAATCAATACGATGATAAGGCAGGTTTTGGATCATGGTACAGTTAGTGGAGGACCAGTTGGACATTGACACCTATATGGAGCTTAGGGCGGCGGTGAACTTTCGCAAGCTCTCCAGAGACCAGGCGAGAAGAGGGCTGGATAACAGTCTGTACACTCTGGTGGCCTATAAGAACGGCAAAGCCGTCGGTATGGGACGGGTTGTGGGAGATGGAGCGATTATCTGTTATGTGCAGGATTTGATCATCCGCCCGGAGGTTCAGGGCGAAGGCATCGGCGGTCTGATTCTGGAAAGTCTCAAATCCTTTGTGATTAACATCGGTTTTGAAGGCACCACGATGATGTTCGATCTGATGTGCGCCAAGGGAAGAGAACCGTTTTACAAAAAGTACGGCTTTATCGCAAGACCAACAGAAGATCTGGGGCCGGGGATGATACAGTATCTGGAATTATAAGAGGCTGTCCCTTCTGTCAATGTGGAAACTTTCGCGCGGCGACATTGGATTTCCGGCGCGATGGGTGTATAATGTATCATTAAGATATAGAAGTTTTTAAGGACAGCCGGAGGAGGAGCGGAAACTGCTGCTTTGCCGCAGGTGGGTACTACTTGTTTTGCCGCCGAGCAGACTGTCAAAAAAGGAGGAGTTGGCGATGATTCGCAGAAGACGTTTACGGGCAACAGAAAATATGCGGGCGCTGGTCAGAGAGACTTCCGTCAGCGTATCGGATTTGATTTATCCGGTATTTGTCATTGAAGGAGAAAACATCAAGAATCCAATTGAGTCCATGCCGGGGATTTATCAGTATTCCATTGACCGGCTGGATGAGGAACTGGACAGAATCCGGGAAGCGGGAATCAAAGGCGTGCTGCTCTTTGGTATTCCGGCACACAAAGATGAGTACGGTTCTGAGGCTTATAACGAGCACGGCATCATTCAGGAGGCAGTTCGTTACATAAAGAAAGTTTTTCCGGAGTTGGTGGTTATCACGGATATCTGTCTGTGTGAATATACTTCCCACGGACATTGTGGGGTTATCAGGGATGGCAGCATCTTAAATGACGAGACATTACCGCTGCTGGCAAAGACCGCTGTCACCTGTGCCCAGGCAGGAGCCGATATGGTGGCTCCGTCCAACATGATGGACGGTCATGTGGCTGCCATCCGGAAAGCGCTGGATGAGGCAGGATTGCAGAATACTCCAATCATGGCTTACAGTGCCAAAATGGCGTCCGGCTATTACGGCCCGTTCCGTGATGCGGCCCATTCCGCGCCGGGATTTGGAGACAGGAAGACTTACCAGATGGATTATCATAATGCAAGAGAGGCCATGCGTGATATCCAGGATGATATTGACGAGGGTGCGGACATTATCATTGTAAAACCGGCTCTGGCTTACCTGGACATTTTAAAGACGGCATCCATGGAAACCAAAATGCCTCTGGCTGCCTATAATGTCAGCGGAGAGTATTCCATCGTGAAGGCTGCCGCCATGCAGGGCTGGATTGATGAGAAGAAACTGGTCATGGAGAATATGATCGCTATCAAACGTGCCGGCGCACAGATGATCATCACCTATCACGCCCTTGACGTGGCACGCTGGCTGAAGGAAGAACAGTAAGAGGGACTTCGGCAGATAAATATTGATATGGAAGAATTTGCACCGACACAGGAACATTCCGCAATCAAACATCTGATTTTGTGGGAATCCTGTGCCGGTGTTTTGTTTTGTCTGGATTTCCCGGAGAATTTCTGTACAAAATTCTTATTGATTAATTTTATCATTTAGATTATACTAACATTGCTTAAAATACTCTAACTTACAGATGACACGGTTACAGAAAAATAGACTCGTAAAGTCCGTGTAGTTTTCATAAAAATGTGGCTGCTGCGTAAAAATATAAGAGGAATGATAAGTTATGGAAGAAAAAAAGACAATGAAGCATAGAACACTTGCGGATCTTCCCATCGGGAGGGAAGCTGTCATTAAAACGGTGGGCGGGGAGGGAAATCTCCGGTGCCGGTTTTTGGATATGGGACTCATTCCCAGAACAAAGGTACAGGTCATAAAGGTGGCGCCCATGGGAGACCCTGTTCAAATTCATCTTCGTGGATATGATATGACTATCCGGAAAGAAGATGCCGCAATGATTGAACTGGAAGACGAATAAAACAGGAAGACGGGCGGAGACAGAAGACAAACAGAAACAGAAGACAAGCAGAATAGGAAGACAGGTAGAACAGCGAAGGACAGAGAGGATGTAGACAAGATGATATTTGCATTAATCGGCAATCAGAACTGCGGAAAGACAACACTGTTTAATCAGCTTACCGGTTCCAGCCAGCATGTGGGGAATTTTCCGGGGGTCACCGTAGACCAGAAAATGGGAGAAATTCACACGAAATCCGGACAGGAAGGTTCCGTGGTGGACCTGCCGGGTATTTATTCCCTACGGCCTTATACCAATGAGGAGATTGTGACGAGAGATTTTCTCCTCAATGAGAAACCGGATGGGATTATTAATATTGTGGATGCCACCAACATAGAGAGGAATCTCTATCTTACTTTGCAGTTGATTGACTTGCATATTCCTATGGTGTTGGCGTTGAATATGATGGACGAGGTCAGAAATAACGGCGGTTCCATCGATATTAAAAAGATGTCTGAGCAGTTGGGTATTCCGGTAATACCCATCAGCGCCATAAAAAATGAGGGTGTGGAAGAACTGGTACATACGGCTTTTCGTGTGGCGCAGAACAAAGAATATCCGAAGGTATATGATTTCTGTGAGCCGGGTCCGATTCACCGGTGTACTCACGGCCTGTGTCATCAAGTGGAAGACCACGCCAAACAACTGGATATTAACGCGCGATTTGCAGCCGTAAAGTTGATTGAGGGAGACGAGGGAGTCATCTGGAGGCTGAAGCTGTCCCAAAATGAGATGGACATGATTGAGCACAGTATCATTGAGATGGAAAAGGACAGCGGTCTGGATCGAAACGCCGCTCTGGCGGAAATGCGCTATACATTTATTGAAAAACTTTGTAATGAGACGGTGGTCAAATGCCAGATCAGCAAGGAATATTTGCGGAGTCAGCGCATTGACAGCGTGCTGACTAACCGCTATCTGGCGCTGCCGGTCTTCGCGGGAATCATGATATTTATTTTCTGGATGACCTTTGGCAGTGTCGGAGCGTTTTTAAGTGATTTTTTAAGTGAGGGTATTGACAGACTGGCTGGATGGGCAGACTACGGACTGACCGTATACGGCATCAATCCGGTAGTAAAAAGTCTTGTAATAGACGGTGTATTTGCCGGTGTGGGAAGTGTGTTAAGCTTTCTGCCGATTATTCTCGTGCTGTTTTTCTTCCTCTCCATTCTGGAAGATTCCGGCTACATGGCAAGAATCGCCTTTGTCATGGACACGCTTCTGCGTAAAATCGGGCTGTCCGGACGAAGTTTCGTGCCGGTGCTCATCGGGTTCGGCTGCTCCGTGCCGGCGGTCATGGCAAGCCGGACGCTGTATTCTGAGAGGGACCGGAACATGACTATCATGCTTGTACCTTATATCAGTTGTTCAGCGAAGATTCCGATTTATACGGTGTTTACTGCCGCCTTCTTCCCGGATCACGGAGTTCTTGTGATGACGCTCCTTTACTTTGGGGGTATGGCAGTGGGCGTCCTCATGGCATTGGTTTTTAAAAAAGTGTTATTTCGCGGCAAACCGATGCCGTTTGTCATGGAGCTGCCAAACTATCGTTTTCCATCTGTAAAAAGCGTGCTGCTTCTCATGTGGGAGAAAGCAAGGGACTTTATCGAGAGAGCCTTTACCATCATTTTTGTGGCGACCATCATCATCTGGTTTTTGCAAACCTTTGACGCACAGCTCAATGTGGCCGTTGACAGCGCCCAAAGTCTGCTGGCGATGATCGGACAGTGGCTGGCGCCGTTGTTTGCGCCGCTGGGATTCTCCGACTGGCGGATTTCCACGGCTCTGGTAACAGGTATCACAGCGAAAGAAGCTGTGGTCTCCACCCTGAGCATTCTCCTTGGAACCAGCGCCGCAGGGGTATCCGGAGCCATCGGTGAGCTTTTTACACCATTATCCGCCGCCAGCTTTCTTGTGTTCACCCTGCTCTATACGCCGTGTGTGGCAGCAATCGCCGCCATCCGTCGTGAAATGAACTCCACACTCCGCAGTGTGGGCGTGGTGATTCTACAGTGCGTGGTAGCTTGGATTATCGCGCTGATCATATACCATATCGGCGGACTGTTCTATTAATAAATAATAAAGATACTCCGCATTATATAAAATGTGAATTGGAAGGGAAATGTCATTGGGCGATATTATTATTCTTGGTATTTTGTTTCTTTGGCTTCTGCTATCAGTCCGATATATGCGAAAACGCAAAAAAAGAGAGAAATGTGTCGGCTGCGGCGGAAACTGCAGCGCCTGTCACGGAGGCAGCCATGATATCGGACAAAAGTAAAGCCCTACCTTTCGGCGACTTTTCTTTTACCCGCCACACTATAATTCCTGAATGTGATATGTTAATAATTGTTTCAAAGTCAGAAAAGGTAGCTGCACTGGAAAATGTGCTGATACGGATTAGAACAGATTGCAGGCCGCAGATCCATGTGGTATGATAAACATACGGAATAGTGGGGTTGGCTGTCAGAAACGGAGGAGTTCAAGCATGCTTTGCAAAGGATATATATAAAAAGGATATATATAATAGTAGGGAGGATTAATATGGATAAGATAAACGTGACAACCGGGGAGTGGCTTCGGGATGAACTGGCTTTTATCAACGGAAAAATGGCAACTACTCTAAACGGACGGCTGAAGGCGGAGTTGGTGAGTTGTGACGATGTGAGACAGGAGATGACTTTGAAATTTCCACTTCAGGACTGGCAGGTAAACGGTTTGGGCACACTTCATGGCGGCATCACCAATGCTATGATGGATCTGATCATGAGTATGGCAATCCACTCCTATACTCGACAGACCATTCCGCCGACTATCTCTATGACGATTAATTACCTAAGACCGATTCCTATGGACGATTATGTACATATCAAGGCACGGGTAACTTCGCTCGGCAAACGCAACGCCACCGCCTATTGTGAGGCAATTATACCCGCAACTGGCAAGGTGGCCTGTACTGCCATCGGAACTTACGCTATCGTCTCAAAACAGTAAAAGTATCAATGGAACAGTGCAAAGCAATATCGCCTATGAAAGCAGTGGATGAAGCTAAAGAGATTGCTGAACTGGTAGTATTTCTGACAAATAACCGGTCCAAATCACACCAGATGTTAAGTTTCTATTAAGTCAGTAGATTTAAGTTTACTTCTGAACCTAAATAAGATAAAATGAACCTGTGCAATGCATATCCGGCAGCGAAAGACTGACCTGTTATCAAGAAGTTTTTTGAGGCCGGATATAATATGTTGCGGACAGGGAGGAGTGCATATGACAGTTTTGTACTGGTTGATCGCCGTGGCGGCATTCCTTGTCCTTGAGATACTGACCATGGGACTTACGACCGTGTGGTTTGCCGGAGGCTCTCTGGTGGGAGCTCTGCTGGCAGCATTGAATCTCCCTCTGGGGGTTCAGGTGGCCGCGTTTGTGGTTGTTTCCATACTGCTGCTGATTCTTACCAGACCATTGGCGAAAAAGTATCTGAACAGCAGAACGGTGAAGACCAATGTAGACAGTCTGGTAGGCAGAACCTGTATGGTGACGCAGACCATTGATAATCTGCGGGCGGAAGGTCAGGTCAACATTATGGGTCAGATCTGGACGGCAAGGAGCGTGCGGGATGACATGATTCTTAAAAAGGATACAAAGGTCAGAGTTAAAGAGATATCCGGCGTGAAGCTCATTGTGGAGCCGGAGACGGAATAGCAGAGGAGGCAAAATATGAATATAGTCGGTAATGTTTTTTTGATTATTCTTATTATACTGGTAATTTACGTTATTGCATCCTGTGTCCGCATTGTACCGCAGGCACAGGCGTATGTAATAGAGCGGCTTGGTGCTTATAACGGTACATGGTCCGTGGGACTGCATTTTAAGATTCCGTTTATTGACCGGGTGGCGAGAAAGGTGCTTCTGAAGGAACAGGTGGTAGATTTTGCCCCGCAGCCGGTTATTACCAAGGATAATGTCACTATGCGAATTGATACGGTGGTATATTATCAGATTACGGACCCGAAGCTCTATGCCTACGGTGTGGACAATCCTATTATGGCCATTGAGAATCTGACGGCCACGACCCTTCGTAATATCATCGGTGATCTGGAGCTGGATGCGACCCTTACATCCCGTGAGACCATTAACACGAAGATGCGCGCCACACTGGACGAGGCCACAGACCCGTGGGGTATCAAGGTGAACCGAGTGGAACTTAAAAATATCATCCCTCCGGCAGAGATTCAAAATGCCATGGAGAAGCAGATGAAGGCGGAGCGGGAGCGTCGTGAAGCTATCCTTCGGGCGGAAGGGGAGAAAAAGTCTTCCATCCTGATTGCTGAAGGACATAAAGAGTCCATGATTCTCGAAGCGGAGGCGGAGAAAGAGGCAGCCATCCTTAATGCGGAGGCCAAGAAGGAGGCCACCATCCGCGAGGCGGAAGGTCAGGCGGAGGCTATTCTCAAAGTGCAGCAGGCGACAGCTGACGGTTTACGGGCCATCAAGGAGGCTGGAGCTGATGAGGCAGTGATCAAGCTCAAGTCTCTGGAAGCCTTCGAGAAGGCAGCGGACGGCAGAGCTACGAAGATTATTGTTCCATCAGAGATTCAGGGACTGGCAGGGCTCGTGTCTTCTATTAAGGAGGTTGCAGTGGATCCGAAAGATGATCCGGAGATTATTATATCTAAGGCAAAAGAAGCCATTTCCAATGCCAAGTAAGTAATACGTGATACAAAAATACACAATAGATTCAATTGACTATGGGACAATGAAGTCCGGCTGTATGAGTGCGGCAGGACTTTTCTCTTTTCACTTTTCTGGTTTTGTGCTATGATACGCTAGTGTGATGAATTCATTAATGTGCTGTTTTCAGTGGAGTTTGTGACAGCGGTGGAAGATGCGTTTCCGCATATCATCGGAAAAGGAAAGGAGGATTTGCCTTGGTAAAATATCTCAGGCATTTTTGGCTGGCGTATCCGTTTCTGGCGTTGAAGATTTTTGTGTATTACTGGCAGACGGACCGCCTGGACATGATGAATGTCTATGAAGTGCCGATACTCACTGTGCTGATCCTGTTTGGTCTCTTTGAGCTGTGTTCCATGGGACGGGGGAAGGTCAGCCGGTGGATTTTTTATATTATTTACACGGTCTTAACAGTGTTGATGTTCGCGGACGCTGCTTACAACAGCTATTTTGGCAAATACATTTCCGTTAATCAGATTTATCAGATTACCAGTCTTGGTCAGATTGCTGTTGACGGCGACGTGCTGGGGGCAGCAGTGAGTCCCGGCTGCCTGCTTACCCTTGTTGATTATCCTTTTGTATTGTACTTTTACCGGTTGCGGCAGAAGACCGGAGAGACGCTTTCGGCCATGTCCATGAAGAAGTTCGTGCCGTATATGCTGGCCCATGGGCTGCTGCTTACCGTCATGGTATGCGGCTGGTTTTATTATGGGTTTAATCCCTATAATCTGCGTTCTGTGCAGAAGGTCAATCACATTGAGTTCTTCACCTATCACACCAATGATATTCTGGTCAATGTGATTGGAAAGCTGCAGAGAGGAGAGGTTGATGAAGAGGCCATCCTGGAAACCATGGAAGAAATTGTGCCAAAGTCGTCCGGGGATGACTATAAGGGTGTGGCGGAAGGTAAGAATCTGATTCTCATTCAGACAGAATCCCTCAATGATTTTGTCATTGGAGCCGAGTACAACGGACAGGAGCTGACGCCGAATCTCAATGCTTTGCTGAAGGAAGATACGTTTTACTTTAATCATTTCTATTCCACCACCGGCGTGGGAAATACCAGTGATGCCGAATTTGCCGCATTAAACAGTTTGTATCCCAACGATGAAAGAGAGTGTTACCGCCTGTATGTGGATAATACCTTTCAGGGACTGCCGTGGATGCTGCGGGGAGAGGGCTATGGCGCTTACGCTTTTCATGGTTATGTCAAAACCTTCTGGAACCGGGATGAGGCATATAAAACCCAGGGTTTTGAACATTTCTATTCCCAGGAAGAACTGGATATGACGGAAATATCCGGATTTGGCCTGACGGACAAGGAACTGTTCCGGCAGGCAGTAGATATTTTAAAGGAAAAAGAGGAACCGTTTTTCAGCTTCATGGTTACGCTGACGAATCACATTCCTTATGAGCTGGATGATTCACTGGCAACCCTTCAGTTAAAGGAAAGTGACAAGGGCAGCACCTTCGGCAACTATCTTCAGACGGTACGTTACACGGACGAGGCCTTTGGGGAGCTGATTCAGTATCTGAAAGATGCGGGCCTTTATGAAAATACGATGATCGTCATTTACGGAGATCATCAGGGAATGAATATGGAGACTGCGGCGGTGAAAAGTAAGATGAGCCAGTTCCTCGGAAAAGAATATAATTATGATGAGATGCTGAAAGTTCCGCTGATCATCCATATTCCGGGACTGGGAGAGGCAGAGACCGTCGGGACGGTGGGCGGAGAGGTGGATATCATGCCGACCATCGCTAATCTGATGAATGTGGAGATTGGACAGCCATTTGTGTTCGGTCATGATTTGCTCAATGCCGACGAGGGATTTGTAGCGCAGATATCTTATATTGGAAAAGGTTCCTTTATCACCGGAGACAACGACATGCTTTTTGCCATCGGAAAAGACGGCACGGTGGAAAGCGGCAGTCTGTGGAATCTTGTGACCGGTGAGAAAATGAACGTAAACGAAAACCTGTGCCAGCAATATTCAGACCGGGCGAATGCGCTCATTGATACATGCAAAGAGGTGCTTGACTACAATCTCATTGCGGATTATGTCACCCATTAAATATCAATACTTGACATTATATGAAAAATTTGATAAAAAATTTAAATAAGATGTAATAGGTGTGCCGGCACATCTTTATTCAGAAGAGAGATGTGCTGGTATTTCAGCGGCGTCTTGGGAGGATTGTTATGGATTTAAAAGGTCGTAATTTTTTGACATTACTTGATTTTAATAAAGAAGAGATTCGCTATCTGCTGGATCTGGCGCATCAACTGAAAGAGAAAAAGAAAAGCGGTGTGTTGGGAGAAGAATTAAAAGGAAAGAACATCGTTCTGATTTTTGACAAGTCCTCCACCAGAACTCGCTGTTCCTTTGAGGTGGCTGCCGCCGATGAGGGAGCCCATGTCACCTATCTGTCCAACTCTCACATGAATAAGAAGGAGACCATCGAAGATACTGCGAAGGTGTTCGGACGGATGTATGATGCCATTGAATACCGCGGCTATGGACAGGATATTGTGGAGGCTTTGGCGAAATATTCCGGTGTGCCGGTTTGGAATGGACTGACAGACACCGATCATCCGACCCAGGTGCTGGCAGATTTTCTTACCATGGAAGAGCACATTGACAAGCCGTTGGAGGAGATGAAGCTGACCTTTGTGGGAGACCTCTCCGATAATGTGATGTACGCGCTCATGTACGGATGTGCCATCATAGGTATGCACTTTAAGGCGGTAGGTCCGGAGGAGACGGTCTGTGACCCTAAGGTGCTTGAGATATCCCGGGAGCTGGCCGCAAAGAGCGGGGCGATTATCGAGATTACCCATGACCCGGAAGATGTGAAAGGGTCCGATGTGATTTACACTGATGTGTGGGTCAGCATGGGTGAGCCGGAGGAACTTTATCCGGCGAGAGTGAAGGCATTATCTCCATATAAGATTACTGAGAAAATGATGCAGGATACCGGCAACGAAGACTGCTTGTTCATGCATTGTCTTCCGGCATATCACAATTTTGACACTGTGGTGGCAAAGGACATGCGGGACCGTCTCGGACTAGATATCCGGGAAGTGGAAGACGAAGTATTCCGTTCGGAGCGCTCCGTGGTGTTTGACGAGGCAGAGAACCGGATGCACACCATCAAGGCTGTGATGGTGGCGACCTTGGGGAGATAGATTACGCAGGGAAGACCGGATGCCTGGTGAAGACAGATTACGGAGAAAAGGAGAGGTTCCCAGGGAGGATGCTTTTGCTTCGGGACGGCGATTTTCATATAGGGATGAGAAATGAAACAAGAGATCTTAAATATACTCCGGCAGCGGGATGGATTTGTTTCTGGACAGGCGCTCTGCGAGAAGCTGGGTGTCTCGAGAACGGCTGTCTGGAAATGTATCAACACCTTAAAAAAAGAAGGATATGAGATAGAGTCGGTAACCCGAAAGGGTTATCGGCTTTTGCAAAGTCCGGATTTGCTGACAGAAGAATCTGTCCGGCAGTATCTTCTGGAGGAAGTCTGGCCTGGACGCATCGTTTGTTTTTCTTCGGTGGACTCCACCAACGAGGAGGCCAAGAGACAGGCGGTTCTCGGAGAAAAAGACGGAACCCTTTTTGTGGCGGATAATCAGACGGCCGGAAAGGGAAGACGGGGCAGGAAGTGGTCCTCGCCGGAGGGCAAGGATATCTTCTGCACGATGCTTTTCAGACCGGAGATTCCGGCGGAAAGCGCTTCTGTGCTGACGCTGGTGACAGCGCTGGCATCCGCCGCGGCGGCAGAAAAATACAGCGGGCAACGGTGCCAGATTAAGTGGCCCAATGATGTGATTCTTCACGGCAAAAAGATTTGCGGCATCTTAACGGAAATGGCCCTGGAAATGGATGAGATTTCCCATGTGGCCGTGGGCGTCGGTTTCAATGTCAACCGAGAAGAGTTCCCGGAGGAACTGAAAAGCATAGCGTCATCTCTTTACCGGGAGACCGGAAGGCAGACGGTGCGGGCAGCGTTTTTGGCGGATTTTGTCCGGGAGTTTCAGGAAAGGTACCGGCTTTTTCTGCGGGTGCAGAGTTTTGTTCCCTTTGTGGAAGAATATGAAAAAAGGCTCATTAATATCGGGCGGGAGGTCAGAATCATCCGACGGGGGCAGGAAATTGTCCGCCGCGCCGTGGGAGTGAACGAAAAGGGGGAGCTTCTGGTGCAGAACGAGGCGGGAGAAACCGAGTGCATTTGCAGCGGTGAGGTTTCCGTGCGGGGACTGTACGGATATGTGTAGGAGGCAGTCATGTTAGAAGACAAGAAGATACTGTGCGGCGCCAGCCAGTATGAGAAGCTTTTTTATTTTAATCCGGAATTTGATTCTCTTCCCAAGACGGTGAAGGATGAGTTAAAGATACTCTGTGTGTTGTACACGGAAGATGTCGGCGGAATACTCCGTCTGGAATTTGACGAGGAAGGTAATCTGAATCTGGTCACAGAGAGCCGGGAAGATGATTATTTCTTCGATGAAATCGGCAGCGTGTTAAAAATCAAGCAGATCCAGCAGGAGAAAAGAGAACTGCTGGAAAACCTTGAGATGTATTATAAAGTATTTTTTCTGCAGGAAGGGCAGGAATAACTGTTACATGGGAGGGACATAATGTTAATTGGAATTGATATTGGAAATACAGATATTACTTTTGGTATTTTTCAGGGGAAAAAACTCGGCGATACCTTTCGTATGAGAACAAAAATCAACCGTACTTCTGACGAATACGGCCTGTTCATTTTACAGGCGATTCAACATAAGGGATATTGCAAAGAGGACGTGGACGATGTCATTATTGCCTCTGTGGTGCCTGCGGTAATGCACTCTTTCACCAGCGCGATAATCAAATACTTTAATTTGCAGCCGATTATCGTGGGGGCCGGAATCAAGACGGGAATTAAAATCAAGACCGCCAACCCTAAGGAAACGGGGGCGGACCGTATTGTGGATGCAGTAGCAGGTTATGAGCTTTATGGCGGGCCTGTGATCGTGGTGGACTTTGGAACGGCGACCACCTATGACCTTATTACGCCGGACGGCGAGTTCATAGGCTGCGTGATTTCTCCGGGGATCCGTACTTCAGCCAACGCTCTGTGGCAGCAGGCGGCCAAGCTTCCGGAAATCGAAATCCGCAAACCGGATTCCATTCTGACCAAGGAGACGGTCAGCGGAATGCAGGCAGGTCTTGTGTTCGGCTATATTGGACAGACGGAATATATTATCTGCAAAATGATAGAAGAAAGCGGATTTGAAAATGTAAAAGTGGTGGCGACCGGAGGGCTGGGTAAGATGATTGCCGAGGAGACCGACTGCATTGATTATTATGACGCCAACCTCACTTTGAAGGGACTTCAGATTATTTATGATAAACAGAAAAAATAAAGAGGATGCAGTTGAAAATGCACAGCGGGCGATGAAAGAAAAAGACGGTGGCAGCGATTCCGCCGTCGCTGCCATTTATGGCAGTGCATTTCCGGTTATTTTGGGACCTATGGCAGGAGTCACGAACCTGGCTTTTCGCCTGCTGTGCAGGGAGCAGGGCTGTGATGTGGTGATAACGGAGATGGTCAGCGCCAAGGCGCTGTATTATGGAAATAAAAATACAATCCCTCTGATGGAAACCGATGAGAGGGAGAGACCAGTGGGAGTACAGATTTTCGGGTCGGAACCTGAATTAATGGGACAGATGGCACATAAGATAGAAGACAGAGGATTTGCTTTCATTGATATCAATATGGGTTGTCCTGTACCCAAAATTGTGAATAATCATGAGGGATCCGCGCTGATGAAGCAGCCGGAACTGGCAGGAAGAATTGTCAGAGAGGTGAAAAGAGCAGTCTCTCTCCCGGTAACGGTGAAGTTCCGTCTGGGATTCGATGAAGAGCACAGGAACGCGCCGGAATTTGCCAAGGTGCTGGAAGCAAACGGAGCGGACGCGTTGGCAGTGCATGGAAGAACCAGGGAGCAGTATTACAGCGGCAAAGCAGACTGGGAAGCTATCCGGCAGGTAAAAGAGTCTGTCGATGTGCCGGTGATTGCCAACGGGGATATTTACAGCGGCGCCGACGCCCTCGCCATCCGGGAGAAGACCAGGTGCGACGGCATTATGGTGGCCCGGGGGAGCAAAGGGAATCCCTGGATATTTCGGGAGATTAAGGCGGCTCTGGCCGGTGAGCCCCTATCCGCAGAACCCACAGCCCGAGAAAGGATGGAGATGCTTCTTCGACATGCGGCGCTGTGTGTGGAATATAAAGGCGAGTATATCGGTATCCGTGAAATGCGGAAACATGCCGCCTGGTATATCGCAGGGCTGCGCGGATCATCGAAGCTTCGCCAGGAGGTCAATCAGGTGACCACATTGCAGGAACTGGAAGAGTTGCTGCAAAGGGCGGCCGAAGGCGGGAGGGAGGAAGCAGGGGGAAAAGAAAACCCTGTGAAGTCACGTTGACAATAATTTTAAATTGCATTATAATCAAGTCTTATCTGGTGTCTCCTTTTTCACTTTATTATCCTGTTGGAAGGAGATACTTGACAGGTTAGCAACTTCAAGAAAGGTGTAGATGAAAACGATGGTAGAGAGTAAGAAACATATCCTGACAAGCAAAGGAATGCAGGCCCTGGAAGATGAACTCCAGGATTTAAAGGTTGTAAAAAGAAAAGAGATCGCACAAAAGATTAAAGAAGCAAGAGAACAGGGAGATTTATCCGAGAACGCCGAGTACGATGCGGCCAAAGATGAACAGCGCGCCATTGAGGCGAAGATAGAGGAACTGGAAAAAATCATAAGAAATGCAGAAGTCATTGATGAGTCGGCCTTTGACAAAGACACAGTCAGCATTGGCAGTACAGTCAGATTTTATGATGAAGAGTTCGAAGAAGAGCTGGAATACTGTATTGTCGGTTCCACGGAGTCCGATATTATGAAGGGACTGATTTCCAATGAGTCTCCGCTGGGAAAAGCACTGGTCGGAGCAAAGATCGGACAGGAAATCGAAGTGGAAAGCGCGGAAGGTGTTTCCAGATACAGAGTCCTTGAGATTTCAAGAAGTGATATGTAACAGCCACCGGAAGTAATATTTGAATAAACATAACAACTGTCGCTCAAATAAGATATCAGAAGAAGAAGTTTCAGACATTTTATTTGGCGGCAGTTTTTCGCATATACAAATCTTTGTTTTTTTAAAAGTGAAGCACAGGAACAAGGGGAAAAGCGGGGTTTTTCAGATTATCATTGTAATTCATGGATTAAACATGTTATACTTATTGA
The DNA here is from genome assembly GCA_964445535.1 of uncultured Eubacterium sp. Lineage (GTDB taxonomy): Bacteria > Bacillota > Clostridia > Lachnospirales > Lachnospiraceae > Anaerobutyricum. The sequence goes on from CAYULX010000007.1 coordinate 33,806, forward strand.
GTATAACAAATAAATTTGTGATTATTCTGCTGATTTTTACCGGCAGCGCCGCATATTTTCATGAAAGCTGAGTTGGAAAGGTTTAAATATGATAGATATTCCAAAGGTTCATATAATGACCAGACTGTCATTATATGAAAAAGGAAAAGGGAAAAAAGAGCTGAAAATGCATCGGTACAGCATGAGGGGATATCTGAGCATGAAGCTGCTGAGCAGCTTTTTTGCAGTAACTGTCGCGTACATACTTGGCGCCGTTTTGTATATGACGCGGTATTATTCCTCCATCATGACGGAAGGTCTGGCTTTTTCTTACGGAGGGATTCTGAGAGAACTGCTTGCCGTATACGGCATTATTATGGTAATTAATCTTATCATCACGTTTGTGATTCAGAAAAAAAGATACAAAAAGATGATGAAGAACGTGAAAAAATATGATAAAGAATTGTTCGCGTTGAAAAAGTACCTGGACAAAGAAGAACAATTACAATAGAAAGACAGGATATTGCGTATGGCACAGTTAGTTTATTTAAAAGAAAATATAAAGAATTTTTGTCAAAAATATTCGCAGTATGGAGAGCCTGTTTTAAAGTTGCTCATGTCCTTTATCATGCTGTGTCTGGTACAGAATATGTTTCAATATAATGGGGTGGTGAACCATTGGTGGATTTTTCTGCTGGTGTCCATTGCACAGGCGTTTTTGCCGCTTCCATTCTGTTTTTATTCAGCGACATGTCTGATTCTGGTTAATCTTTGGCGGGTATCTGTGGAGATTTTTGCCGTATATCTGCTCTTCTTCATCATCTGCTATCTCCTTTTTGTGCGGGTGGATGGAAAACATGCATATATTATTATATTGACTCTGATTTTATTTTATCTCAAATTAGAATATTTTCTTCCGGTTCTGTTGGGAATGACCGTCGGTTTCGCCGGGATTCTCCCTATGACAACCGGAATATTGATATATTTTTTCAGCCTATACACGAAAGACGCCAGCGCTCTGCTGACGACAACGACGAATCTGGAACTGGGAATCGGTGTGTCGCGGATTACGAGCCTGCTTGTTATTGACACGAAGCTGCTGGTGATACTGGTCACTTTTTGTCTGATCGTATTCTTGTCAACAATATTGTATCAGATGTTCCATGAGAGGGCGTGGATGTTTTCTATTATTATAGGAAATATCTCTCTGGCGGTGCTTCTTTTGTTTGGCCGACTGATTTTTGACTTGAAGTATACCATATGGAGAGTATTTCTTGAGATTGTGCTGGCCATGGGACTGGCGACAGTGGTTCAGTTTTTCAGAGGAATCGGTGATTTTTCCAGAACCGAGAAGGTGAAATTTGAAGACGATGAATATATTTACTATGTCAAGGCGGTTCCAAAAATCAAAGCGGCCCAGGAAGAGAGAAATGTGACGGACATTGTGGCGCCGGAAGGCGACGCAGATGAGGAAAACGCCGGAGAAGAGAACGGAATACAGAATACAGAAGCAAAAAGGGACGATACAGCAAAATAAGTATGATCTAATATGCGGATGACAGAATATAAAACTGGAGACAGAATGAATGAATTTTGATGAATTTTCGAACTTGATACAAAAGTATTTATACAGATTTTCTATTTCGACAATTGGAATTACTGATGTTGTGGAGATTATCATTATTAGCTCCATTGTCTATCAGATTATCAAATGGCTGCAGCTTACGAGGGCATGGACATTGTTCAAAGGAATTGTGGTTCTTTTGCTCTTTGCTTTCATGGCCGTTATTTTCCAACTGGATACGATTGCTTGGCTGTTATCCAATTCCCTCAGTGTGGGAATCATGGCGGTGATAGTCATTTTTCAGCCGGAGCTTCGTCGGGCCCTAGAGCAGTTGGGAAGACAGAATTTTTTCCGCAAGTTTATTTTTTCTTCAGATGAAGAGACGGCAGAGAAAAGTTTTCTGACGGAAAAAGGCATCATAGAGATTGTCCGGGCAACCTTTGAGATGAGCAAGGAGAAAACCGGAGCGCTCATGGTCATCGAACAGCAGGTAGCTCTGGGCGAGTACGAGAGAACAGGAATTACGGTGGACGCCATCATAAGCAGTCAGCTCCTGATTAACATTTTTGAGCACAATACGCCTCTTCATGACGGCGCGGTGATTATCCGGGGCAACCGGGTTGTCTCGGCCACCTGCTATCTCCCGTTGACAGATAATCTGGAACTGGGTAAAGAATTGGGTACCAGGCACCGGGCCGCAGTGGGTATCAGTGAGGTTTCCGACAGTACGACCATCGTTGTTTCAGAGGAGACGGGAGCGGTTTCTGTGGCGAAGGACGGAAAGCTTTACCGGAGTCTGGACAGAGAAGGACTGAAAGAAAGGCTTGAACTTCTGCATCCGGAGCAGGCGGAAAGTAAGGATGTTTTGAAGAAATGGAAAGGACTGTTGCGTAATGAAAAATCTGATAAATCTGAGACATCTCAAAAATCTGGTAAATAATAATATCGGAATGAAGATTCTTTCTGTTCTCATCGCCATATTAATCTGGCTGTTGGTGGCCAATATCAATGATCCGGTCAGAACCGAAAAATTCAGTGATATTCCGGTGACGATCATAAATGAAAACGCGCTGACTGATCTGGGATATGCCTATGAGGTGGTGGAAGGCAGCGAAGTGTCGATTACCGTGGAAGGGAAGAGAAGCATCCTTGGCGATATGTCGGCATCAGACTTTCAGGCGGTGGCGGATTTTTCCAAGCTGTCGGAGGTGGATGCGGTACCCATTGATGTGACAGCCAAAAAATATGCCAATCAGTTGGATATTACGCTGGGTAATATCAATACCATGAAGATTAAGAAAGACGCGGTGGTCAGCGTCAGTGTGCCGGTGAACATTATTTTGGAAGGTGAACCCGCCGATGGCTATGCGGTAGGCAATATGACCGGGACGCCAAATCTTGTGAAAGTGACTGGGCCGGAGAATCTGCTCTCATACGCTAAGGAAATCCGCGCGGAAGTGGACATTGACGGAATCAGCCATGATGTGACAACTACGGCTGATCCGGTGTTGTATGATGATAATAATGAAGAGATAGACAGCACTCAGGTGCAGATGGATACCACTGCCATTGATGTTCAGATCAGTCTGTGGAAGACAAAGACAGTAAATGTGAATCTGGAATCTATCGGAACACCTGCCGATGGATATGAACTGACAGCCTTCGATTATGAGCCGAAACAGATTCTTATTGCAGCTTCGGATGATGTGCTTGATGATATTACGGAAATTACGCTGCCGAATATTTCCGTAGATGGCCTGACAGAGAATTATGAGGAAGATATCGCTCTCGATGAGGATTCCCTTCCGGACGGCGTTATTCTGGCAGACGATACGGAGGATGTGAAAGTACAGGCAACCATAGAACAGCGGATAACACGCCGGATGTCCTTTACAGAAGAAGACATCACTGTACGGGGTCTGGGGACCAGGAATGTTACCTTTGACAGCGAAAATAAATATTCGATTCGTATTGAGGGAGCGGAATCACTGGTGAAAGATCTGAAAATCTCGGATTTTACACCGTGGGTTGATGTGACAGATTTGGAGGATGGGGAACATACCCTGCGACTTCATGTAAAAGAGGTAGATGGAGTGACAGTAAGTTCCACCACGCAGATTACGTTGACGCTTGAATAAACACAGGGGAAAACAGAGGGGAACTGCCGTGCGGACGGATCGACGTCGGCGCGGCAGTTCCTCGTCGTATATCAGGAGGAAAGAAATATGAGAAAAAAAACGGAGACGCTGTTATGTGTTGCCTTTATGGAGCTCCTGCGAAAACACTCGTTTTCGAAAATAACCATTCAGAAAATAGCGCAGCAGTGCGGCGTAAACCGTCAGACCTTTTATTACTATTTTGATAACATTTATGATCTGATGACTAAAGCCTTTGAATATGAACTGCTCCGCGAAAGCCATATGAATGAGGCAACGTCCTGGGAAGCTGCCATGGAACGTTTTCTGTACTGGATGAAGGAGAATAAAGTCATCATAAAAAATATGCTGCTCAATGTGGAAAGCAGTTATATGTGCCAGGCCATTTATCCGATTATCAGACAAAGTATGACGAATACTTATCGTCCCAATCAGATTATTAAGGATATGGATGAAGAATTCGACGGATTTGTGCGGCATTTTCTTGTAATTGGAATTACGCAGTATATTCTGGAGTGGGTGGAGAGCGACTATAAAGAGAGTGTGAGCGAAGTCATACGGAAACTGTTTTTTATCATAAAAAGAGTGTATGAATGAACACGATTGCCAGAGGGTAGATGCTGAAAATCAGTATGATAATTCATATCTCATCAAAATGAATGGAGTATGGAGAGGACTATGATATCAAGTACATCAAACAACAGAATAAAAAATATTGTGAATATCAAAAACAGCGCCCGGGCACGCCGGCAGCAGAACTGCTTTTTAGTGGAAGGACCGAGGATGTTCTTTGAAGTTCCGAAAGACCGTCTGCTGGAAGCTTATGTGACAGAAGAGTTCGTAAAAAAATATGAGAAGCAGCTTGCGGGCTGTCGCTATGAACTGATCAGCGACACGGTGTGCAGACATTTGTCGGATACCCGGACACCCCAGGGAGTGACGGCGCTGGTAAAAAAGCAGGAGACGTCCCTGGATGAGATGCTTGCGGGAGAAAAGGATCCCTGCCTGTTCCTTCTGGAGAATTTGCAGGATCCGGGAAATATGGGAACTATCCTGCGAACCAGCGAGGGCGCCGGCGTGAGCGGTATTATCATGAACCGGGAATCGGTGGATCCCTATAATCCGAAAGTAATCCGTTCCACCATGGGAGCCATCTTCCGGATACCTTTTGTGATCGTGGATGATTTTGAACCCGTATTAAAAAAGTTTAAGGAAGCGGGCGTCAGAACCTTTGCCGCCCATCTGGACGGGGAATCATTTTACCGGCAGGACTACCGGGGAGGATGTGCCTTTTTTATCGGGAACGAAGGGAACGGGCTGTCAGACAAGCTTGCGGCCCGGGCAGATGCCAAAATCCGGATTCCCATGAAGGGGCGAGTGGAGTCCCTCAATGCGGCGGTGGCTGCCACGGTGCTTATGTATGAGACGCTCCGTCAGAGGGAGTGGACGGTGCTATAGTGTAATTTTTATAGACTGGGTCTGCGTTTTCGACATTTTTATGAACAAAATAAGAAAGAGATTTTTGTGTCCATGTAAAATCCTTATAAAAAATGCTTTAAAAAACATAGGTTTTCCATTTTTTATCATGCAAAAAGACGATAGAACCATACAAAAATCTCGAATTGTCTAAATACAGATTGGAAAAATTGTGATAATATATACATACAGGTCAGATTTTTGAAATGACCGGAGGAATTGAAACGGATTATTTTTAAGGAGGTTTAATTTTATGGCTAAGTACATGATGGCGTTAGACGCTGGAACAACAAGTAATCGTTGTATCTTATTTAATGAAAAAGGTGAAATCTGCAGCGTAGCACAGCAGGAATTCACACAATACTATCCGCAGCCAGGTTGGGTAGAGCATGACGCAAAAGAAATCTGGCATACACAGTTATCTGTTGCAAGACAGGCAATGCAGAAGCTCGGAGTGGAAGCGTCTGATATTTCTGGTATTGGTATCACCAATCAGCGTGAGACCACTATCGTTTGGGACAAAGAGACAGGCGTTCCTGTATATCATGCAATCGTTTGGCAGTGCCGCCGTACATCAGAATACTGTGACTCCTTAAAAGAAAAGGGATTGGTTGATATGATTCAGAAGAAGACAGGTCTTGTTATCGACGCTTACTTCTCCGGATCAAAGATTCACTGGATTCTTGAAAATGTTCCTGGTGCAAGAGAGAAAGCAGAAGCCGGACAGTTAATGTTTGGTACGGTTGATACATGGTTGATTTACAACTTATCCGGCAAGAAGCTGCATGTAACAGATTACTCCAACGCAGCCAGAACAATGTTATTCAACATTAATACGCTTGAGTGGGATGATGAGATTCTGGAAGCTCTTGAGATTCCGAAATCCATGCTTCCTACACCGAAGCCATCCAGCGAGATTTACGGCATGACAGAAGAGAGTCTGTTCCAGGGAAGAATCCCGATTGCCGGCGCAGCAGGCGACCAGCAGGCAGCTCTGTTCGGACAAACCTGTTTCAACGCTGGTGAAGCTAAGAATACATACGGTACAGGTACATTCCTTCTGATGAACATCGGTAAAGAGATGAAGCTGTCCGAGAACGGAATGGTTACAACAATCGCATGGGGACTTGACGGCGAAGTTAATTACGCTCTGGAAGGTTCCGTATTCGTAGCAGGCGCTGCTATTCAGTGGCTACGTGACGAAGTTAAGATTGTGGATGCAGCTCCTGATTCTGAGTTCTTCTGTAACAAGGTTCCGGACACCAACGGATGTTATGTGGTTCCTGCATTTACAGGTCTTGGAGCTCCTCACTGGGATCAGTACGCTCGTGGATGTATCGTAGGTCTGACCCGTGGATGTAACAAGGCTCACATCATCCGTGCTACCGTTGAATCCCTGGCATACCAGACATATGATATTCTGGAAGCTATGCAGGCAGACGTTGGAGTTAAGCTGGCGGCCCTCAAGGTTGACGGCGGCGCTTGTAAGAATGACTTCCTGATGCAGTTCCAGGCAGATATCATCGATGCTCCTGTACATCGTCCACAGTGTGTTGAGACAACAGCTATGGGCGCTGCTTACCTGGCAGGTCTGGCAGTTGGATACTGGAACAGCAAAGAAGACGTTATCGCTAACTGGGCAATCGACAAAGTATTCGAGCCTCAGATGGATGAAGAGACCCGTACTAAGCTGCTCAAAGGCTGGAAGAAAGCTGTTCAGTGCTCTTACGGATGGGCAAAAGACGAAGAATAATAACGATTACAGACGTTCAGGATTGGTCTTATTGATTAATCTTTCCTTAAAAAGAGATCCCGGCGGGTGTTACGCCGGGGTTTCTTTTTTGCGTTACAGGAAATAATTCGCTGTTTCGGGGCAAATTTGTCTGGAAAGAAGAAAAACAATGGGGCAGTATTAAAAGAGTCAGCAGAAAAATACATAAAATGAGAAGACAACAGGACATTTCTCTGGTATAATCATAAAATTGGAAAAACCAATAAATTCTTTTCATAAAAGCATCACTGTGACAGGAGGATTTTCGATGATAAAACTTGGAGGCCATGTGGGAGCAGGAGCGGACGCAGGCGTCGCGCAGATTATCAAAGGGCTCAATGAAGTGCTGGATAAAGATGGCGACGTGAACATTGTCCTGGAGACCATGGCGGGCAAGGTGTGGAAAGGAGATGTCATATGGAGAAGAAGTTAAAAGTCACTTATATATATCACAGTGGTTTCCTGGTGGAGACGGAACGCAGCTATCTTCTATTTGATTACTGGAAGGGAGAAGTTCCCGCCATGGAATATAAGAAGGAGCTGTATATTTTCGCGTCCCACGGACACAGAGATCACTTTTCCGAGGATATTTTTAAACTGGAAAACCGGTGTGAGAAGGTACAGTACATTTTGTCTTCGGATATAAAGGGCAGTACCCGGAACTGGGCCAGGGCGGAGAATGTACATTTCATGGCGCCCCATGAAGCGCTGGAGGTGGACGGCGTGCATGTGGAAACGCTGACTTCCACCGACGAAGGGGTGGCGTTTGTTGTTGAGGTGGACGGCCGTACCATTTATCATGCGGGAGATTTGCACTGGTGGCATTGGCCGGGCGAGCCGGAAGAGGACAATCAGTGGCATAAACAGGCATTCCAGAAGGAAATGGAGTACATTTCCGGAAAGGAAATGGACTGTGCCTTTGTGGTTCTTGATCCGAGGCAAGAGGAGGCCGGAGAATGGGGCATGGATTATTTTCTGAAACATGTCCGCAGTCGTTACATTTTCCCTATGCACTGCTGGAATAATTACCACATGATTCAGGAATACAAGGCCAAAAATGACGCAAAATACCTCATCGGCGAGATTATGAGCATCACCGCACCGGGACAGGAGTTTGAGCTGGAACAATGAAAGAGCGGGCAGTGTCCGGCAATATATTTACCAAGTAAAATGTTTATTAAATAAAATGTTTATTATATTAGACATCCAATGATGGAAGAAAGGACGATAATTATGGAAAAGATAGTAATCGCAACAGAGAAATCACCGGCAGCCATCGGGCCGTACTCCCAGGCCATCGAGGTGGGCGGGATGATCTATACTTCCGGCGTCATCGGTGTGGACCCGAAAACCGGTGAGGCGGGAGCGACCATAGAGGAACAGACGAGGCAAGTGTTTGAGAACCTGAAAGGGCTTCTGGAAGATGCCGGAAGCAGTCTCGACCAGGCAGTGAAGACCACGGTTTTCATCAAAAACATGGACGACTTTGCCACCGTCAACGAAATCTATGCTTCCTATTTCACCGGCGTTTTTCCGGCGCGCTCCTGTGTGGAAGTGGCAAGACTGCCAAAAGATCTGCTCATCGAAGTGGAAATGATTGCCATCAAAAATTTCCTGTAAGCCGATTGAAACCCCTCCGGAAGTGTGATAAAATATTGCCATGTATGGAGAACAGAGGAGGGGTATTGACGTTATGGTACGGGCGGAACTGACCGTGATGAACGAGCAGGGAATTCATCTGGGCCCTGCGAACATCATCGCCAATCTTGCGGATAAGTTTGAGTCCCAGATTCATTTCAAGACGGAGTACATGGATGTCAGTGCAAAGAGCATTATCAATCTCATCAGCGGTACTTTTCGTCAGGGGGATAAGATTATCTGTGAATGTATCGGGCCGGACGAGAAGGCGGCGCTGGCGGCGATGAGGGACGTTCTTTCCAGGAATCTGGAAGGGGAGAAGCTTTAAGGCGGATGATGGCACTGCCGGGATTCTCCGGCAGCGGGAATACATAATCATAAAAGAGAAACACATAAAAGGGCGGCTGCAAGGTATCAATTGCAACCGCTTTCTGTTTGTACAATCTGTATCGTTTTTTATTTTGCGTTTTTTTCCGCCAGATAAGCCTCCAGTCCTTTCTTACGAAGCTTGCAGGAAGGACAGTGTCCGCAGCCGTCTCCGATGACCCCGTTGTAGCAGGTTAATGTCTCGTTGTGAATGATGTCGAAGACGCCCAACTTGTCGGCCAGCGCCCAGGTTTCTTTTTTGTCCAGCCACATCAGAGGAGTGATGATATCAAAAGGATAGTCCATGGCCAGGGACAGGGTGGTGTTTAAGGACTTGATAAAAATGTCTCGGCAGTCCGGATATCCGGAAAAATCACTCTGGGAGACGCCGGTGATGATGTCCGTGATGCCTCTCTGTTTGGCAAAGACAGCGGCGTAGGAGAGGAACAGATGATTCCGGCCGTCCACAAAAGAATTCGGTGTCCCCTCGGAAGGCGCGTCCTCATCCACAGGGATATCGCTGCGGGTGAGAGAGTTGGGAGCCAATTGATTTAAAAGGCTCATGTCCATGATGTGATGTTCGATGCCGTGTTCCTGACAGATTTTTTTTGCGCATTCCAGTTCCAGCGCATGTTTCTGGTGATAGTCAAAGGACAAAGCGATGACGGTTTCATAACGTTTTACTGCCCAGAACAGACAGGTACTGCTGTCCTGGCCGCCGCTGAAAACAACTACAGCGGCTTTTTTATTTTTTAACTCCTGCATAATGTATTTCCTTTCTACGGTTATATATGTTTAAGCTAACATCATATAGAGCTGATTTTGCAGAGCAGCGTCGGTCTCAAACCGTCCCCGCAAAGTGGTGGTGACGGTGGAGGCGGCGTTCTTCTTTATGCCGCGGGCGCTCATACAGCTATGGGTGCCGCGGATGATGACAGCCACGTCGGCGGTTCCGGCTGCCTCAGTCATAATTTCCGCCACATCGGAACCGATACGCTCCTGAAGCTGGAGACGTTTGGCCGCCATGTCACAGATACGGGCGATTTTACTCAGGCCCAGCGCTCTTTCTTTTGGAATGTAGGCGACGGAGATTTTCATATCATACATGAGAGCGATGTGGTGTTCGCAATAACTGAAAATCGGAATATCCCGAACCAGAACGATGTCTTTTCTGTCCGGCCCCACGGCCAGATCATCCTGAAAAGATTTGTTAAACATTTCGGCTATCTCGTGGTTGGAATAATTCATTCCCTCAAAAACTTCTTCATACATTCTTGCCACCCGGTCCGGCGTTTCTTTCAGACCTTCCCGGTCAGGGTCATCACCCAGGGCGATGAGAATCCCCCTGACATGTTCCCGGATGGCATCTTTATCGATTGCCATAGCATTTCCTCCTTAATTAAAATGCAGTCAGAAATGGCTGCTTTAGACGCCCCGCTGCTGCGGAGGCCAGATAAATTTGTGCATCTGGAGCTGGAGGCGGACATCGTTCCATTGATGACGAATCATATATTCGGTGATTGTCCGGGGTTTCATACGTCCAAACACAGCGCTTAAATAAACGCGGCACCGTTCAGCGAGACGGTATTTTTTCGTGATTTCTTCCGCGCGGATTAAATCTTTTTCGCTGCTCACGACAAATTTCACGGAATCTTGTTCGTTAAGCAGGGAAAAATTTGTGAGATTCATATATTCTTCCATACCACTGTCCGGGCATTTATAATCCATGGTGAAAGCCGGCCGGTGAGAAAGTCCGCAAAACGGAGCCAACGGCACACTGCCGTTGGTCTCAATCTCCACGGCAAAGCCGGCGGCGCCAATCTGTTCGATGAGCGGAGCAATGTTAGGAATGAGCAGCGGCTCTCCTCCGGTGAGAGTCACATTTACTGTTCCGCTATTCCTGAGCCAGCAAATCAGTTCGACGGAGGAAAGTATCTCACAAGGGCAGGCCGGCTCATTGGCCCAGGAAGTATCGCAGTAATTACAGGACAGATTGCAGCCTTTCATGCGGAGAAAGGCGGACATCATGCCGGCCTTTGGTCCTTCTCCGTTGATGCTGATAAATTTTTCCACAAGCGGGTAAACTACATTCATATTTTCTCCATTCCGCCGCCTGTTTGCGGCAATGTGTGCGGCGTGGCCTTAGACGGGCGGCAATTGATTTTATTCCTGATAAGTGGCGCAGTTATTTGGCGTCTCGTAGACGGAAACACTGTAAACAGGAAAAGAAGACTGTTTCAGCCGCAGATAAAAATATCGGGAGAGCTGTTCCGCCGTCGGGCGGAAGGGAAGCTCCACAATCCGGAAGTCCTCCTCTTTTAGGGCTTCCATGGTTTTTTGACGAAGGGAGCCGGTCTCGATAATGAGACAGTGGTCGAGTTCTTCAGTTAGTGATTTTAGAGCGTCCTTAAAATCTCCGAAATCAATGACCATATCCCGGGTCTGCTGTTCTTTACTTAAATCTTCAGCGGCAATCCGCGCCACAATGCGCCATCGGTGTCCGTGAAGGTTGCGGCATTTCCCCTCGTATCCGCTTAAAAAATGCGCAGAATCAAAGGCCTGCTCGGTCTCTAAAATGTACATGTAAACTTTCCTCCAAATAAAAAAGCGCTGCCGACAGGCAGCACTTGATACGTCGATTATGAAAATGCTGTCCTGGTTTTGTTTATAGACAGGATGGTACAAACGAACTGTCTTTTTGAATTTCTTTCATTTCAATGCAGTCTACCATGAAAAAATACGTTTGTAAAGTAATAAAAAAATGTTATACTAGAAAAGAAACGGACACAAAGAGAAAGAGGTTTGTTATGGATTTTTTTGGTCATTTAAGGACAATCAATCATCATAAGATGTTAGTGACGAAAATGTGTTTTAAAGTGGGTTTATACTGGCAGGGAATTTGTCACGACCTGTCCAAATATCATCCCATAGAATTTATTCCCGGTGTGATTTATTACCAGGGAGACAGAAGTCCCATCAACCGGGAGAAGGAGTTGAAGACCTGCTCCAGGGGCTGGCTTCATCACAAAGGAAGGAATCCCCATCATTTCGAGTACTGGATTGATTATAGCATCAATCCCCGGGGGATGGTTGGCATGAAGATGCCAAAGAAGTATGTGGCGGAAATGGTCATTGACCGGATCTGTGCCAGCAAAAATTATCTGAAAGAGAATTATAATGACAGAAGCGCGCTGGATTATTATGTGAATGGCAAGGACATGATGATGATTCATGAGGAAAGCGATTTTCTGGCCAGATATCTGTTGACCATGCTGGCGAAGCAGGGCGAAGATTATCTTCTGCGTTATATGAAGAAGGTTCTTCTTAAACACAGGAACCGAGATTATCATGTGAAAAACGGCCGTCTTATATTGGAATAGGGTGTAGGCCATAAAAATATGGAGAAACCTGCCAACATTTTTTTCTTGAAATTTGTATATAATTAAGGTATAGTATTTGTAAAGAAGCCTGGGATGTTCGAGAACCCCTGCTATTTTGAACCTACATTTTTGATTTTGGGAAACCAAATTTTTGAAGGAATGGCAGGCCTTGTTTTATAACGGAGGAAGTCAGAAATTCAAATGAGGTTACCCACCTGGCTTGGGCTAGGACTCAAAATCGCAGGACACGGCATTTTGGGCCAACGTTTTCAAGCCGTCTCATTTTTATGAGGCGGCTTATTTTAACGAGGCAGAATTTGATACGATATAATTTGACACAATATATTTTACTGATATACGAAAGACGAAAATAACAGATATTTTTTGAGAAACAAGTTTTGAATGAACAATTTTGAGAGGGAAAAGATGAGCATATCAAAACGAGTGAACAATTTATATGCATTGGTAATGGATTTTATCAAGAAATGTAATGACGACCATGTGGCGGCCTTCGGATCCATGTCGGCTTTTTTTATGCTTCTGTCTTTGTTTCCATTTTTGATTTTCTTCCTGACGTTGACAAAATACGCGCCTTTTTCCAAAGACGATATTATCAATATTCTCACACAGATTATTTCTTTTGAAAGAAAGTCACTGATTACCAGCATCGTCAACGAAATTTATCGGAAGACGGGAGCTTCCGTATTTACCATCTCCGTCATCGCGGCATTGTGGTCATCGTCCAGAGGTATTTATTCCATCGTGATTGGATTGAATTCTGTTTACGATATAGACGAGAATAGAAACTATATTGTCCTTCGTATTTTCAGTATTTTGTACACGGTCGCCTTTGCGATTCTGATTATCGTCATGCTCCTTATCTGGGTGTTTGGAAATGTACTCTATGACTATATCTGCGGGCGCTTTCCGGCTTTCGCGGCGCTGGCGGGATATTCCATTCATAAGAGAACGCTGTTTACCGTCGTGATTCTGACGCTGCTGTTCATGATCGTCTATCGTTTTGTGCCCAACCGGAAGACGGTGAGCTTTCTCCGGCAGCTGCCGGGAGCGCTGGTAGCCGCCATCGGATGGATCGTGGTATCGGCGGGCTGCTCCTTTTATATCAGTAACTTCAACAATTTTTCTTATATCTACGGCAGTCTGTCCGGCATGATGATACTTCTCCTGTGGTTACATTTCTGCATGTCCATGGTCTTTTACGGCGCGGAAGTCAACTACTTCCTGGAAAATAAAAAGAACTATCATCTGCTGATCCGCACCCTCCGGCCGAACTACCAGGCCATCCGTCGGAAACGGGAGAAAGAAATGTACGAGCGGGGCCGCCGGCCATCCTGGTCGTTTTCCCGCCACAGCTCGTCCGCCTTAAAAAAGCTCCGGAAACTGCAGAAAAAGAAGAAACAGGAGCAGGAGACCGACGGGGCGCAGGAACCGCCGGACAATCCGGATGACCAATGATCATACAGAAGCAAAGGGGGGATTACCATGTACCGGTTAAATCAAAGAGAGATTCAGGACATCACAAATTACATTTTTCTGGAGGACGCGCTGGCGCCGGCCGACGTTATCTTTATCCCGGGCTGTGCCCGTCCGGAACACACGGAAGAAGCTGCGAAGCTTTACCGGCAGGACTATGCACCTTTGCTCATCCCATCGGGACGCTATGCCAAAGCTGCCGGACATTTTGAGGGAGTGGCCGCCGGCGCGGAACGCTATGGCACAGACTTCGCCTGCGAAGCGGACTTCCTCACGGAAGTCCTCCGGCAAAACGGAGTCCCGGACAAGGCCATCCTGCCGGAGCGGCAGGCTACTTATACTCTGGAAAATGCGGAGAAGACCCGGGAACTGCTCCTGGCGGAAAAAGGCGTCCTGCCGAAACGGGGCATTCTCTGCTGTAAGGCCCACCACGCCCGCCGGGCGCATTTTTACTACTCTCTGGTCTTCCCGGAGGTGGATATCCTCGTCCATCCCACAGCCATCGACGGCATCACCCGGGAGAACTGGCACCGCACTGCCGAAGGCCGCCGGGCAGTCCTCGGCGAACTGTCCCGGATGGGCCAGCAGATTCTGATGATGGAAGACCGGATCGAATATGAGTAGAGTATAAATAAAACAAGTTTTAAAAAGAAAGGAAATATGGTGTTTTTGCTTCTATAAAACATCATTAAACTGAAAAGAGTCAGCAGCAAGAAGAAGTTTGCATAAGGATTGGAGATAAAATGAGAACAACAACACAAAATGGAATCATAAAGAATAATGAGCTGCAGGACAAATTCGAATTCCGGGATATTCTCCCGGAGGAGGGGGAGCAGACTGCGGAGATTGAGCGTATCTGTTTTCCGCCCAACGAGGCGTGTTCCCGGAAGATGATGCTGGAGCGGGTGGCGAAGGCGCCGGAGATGTTTCTGGTGGCGGTGGACAGAAACACCGGGAAAATTGCCGGATTCTTAAACGGTCTTGCCACCAGTGAGACACAGTTCCGGGATGAGTTTTTCACCGACGCAGACCTCTATGAGCCGGATGGAAAGAACATCATGCTGCTGGGCCTGGACGTACTGCCGGAGTACCGGGGACAGGGTCTGGCCACAGAACTGATGCGCCGTTACTTGAAACGGGAGCAGGAAAAAGAACGAAGCGAAGTGACTCTCACCTGCCTGGAAGGAAAGATAAAAATGTACGAGAAAATGGGATTTCAGAATCAGGGAATCTCAAACTCAGTCTGGGGCGGCGAGCAGTGGTATGATATGAGCTGCCGGCTGGATGGTTAGGAGAAGCATAGAACAAAGAAATGCATTTCTCTCCTTGACTTTTCCACATGCCTTGGGTTACAATGTTACCTGATATAAAAGCTATGAAGGTGTTAACTGTACATTTTCTGTGCGGGAGTGCCCTGTGTTGGAACCGTCCTGTGCGGCGGTATACCGTTTATCAGCATAGATAAGTTTTGGGAGGGCATGAACAGGAGTGCAGCGATGTACGTTCCAGTAGAGACAGGCTGTCTTACAGAGAGAAGGAATCATCGGCTGCAAGTTCCTTCAAGCTCCAGTTTGTTTTGAATTTCCGCACCGGAGCCGCACTTCGGAGAGCGCAGACAGTGATAAGGAGTGCCGTGGCGCGCGTTAAGCGTATAAAGAGTCTGATAATAATCAGGAACCAGGGTGGTACCGCGGAGATAGTTCGTCCCTTTCGATTCATGGAGTCGGAAGGGATTTTTGTCGTCCCTGGAATATTTGTCATAAGATTGGATGTTGTATAACAGGAGGAAAAGAAGAATGAAAGATAAAATCAACAGCATTTTATCAGAAGCGAAAAACAAGATTGCGGAAGCGGCCAACGAAAGTGAGCTGCAGAGCGTAAAGAGCGCCTATATTGGAAAACAGGGCTCTTTGAGTCTTTTGATGAAAGAGATGCCGAAGCTGGATCCGGCGCAGCGGCCGGAGATGGGTAAGCTTATGAATCAGGCGAAGAAAGAGGTCACAGAACTGATTGACGCCAAGAGAACGGAATTGAAGCTGAAGGCTTCAGAAGTATCTCCGGATTTTGACTGTTCTGTCCCGGGTATCCTGCCGTCTGCTGGTGGACTTCACCCAATCACACAGATGTGCTACGACCTCAATGACGCGTTCCGCTCCATGGGATTTGAGATTTTTGAGGAAGACGAAATTACCAGTGAAATGTACGCCTTCGATAAACTGAATTTCCCGCCGAATCATCCAGCCAGGGAGAGTATGGATACCTACTGGATTGAAGGCCATGACAGCGGCGGCACCAACGAGAAGCTCTGCCTGCGTCCGCACCTGACCGGCGGAAGCGTCCGCTATATGCAGACCCACAAGCCGCCGTACCGTTTCGTGTATCCGGGACGTGTGTATCGTAACGAGACCACGGACGCCCATCACGAGAGAGCGTTCTTCCAGTATGAGGCGTTAATTGTGGATAAAGATATCACATTCACTTCCGGCAAAGTGATGATTCAGAGCATTTTGAGCAAAGTCTTCGGCGCTCATGTGCCGGTGCGGATGCGTTCCGGATTCTTCCCGTTTGTGGAGCCTGGATTTGAGATTGACATGCAGTGTCAGGTCTGCGGAGGAAAAGGATGCAGCGTATGTAAGCATGTGGGATGGATTGAGGTTATGCCGGGCGGATCGCCGCATCCGAACGTTCTCCGGGCAGCCGGACTGGATCCGGATGAGTACACCGGTTTCTATGTAAATATCGGTCTGGACCGACTGGTCATGATGCGTTACGGTGTGGATGACGTGAGATTATTCCACAGCGCTGACCTGAGATTCCTGAAACAGTTCAAATAAGGAGAGAGAAGATGAAATTATCATTATCATGGATTAAGGATTATGTAAAGATTCCGGAAGATGCGGATTTAAAGAAACTGGCCTATGACCTGACCATGTCCACCGTGGAAGTGGAGGACGTGGAATATCTTGCCGAGCGTTTTGACAACATGATCGTCGGTGTGATCGAGAAAATCGAGCCGCATCCAAATGCAGACAGATTAAGAGTATGTAAAGTAGATATCGGCGGAGGAGAGATTAAAGACATCGTTTGCGGCGGTATCAACTTGAAAGAAGGTATGCGCGTTGCCGTATCCTGTCCGGGAGCCGTTGTGCGCTGGCACGGAGAGGGCGAGCCGGTAGTGATTAAAAATTCCAAGCTCCGCGGTGTTGCATCCTACGGTATGATCTGCGCATCCGATGAGATCGGACTGGGCGAACTGTTCCCGGCAGAACAAGAAGCGGAGATTCTCGACCTTTCTGCCTTTGAAGTTCCGGCAGGTACTCCGCTGGCAGACGCGCTGGATATGAACGATGTGCTTCTTGAGATTGACAATAAATCAATGACAAACCGTCCGGATCTCTGGGGCCATTACGGTATCGCCCGGGAGATCGCAGCGCTTTACGACCTGCCGCTTAAAGAGATTAAGCCTTTTGAGACCGATGTACAGTCTGATTTTAAAGTGGAGATCGACGCCCCGAATCGGTGTTCCAGATATATTGGCGTGGAAATGTCCGGCGTGGGCGTAAAACCGTCGCCGTACAAAATGAAGAACAGAATCTGGAAGGTGGGTATGCGCCCGATCAACGCGCTGGTTGACATTACCAACTATGTAATGCTTGCTACCGGTAATCCGACTCACGCCTTTGACGCGGACAACATCACAGATCACATCGTGGTGAGACATGCTAATGAAGGCGAAAAACTGCTCCTGTTAAATGACAATGAGATCGAGCTTTGTGCTGACGACCTGGTGATCACAGATTCCGAGGGCTCTGTTGCCCTGGCCGGTGTCATGGGCGGAGCCAAGGATTCCATCCTTCCTAAGACAGAGCGCGTGATTCTGGAAGTCGCCAATTTTGAAGCCACCGGCATCCGCCGTACAGCGCTTCGCTACGATACCCGTACGGAAGCTTCTTCCAGATACGAGAAAGCCATCGATCCGGAGAGATGTGACCAGGCTTTGGCGCTCTCCATGCAGTATTTCAAAGAACTGTATCCGGAACTTACCGTGACAGGATTTTGCGATAACTATGTGAAAAAACTGGAGAGAGCCCAGATTGACGTGAACCTGTCCTGGCTGGAAAAGAGACTGGGTAAACATCTGACCAACGCTGAAATGCAGGGCAAATTGGAACAGCTTGGTTTCGATGTACAGATTGACGGAGACAACATGCATGTGACCGCGCCGACCTGGCGTTCCACCGGCGATATTTCCATCAAGGATGACGTGATGGAAGAGGTTGCCAGAATGTATGGCTATGATAACTTTGAAGCTACCGCATTTGCCACCACATTTACAGGCGCCATCAATCAGAAAGACAAGAGCCTTGTGAGAAATATTAAAGAATATTTGGCCATCCGCTGCGGTATGCAAGAAGTATATACTTATCCTTGGATGAACGACATATTTGTCCATCCGATTCTTCCGAATACCGACGGAGTCCTGAAGCTTTCCACACCGCCGGCGCCGGATCTGAGCTATATCCGCTCCTCCCTGTTGCCGAACCTCTGCGAGGCAGTGGCGAAGAATGAGCGTTACTTCCATACCTTCTCCATTTTTGAGGAAGCACAGGTATTCTTTGACAGAAATTATACTGCCGTCTATGATGAGACCGAATCCCTGCCGGAGCAGCGCAGACATATCGGAGCAGCTTTCGCCAGCAGCGAAAAGGATATCAACACCCTGTTCAGAGAGACGAAAGGCGTTCTGGAAAACATGCCGCGTTACACCCACATGGAAGCCTATGAGTTCAGAAAAGAAGAGAAGCCGGTGTGGGCTGATAACGTGGTATGGCTGAACATTTATCTTGACGATGAGAAAATCGGCGATATGGGACTCATGGCGAAGAAAGTGTCCATGGAATGTAGTATCAAGAATCTTTCCGTGATGCTTTTCGAGCTGGACGCCACCAAGCTGAAACCGCTCAAATCCAGAACCAATACATTTACCCACCTGGCTGAGTATCCGGAGACCGACTACGACATCTCCATGCTTTTTGATTCCAATGCCGTATGGCATGATATCTACGATACCATCATGGGTAAAAAGAAAGCGGCGGCCCTTGTCAAGGACGCAGCTTTCGTGGATGAGTACAGAGGAAAACAGATTCCGCAGGACAAGAAGTCTGTGACCATCCGTCTGACCATCGGTTCCGACGAGAAGACACTGACTTCCCAGGAGATTGAAAACACTGCCAACCAGGTAATGAAGAAGCTTGGAAAGAAAATGGGCGCAGAGCTCAGAACTCAGTAATTCTTATCAGGATAAAATAAACAGAAACAGGGCTGCCGCAGAAAGAATGCCTGCGCAGGATACTGCAGGAGCGGATTGTTGTGAATCGGAAGCTTGCGGTATTTTGCGGGCGTGTCGTCTGCGGCAGCTCTGCGTGTTAAAAAAAGATTTCCGAAAAAGACACAGAGATTAATATGAAGAGGACAGACAACGATTATGAAAACAAGTGATTTTTATTATGACCTGCCGGAAGAGCTGATTGCCCAGGACCCGCTGGAGAACCGGTCGGACTCCCGGCTCATGATGCTGGACAAGAAGACCGGAGCGGTCAGTCATCATGTGTTCCGGGAGATTGTAGACTATCTGAACCCGGGAGACTGTCTGGTCATCAACGATACAAAGGTAATCCCGGCCCGGCTCATCGGTGAAAAGGAAGGAGCCGGAGCGAAGATTGAGGTTCTTTTGTTAAAGAGAAAAATCGGTGACGTCTGGGAGACTCTCGTAAAGCCAGGGCGTAAGGCAAAACCGGGCGCAAGGATCCAGTTCGGCGGCGGACTTCTGGTGGGCGAGGTAATGGATATTGTTGACGAGGGCAACCGCTTGATCAAGTTTGAATTTGAGGGAATCTTCGAGGAGATTCTCGATAAACTGGGACAGATGCCTCTGCCGCCGTACATCACCCATCAGCTCAAAGACAAGGACAGATATAACACGGTCTATGCCACCCACTCCGGCTCAGCGGCGGCTCCCACGGCAGGACTGCATTTCACGCCGAAGCTGCTAAAAACCATCGAAGAAAAAGGCATCGACATAGCCAGAGTAACGCTCCATGTGGGACTGGGAACCTTCCGTCCGGTGAAGGTGGATGATGTGGAAAATCACCACATGCACTCAGAGTTCTACATGATCGACGAGGATGCGGCGGAGAAAATAAACCGTGCCAAAGAAAACGGAAAAAGAGTCATCTGCGTGGGAACCACCAGCTGCCGCACCATCGAGTCCGCCGCCGAAAACGGCAGACTGAAGCCGTGCAGCGGATGGACGGAAATCTTCATCTATCCGGGTTACCAGTTTAAAATACTGGACTGCCTCATCACAAACTTCCATTTGCCGGAATCGACCCTGATTATGCTGGTATCCGCCCTGGCCGGAAAAGAACATGTACTGGCTGCCTATGAAGAGGCGGTGAGAAAACGGTATCGGTTCTTCAGCTTTGGAGATGCCATGTTTGTGGTTTAACATCCAAATCTAAGGCAAGTTAGCTCACTCTTTACGGTGAGCTATTCCGCGCTATCGTGGAGCCGACAGTGGACGAAATGATTAGTATTATTGATTATATTTATGAGAATTTCGACGCCTTCCGGCTGGTGCTGGACGCCTCGCAATGATAAATTTTCTTAAAAACCTTTATTGAATATTTTTCCCCCATAGCGCTGCGGTTCTTTCATTGACTGGCAGCGTTTTCAATGCTATACTGATAATCAAATTATCGATAATCGAATTATCAAACAAATGTGCACAGGAGGAAGAAATTATGGCAAAGGCAGACCGCAGCATTGACCCGCGTATTTTAGCCAGCGCAAAG
>CAYULX010000008.1:0-53527 GCA_964445535.1 uncultured Eubacterium sp.
TTTCCTATAATGAAAAAAACGGGATTCCATCCCACGATACCCTTAGCCGGGTATTTGGGATGGAATCCCTGGAAGTACCTGTCTTTTCTGTCTTAAATGTAGCGTTTCCGTTCTCATCAGTTATCGCGGTCTGCGTCTTTGTGGCTGACCGCAGTCTTAGGCATCTTCCGAAACTCCAGAAACGCCATGAGAATGGTCACCATGGCCGCCATAAAGTCCGCGATCGGACCCACATAGATACATCCGTCCACGCCCATGAACAAAGGCAGGATCAGAAGAAGCGGCACGAAGAAAATAATCTGTCTGGTCAGAGACAAAAAGATACCTTTCGTCGGTTTTCCAATGGATGTAAAAAATGTCGATGTAATAGGCTGTAGGGCATCCAGCCAGATAAAGAACAGGAAAATGCGGAAAAAGCGCACGCCAAATTCGAAATATTCCGGCTCACCTGTACCAAAGAGGGAAAGAATTTGCCTTGGGAATATCTGAAAGAGTGCAAAAGAGATTACCGAGATAACAACTCCCGCCGTTGCCGCCAGGCGATAAGCCTTCCGCACCCGGTCATATTTCTCCGCCCCATAATTGAAACTTTCCACCGGCTGGCTTCCCTGTCCAAGACCGATCACCACAGAGAAAAACACCTGATTTACTTTAATAACTATGCCCGCGCAGGCCAGCGGAATCGCCTCCCCATAGACGGAACGAGCTCCATAATAGGTCAAAGAATTATTCAGAATAATCTGCACAACCATCATGGCAATCTGATTGAAAAAAGACGCAAGCCCAATCTGTGCCGTCCTCCTCACATAGTCAGCCTGCAATTTCAAATGCTCTGACTGCAGCGGTACAGTCTTAAAGTGCAGCAGATATCGCACCACGATGATAGCTGAGACCACCTGACCGATGACCGTGGCAATAGCGGCTCCCGCCATACCCCAGTGGAATCCCATCACAAAGAGCGCATCCAATATGGTGTTGATGATTGCTCCTGTGAGATTACATATCATCGCCATCTGCGGACTGCCGTCGGCACGAATCAGATGGCAGCCTCCGGTGGTCAGAATCAAAAACGGAAATCCCACCGCAGTGATCCGCACATAGGTTTCCGCGTAAGGGAGTACATTTTCCGGCGCCCCGAAAAGATGTAAAAGGGGAATCATAAAAATCTGGGTCAAAACGCATAAAATGAGCCCGCTTCCCGCCAGGCAAACCAACGCATTTCCCACAAAATAAATGGCCCTCTCTTTCTTTCCCCTTCCCATATTCAAATTAAAGCAGGAAGCGCCGCCAATACCGAACATCAATGCCAGCGCCACGCAAGAGGTAGTCAACGGAAATGCCACATTGGTGGCCGCGTTTCCAAGAGTTCCCACCTCCTGCCCTATAAAAAGCTGATCGACAATATTATAAAGGGCGCTGACCAACATGGCCACAATGCTCGGCACCGCAAAACGCACCATGAGCCCAGATATCGGTTCTTCTCCCAGCGGATTGCCCGCTTCCGTGCTCTGCAAACTTTCAATTTTGTCTGCCAGCGGCTCGTCCACTCCCTTTTCCTGCGGATTACCGAACGGCTCCGTTCTCCCTTTTTTCTCTTCATCCATAATTTTTCTCCTTAGTATTCACTTTTTTTCGATTCACAGTAAATACAGCGGTATACACGATTTTCTCGGTCTGTAAGCTTGAAAATGTGGTCAATCCCCCGTTCCTCGGATGTGATGCATCGCGGATTTTTGCAGTGGATAATGTTGGTGATTCTTTCCGGCGGTTCCAGGTGTTCTTTCTTTACAATCGCGCCGTCTTTAATGTAACATACAGTGATATCCGGGTCGATATATCCCAACACATCCAGATTCAAATCCAGATTGTCCGCAATTTTAATAATATCTTTCTTACCCATCTTGCTGCTGACTGCATTTTTGATGATCGCCACACTGCAATCCAGCTTATCAAGTCCTAGATAATTATAGATTTCCATGCTTTTTCCCGCTTTAATATGATCCAATACAATTCCATTTTTGATACTGTCAATTTTCATCGGCACTCACCCCCAATAAAGTCATGATTAACGCCATTCGCACATATTTGCCATAAAGCGCCTGTTTGAAATAGCAGGCCCTCGGATCATCATCCACTTTTGTGTCTATTTCATTGACTCTCGGAAGCGGATGCATAATACACAGGTCTTCTTTGGCTGTCTCCAGCTTCTTTTCGTCTAAGATGAAGCTGTCTTTCAAACGAATGTAGTCTGCTTCATTGAAGAATCTTTCTTTCTGTACTCTGGTCATGTAAAGGATGTCCAGTTCCGGCATAACCTCTTCCATGGTACGGACTTCTTTATAAGAAATGTTCTTTTTCTCGAATACATCTTTGATAATGTACTCCGGCAAACATAATTCGCGCGGGGAAATCATCACAAAGTTTATATTTTCATAGCGGGACAATGCCTTAATGAGAGAATGCACCGTCCGGCCGAACTTCAAGTCACCGCACATACCAATGGTAAAATTATTAAGACGTCTCTTTTCCCGGTGAATTGTCATCAAATCCGTCAGCGTCTGTGTGGGATGATTATGTCCCCCGTCTCCGGCGTTGATAATCGGTATATCCACTTTCTGTGTCGCCACATACGGCGCCCCTTCTTTCGGGTGTCGCATGGCTATGATATCTGCGTAACCAGATACAACGCGGACGGTGTCCGAAACGCTCTCGCCCTTCGTGGCCGAAGAGGAATCAGCCGAAGAAAAACCAAGTACATTGCCGCCGAGCTCCATCATGGCAGCTTCAAAACTCAAACGTGTTCTTGTACTTGGTTCAAAAAATAAGGTGGCAAGCTTTTTATGTTTACAGACTTCCTGATACTTCTCTTTATGGAGAATGATATCGTCCGCCAGTTCGAGAAGATGATTAATCTCTTCCACAGATAAATCCATTGGGTCAATTAAATGTTTCATGACGACCTCCCTTTTCAAACGGATGTTGTTGCTTTATCTTTCATGTCAAATATACAGTTTTCATGTATACCTGTCAAGATTCTTTATAGACGGCAAATCCCTTTTCTTCCAGAAATGCCGGATGATAGGAAAGTTTCGCCTGACGAAGTCCTTCATCTCCCACATCGTCTTCCCGGTTGACATATTTGCAGTCTGCCGCCTCATGAATGAGGAACTGTTGATTGATCACTGAATATGCCCCTTGCACCTCGGCGAAAGCCTTTTCAATGTGAACGCAGAAGGTGTCCAGACTGATCTTCTCTCCCACTGCGAAAGCGGCGACTTTACCGTCCACGCGAATCAGCCCTCCCTTCAAATCCAGAAATTCCCGTTCTCTCAATGACGCTTCCGAGACACAGATTTCGGCGTGTTTCTCCAAATTTTTCGGGTCACAATTCTGGGATTTCCAAATTCTCAGCATTTCCAGACATTCCATGGTATTATCCGGAGTGATTTCTTCGTAACTCCATTCATACATTTTATTGAATTTATTGATATGATTCTTCTTCCCGTGATATTTTCTTCCTTTAAGCTCAATGAGCGCCTGGGTCTCATACACATAGTCGGCAATATCTCTGACAAATTCTATCTCAAACTTTCCAGGATAATTTTCTTCTAAATACTTCTCCATCTCCCGGGAAATACTGTGAAAAATCAACGGCATCTCCTTTTCCCGGCAGTATTCCAACAGTCTGTCGATGGCTTTTTTCGGCTCTCCTTTTCCCAACGGAAAAGAAAAACTGATTTTCTCTCCATTGGAACAAAAGACAAGCATGTCCTTGCATTCTGTGTATTCCAGATGGTAAAAATCTTTCCAAAGGTAGATGGCCGCAAAACTAAAATCACAACTTCTGGAATTTACATATTTTAAGTAACTGTTAATTGTCTCCTTATCTTCTGCCTTTACAGGCTTAAAATCCATAATAACCTCTTTCCTTATGCGTATCCTTCCGGATATTTCCCTCTTTTTTTGTCAATATTATCCCGGTATTTCCGCCCGCCGGATTTTGTCAGACAGAATGCTGCAAAACCACGGCCTCATATAGCATATGAAGTCATGGTTTCATGCAGTCAAGGTAATTTATCCTAATTTTTTCTCCAGCAGAACACGAATGGCTTTGATAAAGTCTTCGCTATTCACTGTATTTACATTTTCAAGGGTGGTGATCAACGCTAAATCTTTTGTCATAGTTCCGCTCTCGATGGTTTCGATGGTCGCTTCCTCCAGTTTGTCCGCAAACTGTACCAGCTCGTCAATACCGTCGAGCTTTCCTCTCTTGCGAAGAGCGCCGGACCATGCGAAGATCGTAGCCACAGAGTTGGTGGAAGTCTCCTCCCCTTTCAGGTGTTTGTAATAATGTCTCTGCACGGTTCCGTGAGCAGCCTCGTATTCTGTGGTTCCGTCCGGAGCCACCAGCACAGACGTCATCATGGCCAGGGAACCGAAGGCTGTTGCCACCATATCGCTCATCACATCACCGTCATAGTTCTTACATGCCCATATGTATCCGCCTTCTGAACGAATCACTCTGGCAATGGCGTCGTCAATCAGAGTATAGAAGTACTCAATGTTGGCAGCGTTGAATTTCTCTTTATATTCGGCGTCAAAAATGTCTTGGAAAATATCTTTAAACGTATGGTCATATTTCTTGGAAATGGTATCCTTTGTGGCAAACCATAAATCCTGTTTGGTTTCCAGCGCATAGTTGAAACAGGATTTCGCGAAGCTGCTGATGGATCTTTCCAGATTATGCATTCCCTGAAGAATGCCAGGGCCGTCAAACTCATGAATCAGTTCACGAACTTCTGTGCCGTCCTCCCCTGTAAACACCAGTTCTGCCTTGCCCGGTCCCGAAATTTTCATCTCAGAAGCCTTGTACACATCCCCGTAGGCATGTCTCGCAATGGTAATCGGCTTCTTCCATGTCTTGACGGTAGGCTCAATGCCTTTTACGACAATCGGCGCGCGGAACACCGTTCCATCGAGAATCGCACGGATCGTTCCATTCGGGCTTTTGTACATTTCTTTCAGATGATATTCATCCATTCTCGCCGCATTCGGTGTGATGGTCGCGCATTTTACGGCCACACCGTATTTTTTCGCCGCATTGGCGGAATCTATGGTCACCTGATCTCTGGTTTCGTCCCTGTGTTCCAGTCCCAGATCATAATACTCTGTCTTCAGATCAATAAACGGCAGCAGCAGCTCATCTTTAATCATCTTCCAGAGAATCCTTGTCATCTCATCTCCGTCCATCTCAACGAGAGGCGTCGTCATCTTTATCTTATCCATTACAGTCTCCTTTCCAGTTCACATCTATCAATATATCTATCATCGGCAGTACAGTTGTCATTTCCTGTATCACCACAGGTATTATATAGTAAACTGCATACAAAATGCAAGTTATTTGAGAAATTGCTTCATTATCTCACAGTTCATCGCTATCCAACACGATGGTAAACGGCCCGTCGTTTACCAGTTCCACCTGCATATATGCGCCGAACTCTCCGTGTTTTACCGTCTCAATCCGTGTTCTGCATTCCTCAATAAATGCCTTGTACATTTTCTCCGCCTCAGCAGGGCTGCCCGCTTTCACAAAACTCGGACGGCGTCCCTTTCGGCAATCCGCCAGCAGGGTAAACTGAGAAACAATCAAAAGTTCCCCGCCCACATCTTCCAGCGAAAGGTTCGTCTTTCCTTTTTCATCCTGAAATAACCGAAGGTCGATGATTTTTTTCACCATCTTTTTCATGACTGCTTCCGTATCTCCTTCCGCCACTCCAAGAAGAATGACAAATCCCTTACCAATCTCTCTTCTCTCCTGCTGTTCCACCGTCACAGCGGCCCTTGAAACCAATTGAATTACCGCCTTCATTTCCACCCTCCATAAATTTAATACAAACGCTATCAATATAGCATATTTCGGCCGAAAGGACAATATGGATTACCGGCATCCAACGAGAACACAGGCACCACCGGGACTGCCCTTTTACTCATGGAGTATGGCATTGTCACAGGAAAAGACCCGTTTCTCTACGGCGAAAAAAAAGGCCCTGCTCCCAAAAGGATCAAGACCTCTTCCTGCGTTTTCTGAATACCCCAACACCTCTGTCGGATGGGGGTCTTATGTCTGCGAAACAGTCTTCCAGATCATTGAGCGCCGTCAATGACATCGCTCATATCGTAAAGTCCCGCCGGTTTGCCTGCCAGATATACCGCCGCCTCAATGGCACCTTTTCCAAAGACAGCTCTGGAATATGCAGTATGTTTAAATTCGATCACCTCATCGGCGCCGGCAAAGATAATCTCATGCTCTCCGACGATGGTTCCCCCACGAACGGCAGAGATACCTATTTCGTCTGCCGGCCGCTGCATCCGGCGCTGGCTGCGGTCAAAAACATACTCATATTTCCCGCTGCTGGCCTCGTTGATGGAATCCGCCAGCGCAAGAGCTGTACCGGAAGGTGCGTCCAGCTTTCTTCTGTGGTGTTTTTCCACAATGTCAATGTCAAAACCGGCCTCTCCCAAAATCTTTGCGGCTGTTTTTACTATTTTTAACAGGGTATTCACACCGAGAGACATGTTGGCGGAACGAAGAATCGCTGTTTTTTTGCTGCTTTCTTCCAAATGCGCCAACTGTTCTTCGCTCAGACCAGTGGTACACTCCACCAGCGGAATCTGTTTTTCGGCCGCATAGTCAAGTACGGCATCCACTGCCGGAGCTGCGGAAAAGTCAATGATGGCATCTACCGGTACATTTACTTCCGCAAGAGAGGTAAATATAGGAAAATCTTCCTGTTTGCCGACTGCCACATCAACGCCTGCCGCCACTTCCACATTGTCCATATCTTTGATCAAATCACAAATGACATGACCCATATAACCATTACATCCATACATTAATACTTTTGTCATAGCGCTCTTCCTTTCGTGTGTACCCCGAAAATAATCAAAGAATTCCCACTTCAATCATTGCCTTTTTCAATCTCTCTGTGTGCTCTTCTTCCATTTCGGTCAGCGGGCGCCTCAAATGTGGTCCGCAGATATCCATAAGTTCCAGAGCCTTCTTTACAGGAATCGGATTCACTTCACAGAACAGCGCGTGTATCAATTCCAGATATTTGAGCTGTAATTCACAACTTTTCTCGACATTGCCTGCCATGAACTCCGCACAGATATCATGTGTTTCTTCCGGGGCGACATTGGATAAAACGGAAATAACCCCCTTTGCTCCCAGGGACATCAACGGAACGATCATATCGTCATTGCCGGAGTACACATCAATATCTCCCTGCGTCTCGTACATCAACTGTGCGGTGTAGGTAACGTCGCCCACAGCATCCTTCATACCGACGATATTGTCGATATTTTTCACCATATATGCCATGGTATCCGCATTAATCTTACAACCTGTCCGACTCGGTATATTGTATAAAAGCATCGGCAGGTTGGTGTGACTTGCCACATAGGAATAATGTTCAATCAATCCCTTCTGGGTCGCCTTATTGTAGTACGGCGTAACGACAAGGGCTGCGTCCGCTCCGGCAAGCTCCGCCTGATGGGTCAGCCAGGAAGCCGTTTTGGAATCATTGGAACCAGTTCCGGCAATTACCGGCACCCTCTTATTGGCACGATTTACACAGAAACGAATGGCTGCAATATGCTCTTCGTGATTCAGCGTGGAAGCTTCTCCGGTCGTACCACAGACGATGATGGCATCGGTTTTATTTTCGATCTGAAAATCAATCAACTTTCCAAAGCTGTCATAATCAATATTGTAGTTCTCATCAAATGGTGTGGCAATCGCAACACCTGCGCCAGTAAAAATTGCCATATTCATCCTTCCTTTCTGCTTTTCTATCATACAGCAAACCACCCGGCAAAACTGCCGGCCGGCCTGCTCTACGTTTCTCTTAGCACCATCACCGCCTGTGTCAACACAGGCGGCAATCAATTCTCTTCTGTTAATCTTTTGTTGTCAGTCCTTCACGATGACAGTCCCCTGTGATGTCAGTATGATCTGTTATTCTTTGCCGGCGCGAAGAATCTCTCCTACCTGTTCTTTTTCCGTGTGGATATAGTAAATACAGTCTGCTATATCACGAATTTCCTCCGGAAGATTTCTTCCGGTTAAAATTAAATCTGTAGATTCATTTCTGACTGATAACAATTCTTTGAAATCATCCATAGTGATGATATTATAATCAATCAAACCAAAAATCTCATCGAGGATCAGCAGATCACATTGTCCTGTATCCAATACTTTTCTTGTATAGCCAAGCGCCATTCTGATATTGGACAACTGCTCCTGCCTTTCTTCCTCATCCATATCGGAATACTCACAGGCCGCCTTCGCAAAGCGAAAAATTTGCAGTTCCGGCTCCAGTTTTTTGAGGAAATCCAGGGTGTCCGAATGCTTACGTTTGAGAAACTGCACCATAATGACCTGTTTTCCAATACCGGCAGCACGGATTCCAAGCCCAAGGGCGGCCGTCGTCTTTCCTCTTCCTTCTCCATAATATACCTGTATACTTCCGTCCATGTCCTGACCTTTCATCCTGTTTTAATATAATATATCAGCACATTTCTCAATGCTGCACTGACAATGGGCAATGTCTTGTTCATAATACCATATTTTTCTTTAAAAATCCACTCTAAAAAGAGTTTCGCCAGGAAGGTTTTCTTTCATGGGGATTTCAACCAAATCTCCTATGAAGCGAAAAATCGGATACCTTCATCTCTTCCCAAAACCTGAAAACCATCGTATCCCTGTTCTTCCAGTCGGTTCAGGAATTTGCCCAGCTTTTTCGGTTTCACATAGAGAGCAACCGTATATTTGCCGCGAAGCTCTTCCGCCCGGATAATGGCATCCTCAATCTGATCTTCATCGTACAGAATTACTACTTTTTCCGGTTTATCAGCCATTTTGGCCTGTCGCTCGGATAAAATACTGAAAATTCTTTCAAATCCAATGGAAAAGCCCACCGCCGGCACCTGTTCTTTCACAAATTTTCCGATAAGATTATCATATCTTCCTCCTCCGGCAATGGAGCTGTTGAAATCAAGAGACTCAATCTCAAATACCGTTCCCGTATAATATCCCTGTCCGCGTACAAGGGTCATATCATATTCTACACTGTATTTGTCTTCCGCCAGACGGTTGGACGTGTCAATGATATTTGCCAGAGAATCAACGCACTCCTTATTATTACTGATTGTACGGACATAATCAAGGGTAAACGGCGCATTTCCAATCAATTCCATGAAGGAACCGATCACTTTTTCATCAAAGCCTTTCTCCGTCAGTTCCCGGGCAACGCCCTCCGCCTTTATTTTGTTTAATTTATCAAAAGAAATGCAGACGCTGTCCAGATCTTCTTCCTGAAATCCTGTGGAGAAAAGAATATCTTTCAGCACTCGTTTATCATTGACCTTGATTTTAAAATTATCAATGCCGATATTCAAAAGTGCCTTTGCCGTTGTATGAATCAATTCAATCTCGCAGGTTGGGGATTCAGAACCGAGAATGTCAATATCGCACTGCATAAATTCACGGAGTCTTCCCTTCTGCGGACGCTCGGCCCGGTACACTTTATCAATCTGAATCACTTTGAAAGGATTTGGCAGATGCGCCCGGTTATTGGCATAATAACGGCTCAGCGGCAGAGTCAGATCATAGCGGAGCCCCATATCCGCAAGCTGTTCTTCCTGACCGGAATCCAGCGCTTTTTTCAGTTTATCTCCCCGCTTCATTACTTTAAAAATGAGATTCAGGTTCTCACCCCCCTCACTCTTGTCCAGATTCTCAATATCTTCAAGAATCGGTGTGAAAATCCGCTGAAAGCCGCAGTTCTCATAAGTCTCACATATTTTCCTTTGCAGATAATCTCTTAATTCCGCCTGGGTCGGCAGATAATCATTGGTTCCTTTTACTGGTGTAATCTTCATTTTCTCTGTCCTCCTGTATATTATATAGAAAAAGGACTACCCGATAAGAGAGCAGTCCGCTTATTCCTAACCTATATTTCCGGAATCGGCCACCTTCCGCTCCAGATTCATGCCATCGTCACAGCATTCCATCTTATTGACAGAAACTTCATAGGCAACACGATTCACCACGGTATCTTCATTAATCTTTTTCTGATATTCGCGGCTCTGAATTCTTCCCCAAAGCTGAACCCTGCTGCCCACCGGAAGCTTTCCGGCATATCTGGCATTCCTTCCCCAGCAAATGCATGGAATATAATCTGATTTGCTGTACGCGCGGTTCACAGCCAGAAGCACATCCGCAATCTCTCTGCTAAGAGGCGTGGTTCTGTACACCGGTTCTTTGCAGATATAGCCGTCAAGAAAAATCACATTCGGCTTGCGGTTGTCCAGGGTATCCAGTAAATCCAGCTCTCTTACAAAAAGAGAAAGAACAAGATGATTCCGGTTATTCTCATGCTTATTGTAGGAGCGGAATTGTCCCCGGGCCTCCATAAAACGTCCGATGTAGGACTGATTGACGTCAATCAGACGTTCAGAGATCAGCAGCGGAATCGTATCACTTGAATGACTGAGTCTGCTCACCTTCAGTTTCACCGTGTAGAATCCCTCTCCAAATACTTCATGGCTAAATTTAAAATCAGAAACAATCTCTCCAGCGACAACCGCCTGGTTATTTTTTAATATTTTTTCTGTCATGTTTACTCCTCCCTGTATATAACACAGTCGTCTGTATACATCTATGTGTACTCAAATACTGCAAAAAATATGAATAAAATCTCCGTTTTTTCATTCACAATATCTGCAGGCGTCATATCTCTCAAGGATGATATTCATGACAATACAAAGTATATCCCACATAAAACAGATTCAGTATAATAATTCTGCTTTGAAATGTCAACCTTTAAAACACCCACAGATGTTATGTTTTTACCCGTTTTCGTTCTGAAAACAACTTTTTATTGTTTCTTTGGATTCTTTGTGCTAGAATGGTTTCGCTCATTGCTACTCTGCTCCGGCTGCCGGACAACCGCTTTAAAACGTGATATGGCAGTTATGCAGATAAGCTTATTTTTATTGAGAATAAGAAAATTCATTTATCTTTTGAAAGAAATGTTTTGTTATACACTACATTGTCCTCATGCAACGCACCGTATTACCAAGTTAGAAAGAAGGCTTATTTATGAAAATTGCAAGAGAAGATGTCCGTAATGTCGCCATTATCGCGCATGTCGATCACGGAAAAACGACTCTGGTAGATGAACTTTTAAAGCAAAGCGGCACCTTCCGTGAAAACCAGGAGGTTGGCGAGCGAATCATGGATTCCAACGATATCGAACGGGAAAGAGGAATCACCATTCTCTCCAAAAACACCGCCATTCACTATGACGGCGTCAAAATCAATATTGTAGATACACCCGGCCACGCAGATTTCGGCGGCGAGGTGGAGCGTGTACTTAAAATGGTAGACGGCGTTATCCTGGTGGTAGACGCCTTTGAAGGCTCGATGCCACAGACCAAATTCGTTCTGAAAAAAGCATTGGAACTCAACCATCCTGTTATCGTGTGTATTAATAAAATCGACCGTCCGGAAGCCCGTCCGGAAGAAGTCATGGATGAAGTACTGGAACTGTTCCTGGAACTGGACGCCGACGACGAGCAGCTTGACAGTCCCTTTGTTTACGCCTCCGCCAAGGCGGGTATCGCCATGCTGGAGCTCAACGAACATGGAACCGATATGAAACCTCTCTTTGAGACGATCATCAATCATATTCCGGCTCCTACGGGAGACCCGGACGCCGACACACAGGTTCTGATCAGCACCATTGATTATAATGAATATGTGGGCCGCATCGGCATCGGCAAGGTGGAAAACGGTTCCATCCGAGTGAACCAGGAAGTTTTGCTGGTCAATCATCACGACCCTGATGTTAATAAAAAAGTAAAAATCAGCAAACTATATGAGTTCGACGGTCTGAATAAAGTGGAGGTGGAAAGCGCCACCGTGGGCTCTATCGTCGCCATATCAGGCATTGCCGATATCCATATCGGGGACACCATCTGTTCCCCAGACAACCCGCAGCCGCTTCCGTTCCAGAAAATATCTGAACCGACCATCGCCATGCAATTCCTTATCAATGACAGTCCTCTTGCCGGACAGGAAGGAAAATACGTTACCTCCCGTCATATCAGAGACCGGCTCCTACGGGAGCTGAACACCGACGTCAGCCTGCGGGTGGAAGAGATGGAAAACACCGATTCCTTCAAAGTATCCGGCCGCGGCGAACTTCATCTGTCCGTTCTGATTGAAAATATGCGCCGTGAAGGCTATGAATTTGCTGTCAGCAAGGCGGAAGTCCTCTACCATATCGATGAAAATGGCAAAAAAACTGAGCCGATGGAGATTGCCGTCATCGACGTACCGGAAGAATTCTCCGGCGCTGTCATCGAAAAATTAAGCCAGAGAAAGGGAGAACTCCGCAACATGAGTATTTCCGGCGCCGGCTCCGCGCGTCTTGAATTCTCCATACCTTCCCGCGGACTTATCGGCTACCGCGGCGAATTCATGACCGACACCAAGGGAACCGGAATCCTGAATACTCTGTTTGACGGCTACGGCCCATACAAGGGCGATATCCAGTATAGGAAACAGGGTTCTCTCATTGCTTATGAATCCGGCGAGACCATCACCTACGGTCTTTTCAACGCCCAGGAGCGGGGAACTCTTTTTGTGGGTCCCGGCGAAAAAGTCTACTCCGGCATGATCGTCGGCCAAAACGGCAAGACCGATGATATCGAAGTCAATGTCTGCAAGACCAAGAAGCTGACCAACACAAGAGCTTCCGGATCCGACGACGCCCTGAAGCTGACGCCTCACCGTGTCCTGAGTTTGGAACAGGCCCTTGATTTCATTGACACCGACGAGCTGGTGGAAATTACTCCAAAACATATCCGTCTTCGCAAGAAGATTCTCGACCCGACTGCCCGCTACCGCGCAAAACGGAACGGACACGCCTAAGTCATTTCATTCCAGGCATAAACCAGGCATAAATATATGTACCGCCATATTATCACCGGGAATACCAGTCCGGTATTCCCCGTCGGCGCCGGAAACACTGCCTCAGAGCTGCCACAGCAGTCACATTTTATAACTTGTTCAACACACGGCAATCCCGGCCATAAAGATTCATCAGAAAATGATAATCTCTCCCTGCGCCGTACCATAATATACATCTTCTCCCTTTTCTATCTTAATTCTGCCTCCAGTTCCTTCCGTGAGCGCTTTCCGCAAGGTTCCTTCTTCCTCTTCCGGAAACAATGCCTGTATCTCTACTTTATCTGTGTATTCTGTATTCTCCACCGTCACCTGATTCTGTGCCAAAATATATTGTATCTTACCCAAATCTGTATATTCTGTGACAAGCTTCACCCTTATCCCGGGAACTTTTTCGATGATGACGGAATTCTCCAGTCCCGCCTTTGCCGCGTCAGTATAGGCGCGGACTAAACCTCCCGTTCCAAGAAGCGTTCCTCCAAAATATCTGGTTACAACGATGACGATATTGCGAACACCGCTGCCCTGGATGACCTCCAGAATCGGTTTGCCCGCCGTTCCTCCCGGTTCTCCGTCATCACTGCACCTGGTCAGCGGATTCGTGTCTCCGACGGAAAAAGCGGAACAATTGTGCCTGGCGTCCCAATATTTCTTTTTTACCGCCTCTATAAATTCCTGCGCTTCCTCCGCCGACTCCGCCGCCTGTACATGGGCGATAAATCTTGATTTTTTCTCTGTGATTTCGCCGCGTCCTGCCTGAATAACTGCTTTATGTCTAATCATGATCTTCTCCTCTTTGCTATTATCTCCCGTATTTTCATCCGCACCCTCCGCACAGAATCCACATCTCTTCTGATAGATGATTCTGTAACAAAAGTGTCTGTAAAGCATAATATCATATTCCGGCAAAATAGAAAACTTTCCGTTTATTTTTCCGCCGGGACGCGTTCCTCTTTTCTTGTCTTATTCCTGTTTATCTTCCGTATATAGCGCTGACAATCTCCCAGATCCCGGAGCGAAAAGCTGATTGCCAGTCGTCAATCAGTTCATATAAATGTACAGGCATCACGGTTTCCCGCACGAACAGTATAAAAAGCCTGGCCGCTTCCTCATAACTTTCCGTCAGCCCCGGCGCTTCGCTGCCATCAATCAAGGCACTTCCGTTTTCCTCATATTGTGCAATCCGGATTCCAAAAAAATCACCATCTCCCTCATCCCGCGGGAAGTGTGACATCAACAATTCATAAATCAATTGAAACTTTCCTCCTATGGTCGTCACTTCCTGCTCTTGCGTCAAAATTATTTTCATGCTTTCCTCCTTATCGGCCGGAATCCTCTCTTTACCTCTCCGTACATCTTCTCTCCGGACCGAAATATAATCTTGGCTTTTTTATATTACAAAACATCCAGGCATGACATTATTATACTTTTTTTGATATCATTTCAAAAGAGAATAAATTGTAAAAATTGGATAATTTTTACAATTTAATTTTTATGATAGTTTAATATTTTCTATAAATTGTTGGATTTTTGACAATTATATGCCTGTACTGTTACTTTTATTTTTGTTACTATAAAAATTTACTATTTTATAGAATTTTCTTGTCCTTTTCCCATTTTTTTTGACCAAAAAAACGGCCAATATGAAAGTTTTTGGGGTCAAAAAAGAAGTTTCCATTGCCTTTTCTTGACACTTCATCATTTCCGCAGGGATAATTTATGGCGTTCTCCTCAGCACGAAATAATACCGCAGCTATGTATTTTCCACGGCGTCTTCCGGTCTCTGCTCCTGTCTCAATACTCTCAGAAGTCCCGGGCCGTACATATCAAACATCATCGCCGGTCGTATCAGCGCCTGGCCTATGTTCTCCTGCCGCTGCTCCCCATCGGTGCTATCCTGCAAAACTGTTTTAAAGCGAATTTCCCCATCGTCATAATTAAAATCAAAATAGCCGGAATACAGTCCATAATTTATCCTGCACAGGTATTCCGCAACCCTTCCTTTTGCCTCTTCTTCCACATTAACAGGAATCCTTCCCATTACAATGCATGCTTCCTCTCTCATCCAGACGATGACCTGACACTGTTTCAGCTCGCATTTCAGACTCATATCCATCTCTATAATTCCTGCTTTCTCACGGCTTTTGTATTTCCACTGATGCTGATCAAGCCAATGTATGATTTCCTGAAAAAATTTTCTTTCTCCCATTCTCTTTTCTCCTCTTGTAAAAAAACTTTTTTCGGTGTGACGAACACAGAAAATCTGTCTGTCCATTCGGCAGTGATTTATGGTTCGGTTGGTTGGGAAACCCTTCAAGATCGTCCATTCTGATCCCAGATCCTGAGCAATACTGTCCGCCTCCTCCTTTATGTCGATACTTATCAGGAATACCAGAAGCATCTGGACGCACTCCTAAAAGCGCTCCATGAGACAATAGAGAAACTGCAGGATCTCATTCGTATCTATTATAGCATATCATTACTAAAACTTTTTATTTTTTATAAAAAATATGTTTTTTAATGGTTTTGTTTTTTATTCTTTTCTTGACATAGGGTATATGGCACGATATAATTATTTTCAGTATCACATTTTTTATCACATTTTTATTTCAAGGAGGTTACTACCAGGCGATGGATAATAGTGATAATGACGCTAACCCTGATAATTCTGATAATAAATTAAATCTGACATATACTAGGTGAGACATGTCCTGTGTGTCTATGAAGATGCACAGGTCATGTCTCATGCTTTTTTCAGGGGCAAATATCCTTTTGTTTGCTTCATTCCGGCGTCATCTATAATATAAAATCATTTATGATTTAAAATTAGGAACAAGTAAAATAAACGAAAATGTACAGAGAAAAATTTATACAAAGAAAGAGGTTTTTATTTTGGAAGATTCCATAATTTTTTTATTGTTGATTCAGGTCATATTAATTGCGCTGAACGCTGTTTTTGCCAGTGCGGAGATTGCCGTACTGTCCACCAACGAAACAAAACTTGCCAAACTTGCGGAAGATGGAAATAAAAAAGCAATCCGTCTGAGCCGCCTGACCAATGAACCGTCCAGATTCCTTTCGACCATACAGGTGGCCATCACCCTGTCCGGATTCCTGGGTAGTGCGTTTGCGGCAGATAACTTTTCAGACCCGCTGGTTGATTTTCTCGTGGGGCTGGGCATTGGCATTCCGCGCTCCACATTAAATACGCTGGCCGTTGTTGTCATCACATTGATTTTATCCTAT
This sequence comes from uncultured Eubacterium sp., assembly GCA_964445535.1. Lineage (GTDB taxonomy): Bacteria > Bacillota > Clostridia > Lachnospirales > Lachnospiraceae > Anaerobutyricum. The sequence continues at coordinate 16,283 of CAYULX010000008.1, forward strand.
TTTACACTGATTTTCGGCGAGCTTGTTCCAAAACGCATCGCCATGAAGAAGTCAGAACAGCTTGCTCTGGCCATCTCCGGACTAGTCAGCGGGATTTCAACTTTATTTAAGCCGATCGTCTGGTTTTTATCCCTGTCCACCAACGCTGTTCTCCGGCTGTGCGGCATCGACCCGACCGAGACTGACGACGAGGTAAGCGAAGAAGAAATCCGTATGATGGTGGACGCCGGAAGCAAAAAGGGAGCCATTGATTATGAAGAAAAAGAATTTATCCAGAATGTTTTTGAATTTGATGACTTGATGGTTGGCGAAATTGCCACCCACCGTACCGATGTGACCATCCTCTTCCTGGAGGACAGCGACGAAGAGTGGGCACAGATCATCCACGACAGCCGCCACACCCTGTACCCGGTCTGTGATAACTCGCCGGATCAGGTTGTCGGTATCTTAAACGCCAAAGATTATTTCCGTCTGTTTGACAAATCCAGACAGAGTGTGCTGGATAACGCCGTCCGTCCTGCCTACTTTGTTCCGGAAACTGTCAAGGCTGACGTCTTATTCCGTAACATGAAGGCGAGTCACAATTCTCTCGCCGTCATCCTGGATGAATACGGCGGCATGGTCGGCATTGTAACACTCAACGACCTCATTGAAGAACTGGTCGGAGAACTCAGCGAAGATATCCCGGCGCTCGGAAGCTGTGAACCCCAGATTGAGCAACAGACAGCATCCACCTGGGAAATCAACGGTAACATTTCCCTCGAGGAAATCAAAGATGAAACCGGCGTCGACCTCGAAAATGATAATTATGATACCCTTGGCGGATTGGTTTTTGATATCCTCGGCCTGATTCCTCAGGATGGCCCGCAAAATATCGACCTGGAAGTCGGGCAGCTCCATATCCATGTGAGCTACATAAAGGATCACCAGGTTGAAAAAGCTATCATTGAAAAAATTGAAGAAGAAGTTCCCGAAGAACCGGCAGAGGCCTGACGACGGGGAAACAGAACGCCCGGTAATCCGACATATTGTATTATGCTGTGAAGCATCCATTTGGTGGGGAATCGAAATAGCCGCCAGCGCTATTCTATACTACGCTGACGGCTGACCTTCTTCTTTCTTTTCCCTTGTTTTACGCAGATGTTCTCTCGACTACCAGCCGGTTCTTCCTCGCCAGAGCAATGGCCACATGGCAAAACTCCAGGGTGGCGCATATCTTATCTGCAAGAGTTATGATCCATGCTTCCTTATTCTTCGGAAACGGTCCCAGCGGGAACATATGACTTCGTATAGCCGCCTCTTCTCTCTCGCTGATGCCAAAGAGACGGGCGCTGTTCTCCGCCGCCGCCTTAGGATGGTAAAAGGTCTGGTGTTCCTCGGTCGGCGTCTCCTCTCTGAAATCATATAAACAGAAATCATGGAGAAGTCCTGCCCTCGCTGCAGCTTTCTCATCACATCCAAACTTCCTTGCCAGTATCCAGGAGAGATAGGAAACGTTCACACTGTGCATAAAACGGGTCGTCCACTGATGCTGGGTGAACTGTTCCAACGCCAGAAAATCTTCATTGGAGAGAATATGCTCCACTTCCGACAAGTAGTCCTGCGGCACTTCTTCGGAAATCTGAAGGCCCATCGGCAATCACCTGCTTTCTTCTATGATACCTTTATTATGGATGATTGACGACAAAAAGGCAATAGAAATCGGAAAATGTTAAGAAAATTGAAAAATGAGGATTTTATCCATGGCTTGCCTTCTTCATACCTCTTCCCCGCAGCGCCTTTCTGTACACCACAAAAGCAATGACCGCTGTGATGGCCTCCGCAATCCAGAAAGCGTTCCACACGCCGGCTGCGCCGAAGACGCGGCTTAGCAGGAAGGCCACCGGAATGATGATGACCACATAGCGGAACAGGGAGATGATAAAAGACGGCACGCCTTTCCCCAGCCCTTCCAGGGCGCCGGAGGAAGTCACAGAAACGGCGGAGACAATAAATCCGGCACAGATGAGCCGCAGCGCGATTTTGCCGGCAGCGATGGTTTCCGGATTAGCGGTATAGATGCCGATGAGCTGTCCCGGAACCGCCAGACAGATGATCGTTCCCACGAGCATAATGGCGGCGCTGATAGTCAATGTAATCCGGTAAATCTGACTGACACGTTTATGTTCTTCCGCCCCGTAATTATATCCGATAATCGGCCGCATCCCCTGCACAATACCGTTGACCGGAAGATACAGGAAGGTCTGCAATTTGTAATAGATGCCGAGAATCACCACATAAATCTGTCCATAGGCTGCCAGGATAGCATTGAGGGCGGAGATCAGCAAGGACGGCAGCGCCAGGTTCAGCGTCGCCGGAATCCCGATGGAATACAGGCGCACAAACAACCCTTTTTCCCGGGTCAGATATTGCCGTCCAAGATGCACCGGGATCGGTCTGACAAAATAGACGGCCACATAAATGACCACGGTGAGCACCTGACCGGTGCCGGTCGCCAGAGCCGCCCCTTCAATTCCCATGGCAGGAAATGGCCCGATTCCGAAAATCAGCACCGGATCCAGGATGATATTGGTCACACAGCCCGCTATCATACTTCCCATGGCCACCTTCATTCTTCCCACAGACTGAAAAATCTTCTCAAAGGCGAGACTGGTGACGATGATCAAAGAAAAGGCAAAGGCAATCCGCGAATAGCGGATTCCGTAGTCGATGACCTGCTCCTGCCCGGTAAACATCCGGAGAAAAGCCGGCATAATGGCGATACTTCCCACCATCATCACCGCCCCGTGTACCAGGGACAGGACGAATCCCCAGGTGGCCGCCCGGTTGGCTTTCTCATGTTCCTGGGCTCCCAGGTGATAAGCGATCACCGCATTGATACCCACGCCAAAACCGATGGCCACGGCGTTGATAAAGTTCTGCACCGGATAGATCAGGGATAATGCCGTCATGGCGTCCTCGCTGATTTTTGCCACGAAAAAGCTGTCCACAATATTATAAAGAGAATTGACCAGCATGGAAATGACCATAGGCAGGGACATGGAGATTAGCAGTGGCAGCACCGGTTTTTCTTTCATAAATGTCTCGTTCATCTTTCTTTCCTCCTCTCTAACAAAAAAACAACCATCAAAAACATTTTCTTATTTTTCCTGCTGCCCGCCTGTGTATTTCGCCTTCGCCGGAGCCTTTTTGTCCGGCGCCAGAAACATAAAAATCAGCGAGCTGATCAGAAGCATATACGGATAAATGAGATTCGGCATCACATCAAAGGCCGATAATTCGCATCCCAGCTCCGCCGAAGCCGACAGGGCGATGAGCATCTGGGCGCCGTAAGGGATCACTCCCTGAAATATACAGGAAAATGTATCGAGGATTGACGCTGTATTCTGCGGCGTGATGCCATAATCTTCCGACATATCCTTCGCAATTGGATTAGCCATGACGATGGCCACCGTATTGTTGGCGGTGGCGATATCCAGCGCTCCCACCAGCAGACCAATACCCAGCTTTCCGCCGTTGCGGCTCCGGAACACTCTCTTGATAAAATGCAGCAGCGCGTCAAATCCGCCGTATTCACCGATCAGTCCGCCGATGGCTGACACCAGAATGGTTACCATGATGGTCTCATACATGCCGGACGCTCCGGATCCCATATTTGTCAGAAGATCCACACCGGATACATTTCCCGTCACCAGCATGATGAACGCCCCGGACACAATGCCGATGAGCAGTACCACAAAGACGTTGATGCCGACGATTCCACCCACTAACACCAGCACATACGGAATCACCTGAACGAGATTATAGTCCTGCATGATCCGCCCTGCCGGCACATTTCCAGAAGTCATGAAGAAAATCACCACCATGGCCGCCAGCGCCGCCGGCAGCGCAATCTTAAAGTTCGCCCGAAATTTGTCTCTCATGGCGCAGCCCTGCCCGTTGCAGGCCGCAATAGTCGTATCGGAAATAAAAGACAGATTGTCCCCGAACATGGCGCCGCCTACCACAGAGCCCACACAGGAAGCCGCCTCGAATCCGGATGCGTTCGATACTGCCACGGCAATGGGCGTCAGCAAAGTAATCGTTCCCACCGAAGTCCCCATGGCCAGTGACACAAAAGCGCTGACCACAAACAGCACCACCACCGCATACTGCGCCGGAATCAGCGAAAGCAGACAATACGCTACACTCTCCGCGCTGCTTCTTCCCACGACGCCCACAAACACGCCGGCCGCCAGGAAAATGAGAATCATGGTCACGATATTTTTATCGCCCACGCCCTTTGCCATAATCTCCAGCTTCTCGTCAAAATTCAGCTTCGGATTCTGCACGCAGGCCACCAGCAGCGCCGCCAGAAACGAGACCACGATGGGAACATTATAAAATCCCATCGGTATCTTCATCACATATTCAAACAAAATACCCAGTCCCAGATACAGCGTCAAAAATACCCCGATAGGTAACAGCGCCTTCCAGTTTTCTTTCTTCATAATACTACTTTCCTCTCTTGCAAATGCATCTAAAAGTTACACGGAATTTCCCGAAGTGCATGTGGTGACAAGGATTTGTATCTACAGACGCGTACAGGTTTTCGGCTTTCAGGAAAGCCCTGTCAGAATGTCCATTTTTCCCTTGCAGAGATAATTGAAGGCCGCAACGGCTCTTCCCACTCCGATGACCGCAAAAACCGTTCCCACTCCGATTCCCAGCAAGAAATGTCCGGAAACAATACCGATGATAAAGGTCATGCAAATGTTTAGAAGATCAAACATATTTTTGGCAAAGCCCATATCTTTATGGATGAAATCTGCAATGGCGGCGACAATTCCGTCTCCCGGATTTGGCACAAGCTGCGTGTTGACGGACATGGCCGCGCCAACTCCGGTAAGAATAATCGCCACAGCCAGCAAAAGCAGATTAGCTATAAAAGAATCCGACTCCCAGTGGATGGCCGCGTCAAACAGATTCATGAACCGGGTGAAAACAATACTCAGTGGAATCTGTAACAAATCATACCACCGCCGATTCTTCCCCCGGATGATCAACTGGACAATCACAAAAATGGCATACCAGACCAACGTCACATTTCCAAAATTCAAATGCAGTACCTGGGATACGCTATAAGACACGGAAATAATCGGTGAAACCCCCAGTCCCGTCTTCGTATTCAGCGTGATTCCCAACGCCAGAATCACCAACGATACAATGTAGAAAAAAATACGAAAACACCAGCATTGTTTTTTCATTTGCTTCATCCCTTCCTTTTCTAATTTATGGCGTTTACCGCCATGAGTCTTCCCACATCTGATAAAATATTACGCACAGACAACGGGCTGCCTCCCAATGGCAGAAGACAGCCGATTCTAATTATAACATTTTTAAATCTTCCCTTACTGTTCAAGACTTTCTGACGCCCGTACCAGCCATCCTTCCTGATGCTTTGCCGCCGCCATATTTTTGTATAATGTTATTTGACTGTTTACATTGTAAGCTGGCAGACTGCAGACTGCTTACAGCTCTGAACCATACAGCTCCCGGCAGGCAGCCACCGCTTCCTGATAAATGTCCCGGTAAGACCGTCCGGACGTCCGGCACAGTTCTTTCACACTTTCATACTCCGGATAATATTTGTTCTCATCGCCATACCGGCAGACTTTCACCTGCACCTGTCCGATGCTAGTCTTTACATCTCTGCATTCCCTGGCGAGAACTGTCCGCTCCATCTGCATCCGGCGGATACCTATAGTCGTTGTCTCCCGGAAGATGATTTCCTCCATGCGGGAAATTACCGCTTTATCGCAGATAACGTTGAGCTGCCATGCCGGCCGATTCTTCTTCATATGCACCGGATGGTAATGTACATCCCTGGCTCCCGCCTCAAAAAGAAGATCCATCACATAACCGAGTATCTCTCCGGAACAGTCATCAATATTAGACTCCAGCTTCCAGATGGTATCTCCTCTGTTCTCCGCCGGCTCAATGATCATGACCCGAAGAATACTCGGACGCTCATAGGTACGTTTGCCCGCTCCGATACCAGTCCGGACAATCCGAAAAGCCTTTGGCAGCACATCTATGGTCTTCACTGCAGCCGCGATAGCGGCGCCCGTTGGAGTCACAAACTCTCCCTGCATATCCATGATTTCCAGATTCAATCCGCTCTGCTCCACAATATTGGTAACCGCCGGTACCGGCACCGGCAACACACCGTGCTGGCAACGCACAGTTCCTGTGCCTTCGCAGAGCTTTGGCACCACCACATTTTCAATATGAAGATCATCCAGACAGACCGCCGCGGCCACCACATCCACAATGGAATCAATGGCTCCCACCTCATGAAAATGTACCTGCTCCACCGGAACCGCATGGGCTTTCGCCTCCGCCTCGGCGATGATACCGAAAATACGCAGCGCCAGCTCCTTGGCGCGATCCGTCATCTTCACCGTGTCGATAATTTCCCTTATCTCTTTCATACCCCGGTGCACATGAGCATGTCCATGAGGATGCTCATGGTGATGCTTATGTTCCTCTCCGTGGTGGTGTTCATGCTCTTCTCCATGAGGATGCCCATGTTTATGTTCCTCTCCGCGGTGGTGTTCGCAGCCGTGGAGATACTCCATATCATGGTCGTGGTTTTCATATTCAGCATCCAGCAGCACCGCAAAATCACAGCAGTCGACGCCCGCTTTTTTGACCCGGGTCACTTCCACCGAGAATCCGTCGGCCGGTATGCTGTCCAGAGCCTTCATCAAGACTTCCTCACTGGCGCCCAGATCAAGAAGGGCAGCCACCATCATATCTCCGCTGATTCCGGAGTTACATTCCAAATAAAGTGTATTTGACATTGTAGAAAATTCCTTCCTAATAAATATAGCTTATAAATTATAGATGCCATTGCGATGGCGTCACATAAAATAATAGCATATCGAAGAATCTTTTTCCATGCTGAATCCGGGGATTCTCGGAAGATGGCCGGAAATTCACCAAAAAAACCGCCGTCAAAAGCCTGAAAATCGCCAGGAAAGCCGAAACAATGGAAGGATTATCTTTACAAACGGCCGAAGAACTTATATACTCACTACAATACGCTTTTTACCATTAAAGAAATGTAGTTAAAAAGAAATAAAAACTTGACAGAGAGTCACATGGGTAGATTCTTCCCGCAGTTCTTTATTATGGAGGAAAGCATGGTTAAGGATATGGCTCTAATGTTTGCACATTTTTATATTCCTCACACTAGCCCCTCATTCATGCTCCCCGTCCGGTATCCCTGCAGATCGAGGGTCACATAAGAGAACCCAAACTTCCGGAACTTTTCCGTTATTTCCTCTCGCAGCTTCGGAGTTAGAAGCCTGTCTATTTCCTTTGGCAGCAGCTCGATGCGAGCGAGGGTTCCGTGGATGCGCACCCGGAACTGATGAAATCCCAGGGAGAACAGGAGCTGTTCGCCCTGCTCCACCATAGCAAGCTTTTCTTCGGTGATGGTTTCTCCGTAGACAAATCGGGAGGCCAAACAGGCGAAGGATGGCTTTTCCCATGTTGAAAGTCCCAGTTCTTTTGAGAGGAAACGGATTTCCGCTTTGGTTAGTCCCACTTCCCGCAAGGGGCTTGCGATGTGAAGTTCCTCGATGGCGCGCAGTCCCGGACGGTAGTCGCCCAGGTCGTCCATGTTGGAGCCTTCCGCCAGAACGTCCATGCCGTTTTCTGCCGCGATTTCTTTCATGTGTGTGAATAGGGTTGTCTTACAAATGTAGCAGCGATCCGGTGGGTTATCGGCAAAACCCGGTACTGCCATCTCATCGAATCGGAAAATAATCTGACGGCAGCCAAGATTTTGGCATAGTTCTTCTGCCTCCGTCCGTTCTCTGCCCGGGAATACCCGGGAGTCCGCAGTGATGGCGAGAACTCTTTTTCTTGCCACGTCAGCGTTATCTGTGCTTCCAGGACTTTCCTCACCCTGCAGCGCGTCGCAGGCGATCTTCAGAAGAAGAGAGGAGTCCACTCCACCGGAAAAAGCGACGGCCACCCGGCCTTTCATCTGCATCCACGCTTTCAGTTGTTCCAGTTTCTTAAAGGCTGCTTTTGCCATATCATTGTGTCTGCTTTCTACTCTGTCGTTTTGTCTGTTCTCTATTCTGTCATACTGTGGCATATTGTATCCTTTCTAAACCCCCATGCCCGCACACGTGGCACCACCATAAATGAAACTGCGAAGGCTATGGGTATGATCTGCGTTTTTTTGCCTACCCCCGCGGCGCCCGCTCCGCCAGACGGTTAATCTGGGTCGCCATGTATCCAGCGCCGTAGCCGTTGTCGATATTCACCACGGCGATGCCGTTGGCGCAGGAGTTAATCATCGTAAGGAGAGCGGAAAGGCCGTTCATGCTGGCGCCGTAGCCCACGGAAGTCGGCACGGCGATAACCGGATTGGATACGAGGCCGCCCAGGACACTGGCCAATGCTCCTTCCATACCGGCCACGGCCACCACGCAGTTGGCGCTCTGAATCTCGTCCACCTGGGAGAACAGGCGGTGGATGCCACTGACTCCCACATCGTAGATGCGCTCCACCCGGGTACCGAAGTATTCTGCTGTCTGGGCGGCTTCCTCCGCCACTGAGATGTCCGCCGTGCCGGCGGTGCAGACCGCCACACTGCCAATATGTTTTTTATCAGGTTTCTCTACTTTCAGTATGTGGGAAATCTCATCATATATAATAGAAGGAATCGCTTCTCTCACCAGCTCGTACTGGTGGCGGCTGGCGCGGGTGCCGAAAACTTCTCCGTTGTGTTCGTACATTTTCTGGTAAATGGATACCAGATAGTCGTCGGGCTTTCCGCTGCAATAAATCACTTCCGGAAAACCGGAGCGGACTTCCCGGTGCAGGTCAAGCTTTGCGTGGCCAAGCTCCTCGTAAGGTTCTCTTTTAAAATATTTTTCCGCTTCTTCCACGGAGATTTCTCCGTTTTTCACACGATTTAATACTTCTCTTGCTTCCATTTACATTTCCTTTCATTTTTCAGAACATTGGTTCTTTTTTTCTATTATAAACTGCCCCCTTCTTTTCGTAAAGATACAGATTAGGTTTTTATCATTCAAAAGCAATCGTGTCCTCTGTGCGTATCGCGCAAAAAAACTGCCGCCTTGGCAGAAATCTTGTGATTTCCGTCCAAAGCAGCAACTCTATTTTTGTCAATAAATGTATGGGGAAAATAAATGTGTGGGTCGAATCCTTTTATACGGTCTGTCTCTTTGCCACAAAAACAGGGAAGGAGTCAGTTCCGTTTAGATGTTTGTTCTCTGTGATGGTCACCTTCTTATCCGTAATGATGTATTCGATATCTACGCCGTCCTCCACAACGGTATCCTGCATGAGAATACAGTTCTTCACTTTGGCGCCTTTTCCGACTTTAACGCCACGGAATAAGATACTGTTCTCCACTTCTCCTTCGATAACGCAGCCGTCGGCAATCATCACGTTGGATGCTTTGGCGTCGCCGATATAGCGGGTTGGGTTATCGTCACGAATCTTTGTATAGATGGAATGACCGGAGAACAAAGCGTCCAGATTCTCATCATCCAAAAGCCTCATGTTCTCATCAAAGTATCCTTTCAAGCTGAGAATCCGGGACGTATATCCGGTATATTCGTAACCACAAATCTTCATATCCCCAAGATGAGGAAGAAGAATATCTCTCTCAAAGTATACGCCGCCGCTGATAAATGCGGTATTGATGGTATCGATCAGAAGCTCTCTCTCCATTACATAAACATTCATGCCGTAATTCTGTATGCCGGACTTCTGGGAATTGATATGAATGCCGTTAATCCTGCTTTCTTCATCCATATCAAATGTATAATATGTTCCCTTACTGGAATCGTCTCTCATAATGGCAAGATCTGCCGGAAGTTCTTCTTTTTTGTAAGCGACCGAAACATCGGCGCCAGACGCAATATGGGCGTCAATCATCGCGTTGAAATCAAAGTTCACGGCAATGTTTGTGTCTGCCATAACTACATATTTTTCTTTCTGTGCGCGAAGGAATCCGAGGATACCTGCCATGGCCTCAATACGTCCGCCATAGACACTCATGCTCTTTTGTGCGAACGGAGGAAAAATATTAAGGCCGCCTTTTTTTCTCACCAAATCCCATTCACGGCCGGAACCCAGATGGTCTGTCAGGGAGAAATAATTCTCACGGACCAGAATAGAAATATTATCAATACCGCAATTTACCATGCTGGATAACAGAAAGTCAATCATACGATAACGGCCTCCGAACGGGATGGAAGCCATCAAACGCTCGCTGGTCAGCTCCGGTACAAGCTTATCATAAATATTTGGGAAAATGATTCCCAGTGCGCTCTTGCTGGACATTACCATTGTTCTTCACCATCCTTTACATTTTCATCAATCATGGCATTCGGGCCAATCGTTGCATTGTCGCCGATATAGATACCTGCGCCAATCGTTGCCACGCCGGACGCTTCTTCCGTCGGCATAGCGCCCACCTGCGCGTTCTCACCAATGATAACATTCTCCGCCACGATACAGTGTTTTACAACCGCACCAGCTTTGATAATGGTTCCGCCCATAACAACGGCGTCTTCCACAATCGCGCCTTCTTCTACTTTTACACCTGCAAAAAGAATGGAATGTTTCACTTCTCCGGCCACCCGGCATCCGTCTGTGATCATGGAATTTTCAATTACAGCTCCCTCCTTGATCCTGTGACCAGGCATACCGCTGTTCCGGCTGTAAATCTTCCAGTCATCGTCAAACAGATTGATACCGCTATGCTCCGGATCGAGAATCTCCATGTTTGCTTCCCACAGGGACGGAATGGTTCCAACGTCTTTCCAGTAACCGTCAAAACGATATGCGTACATCTCTCTGTCGTCTTTTAACAGATTCGGGATGATGTTATTACCAAAGTCGTTCTCAGATTCCGGATCTTCCTCATCTTCGATAAGGTATTTTTTGAGGATATCCCAGTTAAATATGTAGATACCCATGGACGCCAGATTGGACTTCGGATTCTTCGGTTTCTCCTGAAATTCTGTGATCTTGTCATTCTCGTCGGTTACCATCAGACCGAAACGGGAAGCTTCCTCCCACGGCACTTCCATGACAGCTACACTGAACTCCGCGCCCTTTTCTTTATGGAAACGAAGGAAATCACTGTAATCCTGCTTGCAGATCTGGTCGCCGGAAAGGATGATGACATATTCCGGATCGTATCTTTCAATGAAGTTGATGTTCTGATAAATGGCATTGGCGGTACCTTTATACCAGTCGGAACCGGAAACCTGCTGATACGGTGACAACACATGAACGCCGCCGTACAGTCTGTCCAAGTCCCATGGTTGTCCGTTTCCAATGTACTCATTCAGTACCAACGGCTGGTACTGTGTCAGAACACCCACGGTGTCAATTCCTGAATTCACGCAGTTCGACAGCGGAAAGTCGATAATACGGTACTTTCCTCCAAATGGAACTGCAGGTTTTGCCAGCTTCTGTGTCAGAGCATAAAGACGGGAGCCCTGTCCTCCGGCAAGAAGCATTGCAATCATTTCTTTGCCCATTTCATTTAATCCTCCTTAAAAATTAGTAACAACAAGCGGAACAGACAAAAATGAAGTCCCACCTACGAAACTTCATCTCCAAACGCGGCCGCTATCCACGGCATATTCTCCGTGCGCCAGTGCTCATCCCTCCTCCTGGATTGCTCTGTCTGTTCATAATACTTTAATATAAAAATATTGCTCCGCTTATTTTTATTTATTATAACAGATTATACCTGTTTTTAATAGAGAAAAATCAGCTTTTTGCTTAATTTTTTTCATACTTTTATAAAAAATAACGAGGTCTTCATCATTATTTACATATATTCTTCCATATTCGACAGCAAAAATTTACCATTTTATATTTACGAACTTTTCTGCATCTACCGCCATGTGGAAGCGCACCATGCTGCCTCTCTGGTACCGACGGAACATGACTGAATTTCAATAAAAGAAAGCATTGACCTTTTCCCTCCATCGGATGTATCATCATAACAGATATACATAATCAGAAAGGAAAAATATTATGCATCCAGTGAGAAAAATGTATTGCCGGACTTTTCAGTCCATACTCAAATTTGCCATTCCGTTTCTGCCGTACCGACATCCTAAGATTCTCGGCAGCGTCAAAAAGATTCCGGAAGTGCTTCAAAAGAAAAAATGCCACTCCGTCCTAATTGTCACGGACAAAGGCATTGTCAGTCTCGGTCTTCTCAAAAGATTAAAAAGCGCCCTGCGAGACAAACATATTTCCTATGTCATTTATGATAAGACAGTGGCCAACCCAACCACCACCAACGTATATGAAGCGGTCAGCCTTTATCATGCCAGTCATTGTTCGGCCATCATCGGTTTTGGCGGTGGTTCCAGTATTGACTGTGCCAAGGCTGTCGGCGTTAAGATTGCCCGCCCGGACAAGTCTCTGGCCAAAATGAAGGGAATACTCAAAGTCCATAAAAAGCTTCCCCTTCTGATTGCCGTACCGACCACTGCCGGCACCGGCAGCGAGACGACCATCGCCTCTGTCATTACCGACGCGGAGACCAGACATAAGTACTCCATCAACGATTTTCCTCTGATTCCGCGGTACGCTGTCCTTGACCCGGAAGTCACCCGCAGCCTTCCGCCGTTTATCACCGCCTGTACCGGTATGGACGCACTGACCCATGCTGTGGAGGCTTACATCGGCAACTCTACCACACCTGGTACAAGGAAGAATGCGCTCATGGCAGTTTCCCTGATTTTTAAGAATCTGGATACTGCCGTCAAAGACGGCGATAATCTGGAGGCCAGAAAGAATATGCTGAAGGCCTCCTACTATGCCGGCTGCGCCTTTACCAAATCTTATGTGGGTTATGTCCATGCTGTGGCACACACCCTGGGCGGCACCTACAACGTGCCTCATGGCTATGCCAACGCCGTTCTTCTTCCGTATGTGCTGGATTCTTACGGCGACTGCATCCATAAAAAGCTGCATCATCTCGCCGTCGCCGCAGGTGTAGCAAAAAAAGATATTCCACATTATAGAGGGGCAAGATTATTTATCTACGCCATCCAGAACATGAAGAAAAGATATGGCATCGGCAACACCATCGAAGAGATCCGGGAAGAAGACATTCCAAAGCTCAGCCATTACGCTGACAAAGAAGCGAATCCGTTGTACCCGGTTCCTGTTCTCATGAACGCCCAGGAACTGGAAAAGTTCTACTATATGTTAATGCCGAAAACACTGGCGAAAAAACCGGAGATGGATTTTGAAGCTTACGCGAAGCAGTCCGCCCGGAGAGCGGCGCAACACAATGCCCGGCGGGCGGCACAAAGTAACTGCGAAAAAGCCAAAATATCTCATAATAAGAACACCGCCGTCGCTTCCGGTAAATCCGACGATTTTTCCCATAATAAGAATATCGCTACCTCTTTCGGTAATGTGGAAATCCCGGGCAATAAAATGGAGGAAATCAATGAATCAAAAGAAAATTAATGCTATTATGCGTAACCAGCGTGATTTTTTTCAAAAGGGAACCACGTTGGACGTATCCTTTCGGATGCGGGCGCTTCAAAGACTGAACGTTTGCATCAAGCGAAATGAGAGCGCCATTCATCAGGCGCTGCAAAAAGATCTTGGCAAAAGTAATTTTGAGAGTTATATGTGTGAGACAGGTATGGTTTACAGCGAAATCTCTTATATGCTGAAACACCTTCGCTCTTTTGCCAGAGACCGGCGGGTGCCTACACCGCTGTCTCAATTCCATGCCGTAAGCTTTGTAAAGCCGTCTCCCTATGGAACTGTTTTGATCATAAGTCCATGGAACTATCCGTTCATGTTGACCATGGAACCGTTAGTGGATGCGCTCGCTGCCGGAAACACTGCGGTTTTAAAACCGAGCGCCTACTCTCCGCACACCAGCGAGATTATCCGGCGGATTATCCATGAATGTTTTCCATCCAGCTATGTGGCTGTGGTCACCGGAGGCCGTGCGGAGAATACCTGTCTTTTGAAACAGTCTTTTGACTATATTTTCTTCACCGGCAGTCAGGCGGTGGGAAAAGAAGTCATGCGGCAGTCTTCCGAACATCTCACCCCGGTAACCTTGGAATTGGGCGGCAAGAGTCCCTGCATCGTGGACAAATCCGCCAATCTCCGACTCGCCGCCAGACGAATTGTCTTCGGTAAGTTTTTAAACTGTGGTCAGACCTGCGTTGCTCCGGATTATATTTATTGTGATCAGAGTATCCGCAATGCCCTTGTGGAAGAAATCAAAAAAGAAATCCGGCGGCAGTTCAGCAGTGATCCGCTCCGCAATCCAGATTATGGAAAAATTATTAACGAAAAACATTTCCGCCGAATCACAAATCTGATTGATGCAAAGAAGATTGCTGCCGGCGGCAATGTCAATCCGCAGACCTTGCAGATTGCGCCTACGGTTCTCACCAATGTGAGTTTTCAGGATGCCGTCATGCAGGAAGAGATTTTCGGTCCGATTCTCCCGGTACTCACCTTCCACTCCCTGGACGAAGCCATCCGCAGAGTCAACAGTCTCCCACATCCGCTGGCGCTGTATCTGTTCACCCGAAACAAAGCGTCTGCCAGAAAAGTGATGAACCGCTGCGGATTTGGAGGAGGCTGCATCAACGATACCATCATCCACCTTGCCACCAGCGAGATGGGCTTCGGCGGATTTGGCGCCAGCGGCATGGGCTCTTACCATGGCCTGGACGGCTTCCGTACCTTCTCCCATTATAAAAGCATCGTTGACAAAAAATTATGGCTGGATCTTCCGATGCGATACCAGCCATACAGATTCCTCAATGAAAAATTAGTGCGATTCTTTTTAAGATAAAACATTTTCTTTCTTGTTCGGGGGCGGCAAAAACCGGCTTGTCGCCCTCGTTTATTTTATCCTTTCCCCATCCAGGGCGGCAAAGACCAGTTCGTCACCCTCATAAGATAATTTCAGGGAGAAAAACGGCGCATCCTCCGCCAGCAGTTTCAAAAAGATTTTATCTCCCTCCCATAGTTTCAGTCGGGACAGCTCTTTCTTTGGCACCCATTCAAGGGTACCCTCGTCACAGGCAGTCATCTTCCCGGTAAAATCATCCGCGGTATATAAAAACATATATTCTGTCACCCAGCGGTCCGAGACAAAGGTGACAATTCCCCGAAGCCGGTAAGAAGTCAGCGTAAGTCCGGTCTCCTCTTTCACCTCCCTCAGCAGACATTCCTCCGGACTCTCCTTATCTTCAAACTTTCCTCCGACACCAATCCATTTATCTTTATTGATATCTGCTTTCTTAGATATCCTGTGAAGCATCAGATAACAATCGTCCTTTTCTATGTAGCATAACGTTGTAGGTATCATTTTTCTGTCCTTTCCATATCCATGTACTTATATGTTCATTTTTTACATTCCTGCTTCTTCATACTTCTGCTTTTCGATATTTCTTTCTCCTATTTTGTATCACTAAACGTGTAAAGAAGGCCCCGCCAGCATCTCTACTGGCCGGACCACAGCTCCTCCTCAATCCAGTCCAGAGCTTCTTCATAGTCTTTTCTCGCCTCGGCAATCCGGTCCGGATTCTGTTTATCAAGAATATATTCAAATTGTCTGGTCACTGCTTCCAATTGTTCCCGCAGTTCCCCGGTGGCCTCCTCGTACAGTCTTTCTCCCCGCAGCAGAAGAACTTTGTTGACTTCCTGGTCTCTCGGATGAATTTTCAGATAGGACAGCTCCCGCATCCGTGCCTGCATCTGTTCCAGAGTCATATCGGTTTCCTGATTCTTGATGAGCTTTGTCACAGTCTCTCCGGTGGATTTAATCTTGGCCTCCACCTCCAGCAGTGCATTGACATCATAGGTGTAGGTGACAGAGATTTCCTCCTCTCCCGCTTTATTATCCGGCACAGTGAGGCTGATGGTTCCCAGAGATACATTATTAGAGGCGAACCGGCTCTCCCCCTGGAGAATATGAATGTCTACCTGCGTCTGATGGTCATGCACCGTATAGAACTTCTCTGTACGGCTGGCGGGAATCACTGTATTTCTTTCAAGAATCGGACAGAAATGATTGCTTTCCAGCCGATCTCCTTCCGTCCGGATGGACACCTCCGTTCCCAGGGTAAACGGACACACATCTGTCAGAATGACTTCCCGGATGGATTCCTGTCTTTCTTTCATGGCTCCCTGAATAGCGGCGCCGAGGGCTACCGCCTCATCAGGATTGACGCTGGTATCCGGCAGCCGTCCGAACAGTTTGCCGACGAACTTCCGCACTGCCGGCATCTTTGTGGAGCCTCCCACCAGTACAATCTCATCTATCTCACTGATACGGACTCCGGCATCGGCAAGACTGCGCCGTACCGGCTGCTTAATCCGGTCAAAAAGCTGAGCCGCTCTCTTCTCAAAATCCCGTTTGGTAATAAAAGTTTCCATTTTCTGTCCATCTTTTACCGCCTTCATCCGGAAAAAGGCATCGGCTCCGTTCTGACATTTACATTTCTCCGCCTGGCTTCTGAAATAAATCCGCTCTTTTTCTGACAGGCTGTTTTTATCAATATGATGGTCCTCCAAAAAGGCGTCGAGAATCAGATTGGTGAAATCTTCTCCTCCCAGATAGTTATCACCGGCGACAGCGCGGACCTCCATGATATCGTCATCCAGTTCCAGAATCGACACATCAAAGGTTCCACCGCCCAGGTCAAACACCAGAAAACGAGCGTTTTCTTTTTTCTGATACAATCCATAGGCGATAGCCGCCGCAGTGGGCTCGCTGATGATTCTCTCCACCTTGAATCCGGCCAGCTCCCCCGCACGCTTCGTTGCTTTTCGTTTTATATCGTTAAAATACGCAGGCACACTGATGACTGCCTCCGTTACTTCCTGTCCCAAATAGTACTCTGCATCCTCTTTCAAAGAACGCAGCACAAAGGAAGACAAATCTTCCGCGGAAAATGTTCTGCCGCTCAGTTGAAATTCTTTTCGGCTTCCCATACTCCGCTTAAAAAGAGAGGCTCCCTGTTCCGGGTGTACGGCCATCCTTTCCAGGGCGCTCTTGCCCACATATACCTGGTCATTCTCATCAATACTCACAGCGGAAGGAGTCAGTCTTTCTCCCAGCCGATTCGGTATAATTCTGGACCCTTCTTCCGTGTAATAAGCTGCCAGAGAATTGGTCGTCCCCAGATCAATTCCAATTATCATGGCGATTCCTCCCATTTCTTCATCTGTTTATATTCAAATCTGTGCTCCATATCGTCAGGAACCTGCTCTGCCGCTTCTTTATATTTCTGTACTGCCTGGGATCTCTCTCCTTTTGCCAGAAGCATCAGAGCATCTCCAAGCATTTTTTCATAACAGCAGGCTCTGGAACAGCCGTCACAGCGGTATTTCTCCGTACGCATTTCCCGAAAACAACGTTCCGCCTCTCCATCGTCGCCTAGGAGCAATAGTACGCAGCCAATACGGAACTTTCGGCGGCCGCGCTCCCCGTAGAATTCTTCGTATTTACGGGAACGCCCGTCTTTGCCCCGGCATACTTCGAGATATTTTCTGAAACAGCGCTCTGCTTCCTCTCTCTCTCCCAAAAACAGGCGGCAGCGTCCTAAAAGATATAAACTTCCCCGGACGCACTCCATATCATTTTCTTTGCCGCACAGCCGCAGGGCTTTTTCCAGCCACAGGGCAGCTTCGGCTCCTTTTTCCAAACCGAAAAGATATACTTCCCCGGCGAGCTGGCACAGCACAGCGTCCTCCGGATACTTCTTTCTCAGCCGCTGCATCAGAGACGTTACCATGGCATAGTTTCCCTTCATGCCATAGGTCCGAAGCATCTCCATTTCCAGAGGCATCGGATGAGTGGTCTTGCTCATACCCTCCTCGTAGGTGGCAATGGCTTTGCCATACTCTTCATTCTCCCGGTAAAAATCTCCCAAAAGCAAATACATATCCGTGCTGTCAGGAAAAAGCTTCATATTATTCTTATAGCACATAAGAGCTGCTTCATACTCTCCCATAATACGATAACATCTTGCAAGATTATTATACGGCAGAGGAGTGATTTCATTCTTCATGAGACGTACCGCTTCCAGGAAAAGAGCCTCCGCTTTTTCTGGCATATTCATGGAAAGATAGCAATTTCCCGCATTATTGCATGCAATAATACTTTCCGGATTCTTTTCCCGGGCTTTCTCAAAATAAGAAAGCGCACTCTCATACTTTCCCTTCAGCTTATAGCACCAGCCAAGGCGGTACAAAATACCCTCGTCGTCTGGCACATAAGCCAGAGCCTTTTTCAGATATGCAATTGCCAGATCATACTCCTCGCTCTGCATTAAAACCGCCGCGTAACCGAATAGTTTCGGCACATCCTCTTCTCCGTCGGCCATGGACGCCTCCAGCGCCTCCCTGGCTTCCCTAAGGCGTCCCAAATCTGTGAGAATCAATCCCCGGCGATACTCCACTTCGTTCCACTCATTCTGCTCCACATCAGAAGCATAGCTCCATCCTTTTTTCTTCAGAGCATTTAAAATATCCAGCGCAACCTCTAAATCCTCCCGACTTCCGGCCGTCACCGCCCGATACCTGGCTGTGAGAATCTGTAAGGCGTCACTCTCTATTTTATTTTTTTCTGTCAGTTCCAAAATATCCCGCACTTTTTCATATTCTCCGAACATGAAATACATTTTTATCAGTGTAGCGTAGGGTCTTCCATAGTAAGGATACATGTGAACTGCCCTCTGATAATCTTCCGCCACTTCCTGATACATGCCAAGATACAGGCAGGCTTCCTGTCGCAGAAGAATTGCAGGATAATATCCCTGGTTGAGCATTAAAATATGGTCGCAGGCATCCACTGCCTTTCCATATTCTTTCTGCTGCCTCCATATATCCGCCACGGTATGATAATAGCTGACAATCTGACTTTCCTCCGTCTCCGCCGCGATGGCCTTGTCAAAATATTCCATGGTTGCCGCAAAGGCATCTTCAAATCCATTCGCTTCCGGAAACAGATTTTTATACTTTTCCTCATCCAAAAATGTCTCTCGCTCATCATTTTTCAGGCGAAGCAAAATCGCGACTCTGGCTGATCCGATGGTGTAATAGGCATACCCCAGCCTTGCCAGCCGTCGCTCCGTCTTCTTTGTTCCATCCGGCTCTAACTTTAAAACCTCATCAAGCCATGGAACGAGATGAACCAGCGCTTCTTCATTCTTATCCATGGTCAGATAAACCCGGCCTTTCAGATTATGGTAATCCAGCAAATGTTCCTCATCGGGTACCCGGGCATCGAGAACAGCAAGGGCGTCTTCAAACCGCATATTCTGGTAATAGCACCAGCCAAGATCCAGCCAGCCATCCTGATCAAGTCTTCCCTCTTTCCAGAGAGACTCCAGTTCCTCAATCATAAATACATTGGCATCTGCCAGATCTTTCATCAGCCGTTCATCCTGCGGGCTGTATTCCAACAGATCGAGGATGATTTCCCTTGCCTCCCGGTAAGCGCCATCATGAATGAGTTCTTCCGCTTTTCCACTCCTTGCGGATACAGACTCCGGATTATCCGCCAGCAGACCATCATAAATTCCCCGCAGTTCTTCCCAGCGTTCTTCCATCTGCAGGAACTGCCCATAGCAACATGCAATACGCTCTTCATGGGGATAAGTCTTTCCCATACGGATAAAAATCTCGCCTGCTTCTTCTTTTTTTTCCTCATAGAGAAGGATTCTCGCCTCCTCTATCTCTTCATACGGATGATAGACGGAAAATGTTTTGATCGTCTCCAAATCCGCTGCCGCCTGCTCCATGAGTCCCAAATCCGTAAACTGTCTGAGCCGGTAGTACACGTCAATGTAATCATCAAACTCTTTCGCCGGCAGATTCTGCGGAGATTCCTTCGCAATATTCTGAACGGCATCTTCCGCAGATTTCTGCTCCGCTTTCTCTTTGGAGCCTTCCGCGCCGCGGTTTCGCCGCTTTTCAAAAAGCTCATAATTTATAATTCCCTCATCCTGCGCTGCCTGACACAAATAATCCACAAAATCTTCCGGAAACCATTCCGTGAGGGCTTTGCGATCTCCGCTGATATCAAAGGTCCTGTCAATACATTTCCACACTTCTGCCGGAAAGTGAAAATGTTCCATAAGAAAAGAAAGAAAAGCCTTCCGAACTTCTTCCTCCGTGTCCAGATTCACACAGACCGGTTCTTCAAATAATTCTTCCCACTCTTCCGGGCGTATTCGCCGGAAAAAAGAATGATACAGTTCCCGACAACGATCCATAAACTGCTCTGATGCACTTTTTTTTTGTGTGCCTTCTTTCTTTTTGGCATAACGACATGCCTCCTCATAGGCTCTCCGCAGCCTTTGAAATCCTTGCATGTCATCCTCCGGATTGACGGAATGAAGAAGTTTCCGATACGCCTTTTTAATTATTGTTTCATCCTCTGTGGGCGCAATGCCAAGCACATCAAAACAGAACTCTGTCATAACTGTCCAAATACCTCTCCAATACTGTCATTAATCACAAGATCCGCCTGGTTGTCTCTCGGCGTCGACGAGCGATTGATCAGTACCAGGTGGCTGCCCCGGAAATAATCAATCATGCCCGCCGCCGGATATACAGCCAGGGATGTCCCTCCTATAATCAGCACATCCGCGTGGGAAATGGCATAGACTGCGTCAGAAATAGTCTGGCTGTCCAGACTCTCCTCATAAAGCACCACATCCGGTTTCACCAGGCCGCCGCAAGCGTCGCATCGCGGCACGCCCTCGCTGTTCTTCATATAAAAGGTGTCAAAAAATTTGCCGCATTTGGTACAGTAATTTCTGTGTATGCTTCCGTGAAGTTCCAGCACTTTCTTGCTTCCGGCCATCTGATGAAGTCCGTCAATATTCTGGGTCACCACAGCGCGGCATTTCCCTTCCTTTTCCCACTGGGCCAGCTTATAATGCGCTTTATTTGGCTTTGCGTCCAGCGCCATCATCTTGTCTTTATAAAATTCATAAAAATCTTCTGTTCGCCGTACAAAAAATGTATGGCTTACA
Organism: uncultured Eubacterium sp.; assembly: GCA_964445535.1. Lineage (GTDB taxonomy): Bacteria > Bacillota > Clostridia > Lachnospirales > Lachnospiraceae > Anaerobutyricum. The sequence continues at coordinate 37,387 of CAYULX010000008.1, forward strand.
ATGGTTTCCGGCGGATATTTATATTTCATATTATAAAGTCCGTCGGTGCTGCGGAAATCAGGAATCCCGCTTTCCGTGGAAACCCCCGCTCCTCCGAAAAACACCAGATTATCTGTGTTGTCCACAATCTCTTTTAACTTCTTTACTTTGTCATCCATAGCCCCTTCTCCTTTCTACAAACAGACCGGCACAAAACGGTCAATTTTTATGTTTTCCCTGTTCACTATGCAATCCACCGCCCAGACTTCCACGCCCGCCGCTTTCGCCAAGAGCAGCGCCTCGGCAAACTCTGGCTGACGCTCCTCAAAAGGTATAAAACGGCTGACGCCTTTCATCTGAATCACGAAAAGCACGCCGGCCCGGTATCCGTCTTTCTGACAAATCACCAGTTCCTCCACATGCTTTTTCCCCCGCTCTGTGGGGGCGTCCGGAAACATGGCCGTTCCTCCTGCGTTGAGGGTCACTCCCTTGACCTCGATCAGCCACTTCTCCCCGGCAGCTTCCACATAAAGATCAAAACGGGAATTGCCGTATTTCTGTTCTCTTTTTATCAATGTGACATTGTCTAACAGGCCGCCACCGGCAATCCATTCTTCCGCCAGTTTGTTGGGCGCCTGGGAATCAATATTCACCCACTGCCCGTCTTTCCTGACACAAATGAGGGAATACTTTGTCTTTCGGCTGCTTCCGGCCGCCGCCGGCTCCACCAGAATCGGTACGCCGGGCAGAAGAAGCTCACCCAACCTTCCTGTATTTTTCACATGACAGATTTCCTCTTTTCCGTCGATACAGATATGCGCTCTGAATCGGTTCGGTCTTTTTAGAAAAACTGCCTCTTTTAGACTATTATATCTCATTTTTCTCTTCTCTGATATGTTATTTTTGCATTTCATAATGTTTCATCTACATTTTTCCAGAATCGTCCCAGCACGTTTTTATAATTGTGGAGATTCACCTCATAGTAACTGTCCCACTCTTCCGGCAGGAGTAACTGATTTTCTCTTAAAAGGAACCTGTCGTCCATCAAGAGGATGATTCCCGTATCTCCCGCTGTACGGATTACTCTTCCCGCCGCCTGGAGGACTTTATTCATCCCGGGATATCGGTAGGCGTAATCATACCCTTTTTTCCCCCTCCTGTCAAAATACGCCCGGATTCTCTCCCTCTCCTCGCAAATCTGCGGAATACCGGTTCCCACAATCATCACACCGATGAGACGACGTCCCGTCAAGTCAATTCCCTCGGAAAAAATGCTTCCCAGCACACAGAACCCGATGAGCGATCTGCGATTTTCTTCCTGGAACGCAGCCAAAAACTCTTCCCTCTCTTTTTCACTCATGGACGAACTCTGCACCAGAAAATCAGCGGCCAGAGGCAACGTGCTCTCCTCGGCCAGCGCGCAGACCTGGGAAAGCATATCATATGAGGGAAAGAAAATCATGTAATTACCCGGTCTTACGGAAACAGTTTCTTCCAGATATCGCATCATTTTCTGATACTGATCCGCTCCCCGGCGACTGTAACGGCTGGTCACATCAGACGCAATGGCCAGCAGTCTTTTTTCTTTTTCAAAAGGAGAAGGTACGCTGAAAGCATCCATGGCGCTGCTGCCGCCCAAAAGCTGCCGGTAATACTGTATCGGCAGCAATGTCGCGGAAAAAAAGATGCCTGCCCGGCATTTTTTCAGATATTCGGAAAGCCGGGAGGAAGGATCTACACAGAAAAGATGCAGTTCCAGATGGGCGCCTTCTCCCTCTCCATAAATCTCATTTCCGTCTTCCATGGTGTCAAGTATCATAAAGAAATGTCTCGTCTGAAAATAAAATTTCACAGCTTCCTCCCGGTGTTCAAACTCCGGATGGTCTTTCAGATAGTCCTCCAGGGCGCCAAGCAGCCAGAATAGGGGATAATACAGCCGGTCGATATTTTCCGGAATATCATCTTTCTGTTTTCCCATCCGCAGCAGTTCACTGTTGCAATTCTGAAGTTTCTTTACAATGCCTTTATTTTTTTCACGGAAAATTTTTTTCATTTTCACAAAATCATCTTTTCGCAGAACTGCGCTGTACATTTCTCTCGCCCGGTCTAATAGATTATGGGCCTCATCTATCAGAAGGATATTTCCGCTCTTTTCTCCAAAAAGACTTTTTCGATTGACATGAGGGTCAAAAACATAATTATAATCACAAATGATACTGTCCGCCCACTGTGCCGCCTCAAAAGATAGTTCGTAAGGGCAGACCTGATATCTCTTGCCATATTCCAGAATATCCTCCCGCCGGATGACGTCTTTCTCTGTCAACAAGTCATACAGCGCTCCGTTAATCCTGTCAAAATGTCCGCGGGCTTTCTCACAGGCAGCCGGATGACATTCCATCACCTCATTGTCACAAATCCTCTCCTTCGCCGTAATGGATACGGCCTTCAGCCTAAGCCCCTGCTCTTTCAGGATCTGGAGCGTCTGCTCCGCCACCGTCCGGGTGATCGTTTTTGCCGTCAGATAGAACACCCTCTCCGCCTTCTCCTCACCAAGACATTTCAAGGCCGGATACAGGGTGGATATGGTCTTTCCCACCCCCGTGGGCGCCTGAAGGAAAATATTTCTTTTTTCTTCGACAGAACGATAGACCATGGCCGCCAGTTTTTTCTGTCCGGGACGATAGTCAAACGGAAATTCCAGAGTTTCAATACTCTCATTGCGCCGTCGTCTCGCCTTCACATACATGTCCGCCCACAGGGCATACTGATCAATCAGAGCTTCGAACCATTGTGCCAGCTCATCCATTTTGTAATGCTTTGTTATATGCCGAATCTCTTCCGTTTCCATGTTACAGTAAGTAATCTGCACCAGCGCTTCTTTATATCCGGCGGGGCCGGCATACATACAGGCATAGCATTTGGCCTGAGCCAGATGAAGAGGCTCTGCCTCCTCAATCTGCCGGACATCTTTATATACACATTTTATCTCGTCGATAAGGGGAATCCGTCTCACACCGTCCGGCGGCGCAGCGTTGCTCTCGTCCTCTTCCGTGTCTGGGTCGTCGGCTCCGGTATTCTTTTCATCCAATGGGATAACGCCAGGATAATCCACCATGTCAAGACCATCCGCCCTTCCTTCCAGCACCAGCTCGTAGCCTTCCCGGCGCCAGCTCATTTTCAGAGGCGCCTCGCTGCGGTATCCTGCTTTCTGGGCACGCTGAATTTTCCGATGCAGGCGGCTTCCTTCCAACATCGCCTCAGGATCAGAAACCAGACTGCTTCCTGTCTCAATGTCTCCGGCACGCAGAAAAAATTCCACCAACTTCCGTACGGAGGTCTTTACCATATTATTCTGGTAGGACAACATTTCTAATTTCTTCTCCTTCCCTCTACATTTTGCATCATTTTTTCTTCATTTTATCAGAAAAATTATTTCAAATGAAATTATTTCAATGGAAATTTCCTATACAATGAAAAATGTCCACAATGAGGGGCAAAACTCACTGTGGACATCTTCCATATAATACTAACCTTTAACTTAGGGGATTACTTTTACTATCATACACTACTTTTGTTAAAATTTCATGCTATACTAGAGGAAAAAATTGTCCAATTCCCACTAAAATTGTGTATTTTTTTTGAAAACAACAAGATTCTTTCATTCGAAAGCAAAACTATTCTCTACTTCGGAAGTTGTCCTAAAATCGCAGGTATTAACTGTTTCTTCCTGGAGACAACTCCCGGCAACACAACGGAATTCCCCTCTACTTCCACCTGGAAAGCTCCTTCCAGAACTTCTTTACACATATCTCCAAGAAGAAGCAATTCCGTGGATTCGGCGAGAATATCGGTGAGCATAAAGAATAACATATCAAGCCCATAGCTTTCTTTCACTTCCGCCATGTAAGTAAGCAGTTTTTCCTTGCAAGCGGAAAGCTGGTCTTTATTCATGGCGCTAATCTGGCCGACGCCAAAATTAATCTTGTTATCATTAAATTTCTTAAAATCCTGATAGAAGATTTCTTTGGCTGATTTTGACTTGAGATTACTTCCTGCGTCAAACATACTCTTCGCATAGTTTTCACCATCAATCTCCGCGATGGACGCCAGCTTCTCTGCCATCAGACGGTCAATAGCCGTACAGGTCGGAGAACGGAACATCAATGTGTCTGAGATGATGGCGGAGTACATGAGTCCGGCAATATACGGTGGAATGGCAATATCATTCTCCATATACATCTGAGTGACAATGGTGGAGGTGCAGCCCACCGGCTGATTTCTGAAATACAGCGGAGCATTTGTCTCCATGTTTCCCAGTCTGTGATGGTCAATGATTTCCAGAATATCTGCTTCTTCAAAACCATCTACCGCCTGTGTTTTCTCATTATGATCCACAAGGATAATTCTCTTTCTGTCCAAATCCAGCAGGTTACGCCGTGAAATCATACCGATGTATTTGTTCTGGGTATCCACAATCGGGAAATCACGAAATCTCTTCTTTGCCATAATTTCCTGAATATCATCCACATAGTCCACTGTACGGAAGGTAGTCAGGTTCTCCGTGGTCATAAAATAGCTCACCGGCATACTGTGGTTAATGAGTCTGGCCACAATATAAGTATCGTACGGGCTTACAATAATACAGCAGCCTCGTTCCTTTGCCAGCTTGCGAATGGTTTTGGACACCGGCGCTCCCATACATACGATAATACACTGTGCTTCCATCTCAATGGCGCAAAGCTGAGATTCATAGCGGTTTCCAAGAATAACCATATCAGAAGGTTCAATAATATCTTCCATCATATCCGGATTGGCCGCGGCGATGAGTACATGCCCCTCGTCAAAATTACCTTCAATGTCTCCCACAACCATTTCTCCGTCAATAGTCTCCACAATATTTTTATAGCTGGTTCCCGCTTTGGATAAAATCATATTATCGTATACATCCATATCCGAATAAGCGATATCACCGACGGTAATAATACCAGCCAACTGTTCTTCTTCAAGAATCGGCAGGGAAACGATTCTGGCTGTCCTCATGATATCCCATGCCTTTTTCAGGGATAAATCCGCAGGAATCCCCTCCGTTTTTCTAATCTCTATATCAAGTACCTGAGGACGAATATCTGTTAAATACAGCGGCTGCGGCACATCAAAATGTTTCAGTACGAACTGTGTCTCCTCATTCACATGACCATTTCTGGCCGGAATATAAACATATTCCAATCCGTCTCTGGCCGCAATCTCATTTTTCAGATATGCATAAGAAATAGCAGAACAGATACTGTCCGTATCCGGATTCTTATGCCCGATCACATATACATTTTTTTTATCACCCATGGTAAACACTCTCCTGTTTCTCTTTCATTCTTTTTTTCTTCCTTTTATAATTGTAAACATTTCCTTTTTCTTTTTCAACTGCTTTTGCCGAAACATTTTCTCATATTCTTGTCTTGAATAGCCTTTCAACTCATAAAGAGGCGTATTCTCGTAGAGTAATTTTACGGCACGATAAACCTTCTCCATGACATCATCCGACTCGAAGGACAGTACAGCCATTTTCCCTTTTATCTCTCCTAATTCAGCTCCGTTCTGTATCATGAGGAGAATCGTTTTCACCATCACGGTCGCCCGATAATAATTCATATGCTGTTCATCCAATAAAAGATTACCCAGCTCGGAAACGCCTTTCCATCGATTATCGATTCCCGCAGCTTCACTGATGTAAAATAAATCTTCTTTTTCTATACATTTATATGATAAATCATTATGCTGCTGGATATACATCAACAACATTTCAGGATTTTCCACATTGACACACTGATAATAATCTCTTTTTTTCTGGACATCTCTCAGAAGAAGTCCAAAAGACCAGAGGGAGCAACGGCATTTTATGAATGTCAGAAATTCTTGGTCGGGCAACATTCTTTTGGTCACTCGCATAAAATAGTCATGCAGAACCGAAATCTCCACCATACCATAATAGTACATCAAACCACATATAATTTTTTCCCATTCCTCATACTGCTCCATGAGCGCTCTGTTTTTTTTGCTTTTCAGGAGAAAATAAAATCTGTCCTTCATCTCCGGAATACAGTAAATGATATTCGGCTCATCAGTAATGGGATTCCCCTTCTCAAATGTAGCCAAACCAAAAATCTTTAAATATTCCAGATAATCCCATTCTTCAAGACTAACTTCTATCTCCTTTTTTTCCCAGATGGACAGGAGAAACTCCAGAAGATGCCGTGGAATCATTTTGAGGATCCATTCACTGTTGTTACAAAATTCCTCTTTTAACGCAATGATATATGTTTCTTTAGGCAGTCCTTCCTCAAATTCAACTCCGATTCTGCTCAGTATAGATTTTACGGTCTCCACCGGTGTCTTTTGCATGACTGACGACGCTTCCATATCTCTCTGTATAATTTCAGCCCGCATCGCATCATATTTGTTTTGCATAACTCTCTCCATTCTACAAACCGTATCTCTGTGTCAATATCTGTGTCGGCTACTGCCATTTTGGCAAATTAAGAAAAAATCAGCATCCTGCAATAAAAAGCGGATGCTGAACTGTCACTGTTTATTTATTTTAGTTTCTGCCACAGCATTTTTTATATTTTTTGCCGCTTCCACATGGACATGGATCATTTCTGCCAATCTTCGGAGGCTTCACAACTGTTGTTGAACTCTTCTGCTCACGATACAGCTCTTTCCGGCGTTCCGGTGTCAGTAGATTATCCCATTGCTCCAGATTATACAGCCATTCTGCTTTGGCTCCTACCATATTGTAATATAACTTCTCCTTATCATAATCGAGAGAAACCACAGTGTTCTCGTCCATCTCTTCGATCGGATTCGGAGTCTTTAAACTGTCATTAATTCCATCAAGATATCCGACAAAATAAGTCAGTTCCATATTAAACTTTTCGGCCAGCTCTGCGACAGTACCACTTACCGGCTCGTCAGGATTTGCAAGAATCTGCTCATATACAGCCTTTTCCTGCTGAAAATAATCAATCCAGAAACGTTGTCCTTCCTGTGTTCTGTCATCATGACCGTAGGCGAATTCCCGCCAATCTTTTAATAAAGACATAATTCTCTTTCCTTTCAGTAATCTATCTTATCCGCTGTCTGTGAATCATCTGTGAATCACACAAAATTAAAACAGCACATTTTATGGTATTATATCAAAAAAAGGAGGAGAATACAACGTGTTTTCTCACTGACTCACGACATATGCATGAATCTTTTTCTTTCCTCATTTTCGGAAAATTGGGTCTTTAAAAACTCAAAACCTGTTCCAAAAACTCTTCCGGGTTCATGCTTAAACTGCTCTTTCCTGTTATTATGGAACTTCACAGATGAAGCGCCCTGCGCAAAACTGTGATTAAGTTTCTGTACACTGAGTGTTTTAGGTTCGGACTTCGTCCGGTCTCTTTTGCTTTTGAACCGCAAAAATTGTAACCATTGAGCCATGACAATTCGGAAGCTCGCTGCTAACGCAGCTCATCCGGTGCTGTGCGCCTGTTTTCCTTATCATTTCTTTTATTATTCTTTTCTCACAGATGCTTTTCTGCGAAATTCTTCTTCCATAATCTCCAGCTGAGCTCCGACTATATTAAAATGTTTCTGCATGGCGGAGCTGCCGGCCACAAAGTCTTTGTCCACGAGAGCATCATAGATATTCCAGTGGGAACGCTGCAGCGCTTCGGCCCGCTGTCTCTCTTCCATGATCTTCACACGAAAATCCACGATAAACCGATTCATAAAATTCCGGAGCATGGAATAATAAAGCATGATAAGCCTGTTATGAGAAGCTGCGATCAATCGGTTATGGAATTCGATATCCAGCTTGCCGCTTTCTTCGGGATCAACAATTTTATCCATCTTCAGTAGCACCTGATGTATTGCCTCTATCTCCTCCTGGCTGGCATTGTTCATGGCCAGTTTCAGAGCCACCGTCTCATATCCCATTCGAATATGGTAAACTTCCGTGTAATTGATATTTTGCAGAGACATGACCATATTGATAAAAGTCACCATATATTCCTGAGGCTCGCACCGGACATAGTTGCCGCTGCCCTGCCTGCATTCCAGAATCCCGTTGATCTCCAGCATGTGCATGACTTCACGAATGGAGTTCCTGCTCACGTCCAGCTGCTCCGCAAGCTCTCTTTCCGGAAGAATCTTATCATTGACCTTGAGTTGCCCGGACAGAATCTGTTCTGAAAAATAATCAAAAACATACTGGTATGTCTTTTTGTGTTCCTTCTTATAACTTTTATAACTTTTATAATCCTCTAAGTTGCCCATACTTGCTTCCTCCTCATTCCTTTTCACAATGCTTACTCACAAGTTCTTCCATTCTAAAAGATTTCCCTGTTTTTTTCAAGCAGAAAAAGCGAAAGACAGTGTCTATCAGACTGTTTATGGATCACTCTTCACAATTCGGAGTAAAAAAGGACAGGTCTGCTGCTCACCTGCAAACCCGTCCTTGAAATGTGAAAATGAATTCCACATTAAGAAAACATGTTTATTTTTCCGGTTTTTTCACCATGACGGAGACGCCGTCCGGTATGACAGCGATATGGGCATTCCGTCCCTTTTCCGCAAGCGCCATTTCCAGCGCCTCGTTTACATCCGCCGCCACCTGGAATCCCATTTCCTGCGCCATTTTCCGATACTGCTCGCACAACACATAGATTACCTTATGCTGCATGAGTATCCGGCACTGAATCTGGTATTCCCACTGATCCGGTTTTGTCTCGTCCTGCGGCACCTTAAGAATTTCTTCCATTAATTCCGCCGGGCTGGAGCAATTTTTCAGAGCCTCATAAAACCCTTCTCCTCCATGGCCATCGCCACAGTTGGATACCATAATGATAATTCCATCGTCTTTTACCGCCGCTTCCGCTGCCGTCATTCCCTTTACGGACTGATACATATTCTGATCCAGTGGATAACCTCCGTTGGTGGCAATGGCAATATCAGCCGCACGCTTCGGCGTCACTTGGCAGTAATTTTGCAGAAAACGGCATCCCGCTTCATGGGCTTCGATGGCATCCCCCGCCACGGCATGAACCACTTTTTTGTCAGCATCAATAATGACATTGACTATATACTTCTGATTCGCCATCCGGCTTGCCGCAATCATATCTTTATGTATCGGATTATTTTCGAGAATCCCTGTCCGGCTGTACGGAGAATCAATAAAGGCGGAACAGTGATTTCCCAGCACCGTTACTTTGCTGGACACTCCCGGGAGCACGCTCTTTCGTCCTCCGGAAAAACCTGCAAAGAAATGTGTCTCTATAAATCCCTCACTGATCAGGAGATCAGCCTCCGCAGCCACCTTATTAATAAGAAGAGGAGCGCCCGATGGCAGAATGCCTATGTTGACCATGGCTTCCATATCCTGACTGTCATGGATGACAATGTTTTCATTGGCCACAATTTCCTCTCCGAATTTGCCAATGAGCTCCTCCTTTGTCGTCGCTCTGTGGAATCCGGTGGCGATCAGAAGGGTAATCTGCGCTTCAGGATTCCCCTCCCGAATCTCATTTAACATAAACGGGATAATGTGTTTGCTCGGCACCGGTCTCGTGTGATCCGAACAAATGATGACAATCTTTTGTTTTCCCTTGGAAAGCTCAGAGAGCTTTGGAGAACCGATGGGGTTCTCCATGGCTTCAAGCACAATCTGATCCTCTGTCTTATCACTTTTCGGCATATCTTCGATGGAAGAGGTCAGCACTTCCACATCCATGCCGTCATCCAGCTGCAACATCATTCCTTCTGTGGAATACGGTAATTTAATCTTCATATAACCCTCCTATTTTACTCCCATCCATCCGGAAATAACCATCATCGGTCGTCTTTTGCACAGGAAATATGAGCAGATAAAATAACATCGGTGGATGCACAGCATTTACTGAGTTCTTCCACAGTCTGAATGTAAGCCAGCGTATCCATGTCGGAGCCGCCGTATTCCCCCGGAAACGGAATTCCCATGAGACCCATTTCTGCCATCATTTTTACATTTTTCATCGGAAATTCTTCCGTGCGGTCAATCTCCGCCGCCAGAGGCTTCACTTCATTTACCGCAAATTCATGCATCATCTCCAATATATCCTGATGTTCTTCATCTTGTCTGAAATTCATTCTTTATCCTTTCTTGACGCTGCGTCAATCCCGGTAGATTCGGAAGTTTACTTTCAAACTTATTGTCCTGGTTCAATTTTGTCTGAATTATAACCATATCTTTTTATATCTGACTTGTAATTATTTTTATTATACTAGAAATTACCCGCCAGATTTATGTTTACCCGCTTTACAGGCGGGAAGTTACCTGATGATCAAGCATTCTGCTTTTTAAATGCTTCGGCCAGGGCCGGAACAACTTCATTTAAGCTGCCCACGATACCGTAATTTGCTACATCAAAAATCGGAGCATCTGAATCTTTATTGATGGCAACGATGGCATCAGCTCCGGTGATATGCGTGCGGCATCCAGCCGGCATCCACAACGGCACGACTGCATCCCACTGTCGCTCCGAGAACGTCCGTCGGATCCTTTAAGATGGCAAAGTTCTCTGCGGAACCCACACCACGGCCGCCGGAAATGATGATTTCCGCTTCTTCCTAGTTCTTACAGACGATAGCATACCTTGCCCGGATTAAGAATCATCTTAGGGTCAAAGACACGTTTGATACCTTCCATGAGCGCCATGTTGGTCTCGCCTACGGATTCCTCCAGATATTTCACCTTGCCGGAACCGATGCCATGCTCTCCGGATACCAGTCCGCCGCAGTTGCTTGCTTCTTTATAAATAATGTCAAAGAATTTATCTACTCTCTTCTTGAATTCTTCTTCTTCCAGATCATTGGAGCACTGGTAAATGTGCAGATTTCCGTCTCCGGCGTGTCCAAAAGATTTAATCTCCAGTCCGCATTCCTCGCCGGTCTTGTTCACAAAGGCAAGATATTCCGCAATCTTATTGACCGGAACTACCACGTCACATTCATCCAGAAGCTTTGTCTCTTCCATGATCGCTTCCAGGAAAGAAGAACGCGCTGCCCATGCATCTTTCATCTTGCCAGGAGTGTCTGCCACCAGCACATCCATGGCTCCGGCTTCCAGTACCAACTCCGCAGCTTCCTCGATGAGAGCGTACACCTCATCCTCATTCTTGCCATCCAGAGTCACGAGAAGATATGCGCCAATCTGTGTTCCCTCCAGTTCCTGTGGGAATACAGACTTTCCGATAAATCGCTCAGAAGCCAACACAATTTCTCTCTCCATGAACTCAATGGCCTGCGGATCCATGTGCGCCATTTTAAACTTCGGCACTGTGGAAAGGGCGGTGTCCAGATTCTCAAACGGAATGATGAGAGAAGCCACAACCTTAGGCGCTGGAATAATCTTTAAAGTAAGTTCTGTGATGATTCCCAGGGTTCCCTCGGAACCGATCATGAGATTCAACAGAGAATATCCTGAAGATGTTTTGGATACCGTTGCGCCAAGATGTGTGATCTCACCGGTAGGAAGAACTACTGTCATAGCGCGGACATAATCTCTGGTAGCTCCGTATTTTACCGCGCGCATACCGCCGGCGTTGGTAGACACGTTGCCTCCCACACAGGCGAATTTTTCACCCGGATCCGGCGGATATAACATTCCTCTGGACCGACAGTCTTCTGCCAAATCGTTTAACAGAACACCCGCCTCAATCTCAACCACAAAATTCTCCAAGTCGTAGGATTTGATTTTATTCATCCTGGACATGTCAATGAGAACTCCTCCGAACAGAGGAACCGCGCCTCCGGCAAGACCGGTGCCGGCGCCTCTCGGCGTTACAGGAATATTATTATCATAGCAGATCTTCACAACGGCCGCCACTTCCTCCGTGGAGCGCGGCTGCACTGCCATATCCGGCATATGTGTACCATAAATCGGCATTTCGTCTTTGGCGTAATCCGGATTAATATCCTCACCAAGGAAAACATTCTGGCAAACGCCTTTGATCTGTTCGATAATTTCTGGTGTCAGTTGATTATACATCTTTTTACCTCCATAAATTTATTGTCTTTATTGTCAGAGACCGTGGTCTCCGTAATGTTTTTATCCACTTGCCTCATTTGCCGCTGTGCAGTCACAGACCCATCAATGATCCCACGTAACAGATAATTCCTGCCAGCACAACATAGATAACAAAATATTTAAATACCGATCTCAAAATCTGGCTTTCTGAACCCACCGCATTTATGGCTCCGGCTCCGATGGCGATACCCTGCGGACAGATCATCTTTCCGATGCCAGCTCCCATAACGTTGGCCGCCGCCATCCAAGAAGGATTCAGCCCAAGGGAAATTGCCGTCTGGCTCTGCAGTCCACCGAACAATACGCAGGTGGATGTTCCTGAACCGGTGACAAAGGCTCCAAGGGCTCCGATCAGCGGAGAAATCAGCGGATAAAACGGACCTGTTGCAACCACCAGCATGTTGGCGATATCAGAAATCATACCGCTGTATCCCATGATTTTGGCCGTGGCCATGACACTGCAGATGGTGAGAATGGTTTTCCAGTATTTTTTTAAGGTCTCACCCAGCACCCGCAGCATGGTTCCCACCGACGCCTTCTGTATGAAACCTCCGATTATCGCCGCAATAAAAATCATGATGCCTGGCGTATTGATCCAGCTGAATGTCAGAGTGCTTCCGCCCTCTCCGGCATAGACAACCACCGAAGTGGCAATGTCGGCGATCAGATTATGAATTGGCGGACATAACGTCGAGGTAAATATCAGCAGGAAGAAAATGAGAATAAAAGGACTCCACGCCTTAACTTTCTCCGATACGCTGAATCCGGCAGCTTTATCATCTTCCGACACAGTAATGGCATATTCTTCCTCTGTATTTTTATTCAAAAATCTCGCCGCCACAATCATACAGATCAGCGAAACGATGGATCCAATGATATTTGGCAGTTCGCATCCGATGACCTGTGCCGCGATAAACCAAGGTACCGTGAAGGACAGCGCCGCGATAAACACCATTGGCAGTACTCCCTTTAAGGCCTTGAATCCTTTTCCCATGATAAATACCATAAAAAACGGAGACAAAAATGTGAGTATACATTGAATGAGAGCTACATCTCCAGATAACGTAAGAACCTCAAGTCCTGTCACTGAAGCGAGAGTCGTTGTCGGAACTCCCACAGAACCAAAAGCCGTCGGCGTTGAGTTGACCACAAGACAAGCGATAACGGCCCTCATCGGATTAAGACCGATGGCCACCAACATGGAAGCCGGTATGGCAACTGCCGTTCCGAATCCCGCCATGCCTTCCATAAAATTGCCAAATCCCCAGCCGATTATAAGAAGAAGAACCCTTTCGTCCATGGAGACTCCGGCCAGCATCTTCTTTATCAGATCCATGGCTCCTGTTTCCAGCGTCAGATTGTAAGTAAACAGAGCTGCTATGATCACCAGACAGATTGGCCACAATGCGTTCAGTATTCCTTCCAGCCCTGCCGTCGCGACATTGACCACATTGAGTTTCCAGTAAAATATGGAAAGTACCACTGTGAACACCAGAGCAGCCACACAAGCCTTATGTCCTGCAATTTTTAGCACACTCAAGGCGATGACCAGCCACAAGATTGGCAGGATCGCAAGAACAAACCTCAAAAATAACAATTTAATTCCCTCCTTTAATGGGTCACCCAATAATTAACGATTCCATTATATCATCTATGAATTTTTATGCAATACTCTTTATTTTTTTCGTCATTTTAACAGATTTTTGGATATATTATTTGGTACTAATTCATATATTGGGCTTTTCAATATGTATTTAAACCACATTTTTACCACGTCTCCACTGAATAATAGCAATTATTTACTCCTCATTGTGAAAATTATTGTCTATTTACGATTTTTTTTGTTTTATGCCATTTTCACTGATTTCAATGATATTTTTTTGTCATTCTTTTCACATTATTCAATTTGGTGTCATTCTTTTTGCATTGTCACCTGATTTAGGGAAAATTTTTTCAGACAAAATCTGCGGGGATGTTAGTTGTCCTCCCCGCAGATTTCATAAAAACGGATATGCATTCAGATAGATTTATATTTATGATATACTTTGTTGTATGATCTGTATTTTGTTACGGCCGTGGACAGCTTCCAGCACACGTTCTACCTGCCTGTGGACAGAAGGAGAGACATACAGCCGCACCTGCATTCCGCTACCCTCAAAAGCTTTTTTATGACATTTCCTCCATTGATTTCCCGGCAGAAAAATCTCTTTCAGACGAACATCCCCGGCAAAAGCCTTCGCTCCGATGTTCCGGAGACTTTCTCCGCACCAAAGTCTTCGCAGGAAACGGCAACCCGCCAGTCCCCGTTCCTCCACATATATAATGGAATCCGGCAGGCAAAGCTTTTCCATATGCGTGCATTGTGCCAACGCGTTGGCTCCGATACCTTCCACCGTATAATAATAATCCCCTAGCTTCACCCGGTCCGGCAGAACAACCCGCACCTCTTTCTCGTCCATATATTTTGTCAAAACCACCGTTCCGTTTTTCACCGACGGATTGACAATCCGGTATGTTCCGTTGCCGGAGATCATTTCTTTTCCCACAGGATTGGAAAATGTCCAGCGGGCATGAATTTCACAGCTTCTTTCCACCTTTTCCGGCGTTCCCGACCAGCATAAATCATAGCCTTTTTTGTTGATATCCGGAAATGTAATATGCCAACACAAGTCATAGCCTTTCTTGGAAATGTCCGGAAATGTAAGGATGTCTCCGTAGTGGTATCTCTCTTCCCGCAGCAGCTTCTCTCCATCATAAAATGCCGCCGTATATTCATTATAAACCGCCCTGAACACGGCATAAATGTTCACATTTTTTGTTATACGCTCCGGTTCTTCACTCCACTTCTCAAACTCATAGTGATATACTGCATCGGCTTTTTTTTCCGGCGCCGCTGGCGGATGCATTTTCTCTCCATATTCCACCTGCTCTTCCCTGAGCAGCGAATCGTCTTCACAAAAGAAACGCACCGTAAAGACCTTCCTCTTCTTTTCAAAAACGGCCTTGGCCCTGGTATCCCCCTCAATGTGGGAAAGCGGGCAGCTCCAGCCGGAAAATATGTATTCGTATTCTTCATCCGCCGCCTTTGCCGGCTGAAGTTTCGCCTTTGCCGGACTTCCGTAAGCCACACTTTCCATCCCCAGGAGCTTATCATTCTCATGAAAGTACATGACCAGATATTTCTTTGGCACTTCCTCATAAACCGCTTTTACCACCAGATTATTTTCCACCTTTGAAAAATCCGCGTTCCAGCCGGAAAACAACGTCTCATAATGCTCTGTCTCCCCTTTTTTCTCCGAAATTTCCGGCGGGCTTGCCGCCTCTCCTTCCGGCACAAAGGAAGTCTTCAATACGTTGCCGTCCTCATCTTGAAATACGACGATATATTTCTTTTTGAAATTCTTTTTTTCAGCCATGATTTCTCTCTCTCAATGAAATGTCTTGTTTTTCACAAAATGTATCATCCTTCACAGTATAATCCAAAAAAAAGCTTCCGGCAATAGAAGGCGAAAGCTTTTAAAATATTTTTATAGCGTTTATTTACACACATCTGCGTACTGTCCATTTGTAATCCTAACCAGGTCTTCCGGAGCGCAGGCGACCTGTGTGCCGATTTTCCCGCCGCTGACCATAATAACCATCTGCTCCTTTGCGGTCTCATGATAAGTCGTCCGGTAAGCTTTTTTCATTCCCACCGGTGAACATCCACCCCGGATGTATCCTGTAATCTTGTTGATATCTTTCACATGAATCATTTCCACGGATTTGGCCCCCACTGCTTTCGCGGCTTTTTTTAAATCCAGCTCTTTCACCACAGGAATGACAAAAACAAAGTATTCTTTTTTATTACTGACTGTCACCAATGTTTTAAATACCTGCTCAGGATCTTGTTCAGTCAGCTCTGCCACCGTCATTCCATCCACTGCTTCTTTTCCATGGGGATAAAATTTAGCTTCGTACTCTATTTTTTCTTTTTCAAGAATACGCATGACGTTTGTTTTCGTTTCTTTCATAATTATATCCATTCCTTTCGCTTTGCTCAGGCACAAAACGTTATGA
>CAYULX010000009.1:0-39622 GCA_964445535.1 uncultured Eubacterium sp.
TGATTTTGATAATAGTTTTTCGACGAACAGTTCATTACCTTACTTTCTGTCCACATGAGATTCTACACCTTTTCTCCGGAAATGTGAAATTCAAAATAATTATTATCTATAAAAGATTTTTATAGTTGTTCATTAAAGAATTTTCATTATTGTTATTCATTGCTGCAAAATCATCTGTACTACCATTTTTTATCCCTAGGAACAGACTCCTTTTCTTGAAAAGGGCAGTAAAAAATGCTACAATCTATAAACATACTTTATAGACTGATAAATGTAAAGAAATGTTAGAAGTATAACCACAAAAGAAAGATTACAAAACCCTAAGAAAATCTCAGAACTATTTACTATTAGTTATAAAGAAAGGAAATGTCATGAACACCATACAACTGGAATGCTTCGTCACCGTGGCAGAATATTTGAATTTTTCCAAGGCTTCCCGGGCCTTAAAACTTACCCAGCCCGCTGTCAGTCATCAGATTCAAACGTTGGAAAAGGAGCTGGACGTCAAACTTTTTAACCGCACCAGCAAAAATGTCACCCTCACCCAGCAGGGAATCCTTTTTCTGGCAGACGCCAAACTGATTCTCAAAACTGCTTTTTCCGCCAAGGAGCGACTCCGTAATCACGAGCATTTTCTTCCTTTTGAACTGGGATGTCACAATTACATTGAGCTGCACCTGTTCCCGCCGGTGCTGAAACGTCTGACGAAAGAATTTCCCTATCTTCGCCCTAATATTCACCTGATTCCCTTCCCTTCTTTATTATTAAATATGGTGGAAAACGAGCAAGCACATGCTGTCTTAGGCATCACCGAAGGTCAGAAAAAGTTCTCTCTGGTCTTTCGGGAGATGTATCAGGCGCCCATCACCTGCATCTGCACACCGGAGCATCCTCTGGCGACCAACAGTGTTCTGACCACGGAACAACTTGCCGGTAATTTCATCGCCTGTACTCCCCGGCAGATTCCCGACTCGGTGTTTGTCATCCAGAACAGTGTTCTAATAAACCTGCCGCCGGAGCAGCGCTATATCACCGAGAGCATTGAGAGCGCCTTCGCCCTGATCAAAGCGCAGATCGGCTACACCCTGTATCCGGATCTCCTTCCCGTGAGAGAGCCGGGACTTTGCTACATCCCGGTCAGTGACCTGCCGGAGATTCCCTTCGGCGTCTATTACCCTTACGGACAGGAACATCCGGCATTGAAACGATTTCTCAGTTTAATGGAAGAATGTCTCCATCAACCTCGTTTCACTCTTTGAACGGACAATCCCCCTGCGGCGCCTTGTTCTTTGCACGGAAAATCTTCCAGTCACATTTCACTCCATGAGAAGGAAATCCTCAAAAATCCGGTTGCTCACATCAATGCCGGCGTCGGTGAGCCGAAGGATATCTCCTTCCCGGGCCAGCAGCCCCATATCCACATACCGGCCGATGACCGCACCGTAAATCTCCTCTGCCGCTGTCCCGAATTCTTTTTCAAACCGGGACAGGGAGACGCCGGTCATCTTCCTCAGTCCAAAGATCATATAGTCTTCCATCCTGCTTTCTTCATCGCAAAATTCATAATCATTCCGCTCCGTAAAAGGAACGAAAGGCCGGTTCATATAAGTTTGTATATCCGTCTCATTGGAAAATCTCGCGTTCTCATAATAAGAAGAAGCCCCCAATCCCATCCCCAGGTACGGAGCTCCGTCCCAGTAACCGAGATTATGCCGGCAGGCGAACCCCTCTTTCGCGTAATTGGATATCTCATAGCGTTCATAGCCCCTCTGGTGAAGAATCTCCTTGGTTTTTTCGTACATTTCCCGGTCTACATTTTCATCGGGAAGCTTCCCGCGAATCTCTTCCGAATCGAAGAACGGCGTTGCCTCCTCAAGAATCAGACTGTACGAAGAAATGTGTTCCGGTTCCAGAGCCGTCGCCATCTCGAGGGTCATCACATAGTTCTCAAGGCTCTGTCCCGGCAGGCTGCTCATCAGGTCAATATTAATATTTCGGAATCCTGCCCGTCTGGCGTCCTGGTAATTATGAAGAAACTGCTCCCAGGTGTGAATCCTCCCCAGGGTCCGCAGCAGCCCGTCATCGGCGCTCTGGAGCCCCAGGCTCAGACGGTTGACGCCCGCCTCCCAGCAGGCAGCCAGCTTTTCCCGGTTCAGAGTGCCGGGATTTGCCTCCATGGATATCTCCGCACCGGAATCTATGGCAAAATTTTGTCTAAGGCAGGAAAAAATCCGGCCAATCTGTTCCGGCATAAGCGTCGACGGAGTGCCGCCGCCCACAAATATTGTGGATATTTTCGGAAATAACACCGGTCTCTCACCCGTTTCCGATTCCTCTGTCTGTCCATACACTGTCTCTCCCGTCCGCCGGATTTCTTCTTCCAGCGCTTGGACATACCTTTCCATGGTCTCCTCTCCCGCAGGAAAGGATAAAAAATCGCAATAGTTACACTTCCTCACACAGAAGGGAATATGGATATATAATTCCAGCATATTATCTTCCTCCATGAATCTCTGATTTGTCATAATCATTTTGTCATCATCTTTTTCTTTACTTTCCCTTTATATTTTTATTATACTTTCAGGTTTTTCCCAATTACAAAAAAACATTTGATGGATAAATTGCTTTTTTCCATATTTGCTATATAACGTGAAATAGGGGCATCGTCCGGTCATAATTATGGTGCCCGGACGATGCCCCTTCGTTATACTTATTATCGATATACTAATCTAATCCTCATCCAGCTTCAGCACGCTCATGAATGCCTTTTGTGGAATCTCTACATTACCAATCTGACGCATCCGTTTCTTTCCTTCTTTCTGTTTCTCAAGAAGCTTCTTCTTCCGACTGATATCGCCGCCATAACATTTGGCGAGGACGTCCTTGCGGACGGCTTTCACCGTCTCTCTGGCGATAATCTTGCTGCCGACGGCCGCCTGAATCGGTATCTCGAAGAGATGTCTTGGAATCTCTTCCTTTAACTTTTCGCACATCTTTCTGCCGCGCTCGTAGGCGGAAGACGCATGAACGATAAAGGAGAGGGCGTCCACGGTCTCCCGGTTGATGAGGATATCCAGCTTCACCAGATCCGACTGCACATAGTCTTTCATCTCGTAGTCAAAGGAGGCATACCCTCTGGAACGGGACTTCAGCGCATCGAAAAAATCATAGATAATCTCGTTGAGCGGCAGGTCGTATTTCAGAAGGGCTCTCGTCTCTTCCATATATTCCATGGAAACATAGGTTCCCCGGCGCTCCTGGCAGAGCTTCATGATGGAACCCACATATTCCTTGGTGACCATGATCTCAGCGGAGACAATCGGCTCTTCCATGTATTCAACGGTGGACGGATCCGGCAGGTTGGTCGGGTTGGTCAGATCGAACACCGTGCCGTCGGTGAGATGCACCTTGTAGATAACACTCGGAGCGGTGGTCACCAGGTCAAGGTTGTACTCTCTTTCCAGACGTTCCTGCACGATCTCCAGATGAAGAAGTCCCAGAAAACCGCAGCGGAAACCGAATCCCAGCGCCACGGAGGTCTCCGGTTCATACTGGAGTGCCGCGTCATTCAGCTGGAGCTTCTCCAGGGCGTCCCGAAGGTCCGGATATTTGGCGCCGTCAGCCGGATAGAGTCCACAGTACACCATCGGATTAACCTTTTTATATCCGGGCAACGGCTCTGCACACGGGTTGTCCGCATCGGTGACCGTGTCGCCCACCCGGGTCTCCTTTACATTTTTCAGACTGGCGGTGATATATCCTACCATGCCGGCGGAAAGCTCGTCGCATGGAATGAACTGCCCGGCGCCGAAGGTTCCCACCTCCACCACGTCAGCTTTGGCTCCGGTGGCCATCATGAGCATGTTAGTTCCTTTCCGGATAGTTCCCTCCATGATGCGGGCGAAGATAATGACGCCCTTATAAGAATCATAGAGACTGTCAAAAATCAGTGCCTGCAGCGGATTGTCCGGGCTCCCTCCCGGAGCGGGAATCTTCTTTATGATCTGCTCCAGCACCTGATCGATGTTGATGCCGTTTTTAGCAGAAATCCGCGGCGCGTCCTCTGCCTCGATGCCGATGACGTCCTCTATCTCCGCCACCACCCGGTCTGGGTCGGCGCTCGGCAAGTCAATCTTGTTGATGACTGGCATGATTTCCAAATCATGGTCAATGGCCAGATAGACATTGGCCAACGTCTGCGCTTCAATCCCCTGAGCCGCATCCACCACCAGGATAGCTCCCTCACAGGCCGCCAGACTGCGGCTCACCTCATAGTTAAAGTCCACATGTCCTGGCGTGTCAATCAAATTAAAAATGTACTCTTCTCCGTCTTCTGCTTTATATATGGTACGCACGGCCTGAGACTTTATGGTTATACCGCGCTCCCTTTCCAAATCCATATTGTCAAGAACCTGGTCCTGCATCTCCCGGTCGGTGAGCAGACCGGTCTTTTCGATAATCCGGTCCGCTAGGGTGGACTTTCCGTGATCAATATGAGCAATGATACAAAAATTCCGAATCTTACTCTGGTCAATTCCAGCCAAGGTTAATTCCTCCTGTTTCTTCACTTACATTCTTGTCTGTCATGCAGCGATTCTTCCCTATTTTTCAGGGTCACCGCATCTTTCTTTTGCTGTTTTTTGGTTCCACAGCCTACTATAACACGAATTCTTACGGACTTCCATACCCGTTTTATTAAGAAACTGTTCTCCGCCGTCTCTGTTCAGACGGATACCGCTGTCTTTTGCGATTCCGCCCCGCCGTCATCTTTCCCGCCACCTTTTCCAGATAGCTCTCTTTCCACCTTTTTAAGACAATACAGGCAGGTAGGCACAATATAGCAGACCGCCGTCACCCAGGCCGCCTGGTCCGTAAAGCATATGGCGGTAAAGCCCCATATCGGCACAAAGATAAGGCTCACTGCCGTCCGGGCAATCATTTCCACCACACCGGACAGAACCGCTCGACCGGAATATCCCAGTCCCTGGACACAGAGACGGACAATGATGAGGATTCCAAGAATCCAATAGAAGAAACCGGAATAAAACAGCATATCTTTGGATGCATCCAGCACCGCCGTCTCGCCGGCGTCTACGAAGATCATGGACATCTCTCTGCCAAAGAAAATCAGCACCAGCCCGATGAGGATACCGTAAACGATGCCGGCCAGGGTTCCCTGCCGCAGCCCCTGCTTAATCCGGTCCACTTTCCTCGCCCCATAATTCTGGCTACAGAAGGTGGAGACCGCCGCTGCCATGGCGTCAAAAGGACACATGCTAAAGCTCTTCAGGCGGGAAGCCGCCGTATTGGCGGAAACGTAAACGCTTCCCAGGTTGTTGGTGGCCGCCTGCATGACCATGCTGCCAATGGCCGTGATGGAAAACTGCAGTCCCATGGGAAATCCCATGACCACAAGAGTCTTCATCAGATCGCCCCGGACAGCACACTCTTCTTTTTCCATGTGCAGCACCGGATACTTCTTTATTATGTAAACAAAGCAGAGCACACCGCTCATAAGCTGAGATGTGATGGTGGCGATGGCAGCGCCTGCCACTCCCCAGTGGAGGGTTGTGATACAGAAAATATCCAGAAAAATGTTGGCGACGCAGGCGAAGGCCAAAAACAGAAACGGCGTGTGGCTGTCTCCCACCGCCCGCATGATGCTGGAGGTCAGATTATAAAGCAGGGTAAAGGGGATTCCCATCAAAATAATCAGAAGATAAATATAGGCGTCGACAAATATATCGTCCGGCGTAGCCAAAAGCTCCACAATCTGCGTACAGAACACCGCGCACAGAATGGTCAGCACCACTGCCATCACCGCGGTGATGATAAAACTGTTGAACACAAACCGCCGCATGGTGCTGTAATCCCCGGCCCCAAATCGCTGGGCCACGGGCACACAGAATCCGGTGCATGTTCCGATGCAGAATCCCAAAATCAGAAACTGCACACTGCTGGAAGCGCCGACGCCAGCCAGCGCGTTGGTTCCAAGAAAACGCCCCACAATGGCGGCATCCGCCACATTGTATCCTTGCTGCAGCAGATTTCCCGCCAACAGCGGCAGGGCAAATTTCAGAATCAAGAGGAGAGGATTGCCCTCCGTCATATCATTTGTCATAAAAAATCTCCCTTCCTGCCATGTGCAGCACCTGCCTGCGGCAAAAAGGGAGCGTATCTTCTTTTATTCTTCGTTGGACAGGCGGATAAATTCTTCCAGTCTTGCCTTCGCAGCGCCGCTGTCAACTAATCCCTCTGCCATACGAATTCCTTTTTCCAGAGTCTCCGTCTTCCCGGCCACATAGAGCCCTGCACCTGCATTCATTAATACTGCATTTCTTTTCGGGCCTTTTTCTCCGTTCAGAATGGACAGCGTAATCTGCGCATTCTCCTGCGGAGTTCCTCCGGCCAGCTCTTCTTTTTTACATTTTTCAAAGCCGAACTGCTCCGGCTCAATCTCATAAGATTGAAAACTTCCATTTCTGATTTCGCACACAGAAGTCTTCGCGCTCATGGATATCTCATCGAGGCAGTCCTGCCCGTATACCACCAGGGCATTCTTTACGCCCAGATTGGCAAGCACCCTTGCCAGAGGCTCCACCAACTCTTTTTCATAAACACCCATAACCTGCATACTGGCTCCTGCCGGATTGGAAAGCGGTCCGAGAATATTGAAGACCGTGCGGATTCCCAGTTCCTTCCGCACATTGGCCACATAGCGCATGGCGGTATGGTACTTCTGTGCAAAAAGGAAACAGATATTGATATCCTTTAGCATCTGCGCGCTCTTGGCCGGCGACACCATGATATTCACTCCCAGCGCCTCCAGCACATCGGCCGCTCCGCATTTGCTGGAAGCCGCCCGGTTGCCGTGTTTTGCCACCGGAACGCCTCCCGCAGCGATGACCATGGCGGAGGTAGTAGAAATGTTAAAGGAATTGGAACGGTCTCCGCCGGTCCCCACAATCTCCAACACATCCATATCATTTAACAGGCGAACGCAGTGGGCGCGCATACCTGCCGCCGAGGCGGTGATCTCGTCAATAGTCTCGCCCTTCATGGCAAGCGCCGTCAGATAGGCGCTCATCTGAATATCGCTGGCCTCTCCGGTCATGATCTCATTCATGACTGCCTCCGCGGTCTCATAACTTAAATCCTGTTTTTTGCTTAAAGTCATAATTGCTTCCCGAATCATTTTTCATTCCTCCAATCATATTGCTCTGATTCTCATTACTCCATCATGGAAAAATGTACGATTCGCGGCAGTCAAAAGCTCTTATGCGCGAAAAAACACCTGTCCATGACAATGTAACAGTTACCTTGCCAAGGACGGGTGTATACTAATCCAGAAAATGTACTTCGGCTCCCTGTCTCAATAAAAACAGTCTCCGGAATACAGCTCCGGCACTACATCCGCGGTGCCACCTTGCTTCACAATCTCTTGTGCTCTTTATGAGATACCATCATATCTCTGACAACTGACGTATGTCTTACGTCGCAGTATACTCAACCTGCCTGCGGCCTTCGCCTCTCTGCAAATATTCTGTAAATCCCGGCATCGGTCTTTGACTGCGCCCTCAGTGGGCCATTATAATAATCTGCGTTCGGCCCGGCTCTCACCTCTCCGGACTCTCTGTGCGCGCACAACTATTTTTACTTCCACTTCAACGGTTTATGAACAAACGAAATCAATATTTTTTATTCTCATTAATTAAAGCACAGAATTTTGTCTTTGTCAATTCTGAATTTTTGTATCATTCCCTTTTTCTTCCCGTTTTTCTTTTTGTCCGTGACATCTTCTCCCAGTTTTTTCTTGTCATAAACCTTCTATTCTTCATAGGCTTTCTCCCCGCTGTCACCCTCCAGATTCACAGACAAATCTTCCGTGACCAGCTTCTTTCCATCCAGATCCTCCCTGATCATAGTCGTGGTGCCGTCCACAATATAAAAATAATTCAGTAGAAACTCATAATCCGACAGTTCTTCAATCGTATAACTGGAGCCTTCTCTCGTGATTTTCATGGTTCTGGCTCCGTTTTGTCGATGATTCCTTTCAGAATCTCTTCGGTCTCCATACCCGTTTGCGCCATGACCCTCGGTGCGATGACCATGGACGCCTGCATCTTCCCAGAAAAAAATACTCTTCCAGATGCCTTATGACAAAGAGATTTTTGACGACCAACGGCTCCAGAGCATCCGGCGTCACCTCCTGCTTTACGAACCAGTATGCCCTCACCGGCAGCAGGTATCCGCTTTGGTCAATTTTTCAGTAAAATTTTTTCAAATTCCCTATTGACAAAAAGAACGCTTATCACTAAAATGTAGTAGTATGTTTACATTACCGTGTCCAGTATGAATGTAAGGCAAAACATAGAAGCGAATATATTTTGGAGGTGTACAGATTGGCTAATATCAAATCTGCAAAGAAAAGAATCTCAGTAATCGAGAAAAAAACATTAAGAAATAAGATGATTAAATCTAAAGTAAAAACATGCGTGAAGAAGGTGGAAGCTGCTATCGCTCAGAACGACAAGGAAGCAGCTAACGCAGCATTACAGGTTGCCATTTCTGAAATTAGCAAAGCAGCATCCAAGGGAATCTTCCACAAGAACACATCCGCAAGAAAGATTTCCCGTCTGACAAAAGCTGTCAACAAGATCGCTTAGTTTTTACTGACGAGAGAACATTCAAAAATATAAACCCGGAAAGAGCGGCTGCTTTCCGGGTCTTTTTTGTGTAAAAAATTGTTTCAGGCAATCCGCTCCGACAACCCCACAATGAGCGTCTCCAATCCAATCTGATCGCCGATGCGCCCGGTCTTAATCTCTTCCTCAATCCGAATGCAGGAAGAAATGCAGTGTTCCAGCGTCTTTATGGTATACCCCCGGAGCTGCGCCGAGTTTTTTCGGATGGCAAACACGGGTATCCCCGCCGCCTGGGCGATATCCTTATCCGGCTTATGCCGTTCGCGCATATTGGCGATGAGCAGCAAAATCCGGTACTGCCGCACAATAAGAAACAAAATCCGCATGGACGGCTCTTTTAAAAGGAGCAGGTCGTCATAATAAGAGAGGGCGCGATGTTTATCTCCCTCGGTGATGGCCGCCACCAGATCAAAAATCTTATTCTGTACTTCACCGGAGGTAATCTCTTCAATATCCTCCCTGGTAATCTCCTGACGCTCCCCCACATAGGAAATAAGCTTATCCGTCTCATTTTTAATCTGGAACATATCATCTCCCACCCGCTCCAGAAATAGTCGCACATCGTTCTCCCGGATTCTCTTCTTCTCTTTGTCCAGAAGTGCAGCTACCCAGCGCATGAGTACTTTCTCCGTCTGATCTTTTTTCAGAAACTCTCCCACATAGCCGTTTTTCTTGATCCATTTATACGCTTTGGAGCGTTTGTCTACCTCCGGCTCACAGATGATCATACAGGTCGTCTCCGGCAATTCCTGAAAAATTTCAATCAGCTCGTCTTTTCCGGTCTTCAGGATTCCCGTCCGGTCAAGAAGAAGTACCCTCTTTGCGGCAAAAAGCGGATACGTTATTGCCACTTCCCCAAGTTGCTGCATATCTACCTTACTCTCCTCAAAAACCGTATAATTCATCTCATCTCCCTCCGCCACCAGGGCATGGATCAGAAGTTCTTTCGCCTGGAGAATGAGATAGTTCTCATCGCCCGTCAGCAGATATACTCTGTGAAATTCCTGTTCTTTGATTTGTCGTCTGATCTCTTTCATGTTCCCTTTCCCGTCAAACCTCTCCCCTTTGTTTCCTCGCCATTCTACCATGTATTGAAAAATGCGTCAATTTTTCCACAACAAAAGATTCCTCTCGTTCTCAGATATATAAACTGCTCTTAATCAACTATTTTAGCTAAAATATCTACTTTTTATTGTATGGACTGTCTCTTTTTATCCCTCCGTTCCTGAACGAACTTCCTGCGTTTTTACATTGTAAAAGTCGTGGGAAAACGTATCCGTTCCCCAACGTTTTCCGTCTGTCTCCACAAAAATGGCGCCGCTTTCCGCAGTCATGAAAATAACCGCGCCGCTTTCCGACAGTCGTTCCAGCGTCTCCCCATGGGGATGCCCGTACCGGTTATTTTCCCCGGCGGAGATGAGTGCCGCCCGAGGCGATACCTTTTTAAGAAAGGCGTCGCCTGTGGAATATTTTGAGCCGTGATGGGCGACTTTTAAAACTTCCCACCTGGTTTCCACCCCGGATTGAGATCGCTTTCCAGCTTTTCCTTCCTCATCGAAGAACTGACAGAGCGCTTTCTCACCAGAAGCTTCCAGGTCGCCGGTGAAAAGGGCGTCAAATTCTCCATATTCCAGATGAAAGACCAGAGAGGCGGCGTTTTTGTCGTCGGACTCAAATCCGTCAAAAGGATGCAGACACCGGAGAACTGCTCCTGATGGAAAACGGATGCTGTCTCCCCGCTGAAAATACTCAACTTTCGCCCCGGTTTTTCCTGTCTCCGCCAGATTGTCCTCCCCTGAGTCATCGGTTTCCTGCCCGCCCGGCAGCAACAGATATCCCATGGGATATCCTGTTTCTATCAGCTCCTCTATGCCGGAAATGTGATCGGCATCCGTGTGGGTGGCAATTACATAATCCAGTTTTGTTATCCCATAGTACTGGAGAGCAGGCATAATCACATATTGTCCCACGCCGGAGCGGGAAGTGCTTCCGCCGTCGATGAGTACGGATTCTCCGCCGGGCATCCTGAGAAGTATACTGTCGCCCTGTCCCACATCCAGCATAGTCATCCGCAGCCGCCCGTCGGAGGGCGCCAACAGAAACCAGACCACCAGCAACATCGCCGTCCGCAGTCCTGTTTGCCAACGGTATCGATACCAGATATAGAGAATCAAGCCTTCCAGCAGATAAATGGCTGCCATCTCCGGCAGAGAGGGACAGCCCGGCGTCCACACAGCGCCGGGAAGTTGACGCATACAACCCAGAAAGAAGTCAAAAAAAGTCAGCACCGCCTTCGCCGGCAGGATGAGAATATTTACCAGTAGGGCGCCGATCATGTCTGCCAGCCCGCCAGGCAACGCTCCCAAACCGTCCGCTGCGTCTGCAATATCTCCGAATAAAAACCCGCTCCTGCTGGCTCCTACGCCAGAAAAAATGCTGCCGGCAACTCCCGCCACAATGGCGCTGACCATCATGGGCGTCATGCAGGGGATGACCAGTAAATTAATAAAAACGCTGTAAGGAGAAAACGTAAAAAATACCCGGAGGACAACCGGCAGCGTTACGGCGCTGATCACCAGACTGGAAAGGAAGGCATCGCCCAGCCTTTTTTGCAGCCGGGGAAAACGGTAGATTCTCCCGTTTTTCTCTCCTTTTCTTTTTTGAACCAGTTCCTTGACCCGGGGCAGCGCACAGCCGATGGAGAAGATTGCGGCAAAGGACATCTGACAACCTCCCTCCAAAAGCCGCCAGGGAGAATCGAAAAGCATCAAGATTCCCGCAAGGCTCATGGACGACGCCATATCATATTGGGCTCCCACATATTCCGCGCCCAGATAGACGGCATACATGATGACCGCACGGATAATGGAGTTGCCAAAGCCCGTCATACATCCATAAAAAATGAGAAGAAACATGCCGCCCGCACAGGCGGGCGCGTAACCAATTTTACGTTTCCGCAAAAAACGGAACCCGCTTCCTGCAAGAATGGACACATGCAGTCCTGACACAGAAAGCAGATGTGCAACGCCGTTGTCTTCATATCTTCTCTTTTGCTCTTCAGAGAGCGCCGACTTATCCCCTAGCACCATGGCGTCAAGGAGCGCCGCGTGATCTTCTCCCATGATTCCGGCGTACGTTGCGTCCAGACGTCGTTTGATTTTGCAGGCAATCCTTTCCAAGGAAAATCGTTCTCCGGCCTCTGTTCGCCCGCTGTCAGCAAAGAACTGGCAGGAAATTCCCCGGGACTGATAATAAACCTCACTGTTAAATTCTCCGGGATTGGTCGGTACCTGCAAGGCCGACAGATTGCCCTGGCAGATAATCCAGTCACCCGGCCATAAAACAGAGGAAGCCTCTTTGAGATGAAATACCTGGCACTTTCCTTTGATGTCCCGCCAGGCGGCTTGTCTATCCGGCGATTTCCCGGATAAAAACCGTACATGTTCCAGAGTAATGTCATACTCTCCTTCCTCATCCACATTTAAAAATGTGATTCTTCCGTAAATGGTTCCGCGGGCAGGAAGCGTCTCGCCGGTCAGCGGGGCTTTATGGTTCTCTGCATTCATAAACAGCAGGAATCCTGCCATCGTAAACACGGAAAAAAGGCAAAGCGGCAGAAAAAAACGGTCCCGTCTTTTTCGCCATATCAGAAAATCAATTCCTGTCAGCAAAAAAAGCAGGACCGAAAAAATCCCTCCTTTAAAACCGAATGATATGGCCGCGGCCTCTCCAAGCACAAGTCCCGTCACACACGGAAATAAAGGTCTTTTCATTATTCCTCCCGGAAGACGCAGACGCCGTCTTCCCTCTTTTTATTTTAAAGCACTGTCCACCAGGGAATAATCTTTGGTCATCATCAGATGAAATGAATCAAAATCCCGCAGAGACTTCATCTTTTTCCCATCTACGGTAAACTGCACGGAAGTCGCATTTCCCAGGGCGGTGATACTGTTTACCATGGCGTAGACCATCACTTTTTCCTCCACCCCCGGCAGAACATTTTCAATATCTTTACTTAAATCTACATAACAAACACCGTTGTGAATCTGAGTCTGATTTATAGTGAGATTCGATGGCAGCGGACTCTGTACATCCAGATCCTCCGGTGCCTCCATGAGTTCCAGCAGAACCCGGGTCTCCATCGGCATATTATTCTCCGTCGTCAGCAGGGTCTTATACTCCACCAGACTGTCTCCTTCCTCGTCGGCATAATAAAGAGTTACATTCTCTTCACTGCCAAACAGCGTATCCGCTTCTTCCTCCAGAATAAACGTATCTTTGGTCATGGCTCCAATGGGATTATCATCACTGCCGAGAAGACTATCTCCGTTGATGGTAAAACGCACGGAATCCACTCCGTCGATCTGCACCAGTGACTTCACCACGGCCGCCCGCAAAAGAATCTCTTCCGTGTCGTCAAGCTGGCGATATCCGGCTCCCATGTCTACCGTCTCCTCCACTCCGTCCAGGACAATGGAATTCACGATCACTCCCGTGGGAATTGCCGGTTTATAATTATCCGTACGGTTATTTTCCGTATTCGACAGCTGGTAGACGACCTCGTAAGAAGCCAGGAGAGGGTCAACCGTATTCTCCAGAGTATAGTTCACCGTATAAAAACCGTTGCTGTCAGCATTGGGATAATACAGAAGAATCCCCTCTTCTTCTGTATCTGCAGATTCTGTCGCGGCGTCGGAATCATCCGACGCCGCGCAGCCGCCGGCAAATATGGACAGCAGCAAAAAAAGCAAAATCCAGTATGCGGTTTTCGTCTTTTTTGTCATCATTAACATCACCTCTCCGGCTATCCCAGATAATTCAGCGGAATGCGGATGATGAAGGTCGCGCCCTCACCTTCCTTACTGTGTACCCGTATAGATCCTTTATGAAGCAGAATTACATTTCTGGATATGGCAAGTCCGAGACCGGTGCCGCCGGTCTCTCTGGAGCGGGCCTTATCCATCCGATAGAATCGCTCAAAAATCTGTTCCTGGCAGTCTTCTGGGATACCCACGCCGGTATCCTTCACTCGAATATAGAAAAACTTGTGGTCACCGTTCAAAGAAACATCCACCTTACCGCCGTCATGATTATATTTCACGGCATTCTCTATGATATTATTGCAGGCAAGGGAAAGCTTGACTTCATCCACTTCAGCCACCACCTGCCGCATGGTTTCCAAACGGATTGTGATATTGCGCTTCTCTGCAATGGGCGAGATTCTCTTTAAAAGAACCTCCAAAAGCTCGTTGATGTTTGTCGGCGCGATATTCAAATCCGCCTGAGTTTTGTCCATTTTAACCAGTGTGAGCAGATCGTCGATAATCTGATTCTCACGGTCAATCTCATGGACAATATCGTTCATGAATTCCTCATAAATCTCTGTCGGCACGTTTTCCTGCATCAAAAGGGAATCCGCCAGAATCTTCATGGAAGTAATCGGCGTTTTCAACTCATGGGATACGTTGGACACAAACTCCTGCCGGGAATTCTCCAGTTCTTTATAGCGGTTGACAATCTTATTGAAGGAAACTGCCATCTTGTTGAACTCCCGGAATCCGCCTTCTGACATACTGTCCTCCTGATGTCCTTCTGCAATGATATCCAGTTCATCCTGCATATTTTTAAATGATCTTCTCATGAACATCACAAGCAGAATGGTGACAATGAGAGTAATCAGAAAAAATAGCCCCGTCAGCGTGGCTCTCTGTCCGTAAAGGTACACAATCACGTTATGAACATCGTCCATCGAAGATACAGCCAGAATCACCGCTTCTATTTTTCCGGTATCCTGATTATATACGCCGGACAGAATCTGAATATTATCGTCAATAAAACTGTAATCGACATCTTCTCCGTCAAAAGTACGAATCAGTTCATCGGTTACATAATACTGCCCGCTGTTTTTGTTATAAGTATCCGCCAGTATTTTAAAATGATTATCGATAATCAGAATACGCCCGCTGATATCGTTGGCAAGCTGTTCCAGCTCATAAATATTTGATCCTCTATCATCCGATGTACTCGTCATATTATAGGCGCTCATTCCGTTTAGAATAAGCTGATTGGCAAGAATCCCGCATTGTTTCTCCACATAAGATGCTTTCTGTTCCACAGCCTTTTTTTGATAGGAACGGACCATATGATCCGTGGCGATGGCCAGAAACAAATTGAACACGATCATGCAGATGATTCCCACCACATAGGTCATGGGAATATACCGGAAGATTTTCTTTTGACTAATCCTGGAAATAATATCCTACCCCCCATTTAGTATGGATATATACCGGCTCGCCCGGATTCTTTTCGATTTTTTCTCTCAGGCGCCTGATATGTACATCCACCGTCCGAACGTCGCCGGGATAGTCGTATCCCCACACAATGTTCAGAAGATTTTCCCTGCTGTATACTTTATTTGGATGGAAAGCAAGTAATTCCAGAAGATCATATTCTTTTGCCGTCAGCCTTACTTCCTTGCCGTCGGTAAATACCCTTCGGCTGTCACAGTCAATTTTCAGGCCGTTCTTCTCTAAAATCTTCTTTTTATCCACTTCCGGCGCCCTTCTGGTACTTCTGCGCATGATCGCCTTGATTCTCGCCTTCACCTCCAGAATATTAAACGGCTTGGTAATATAATCATCCGCGCCGTATTCCAGTCCGAGTATTTTATCCATATCCTCTCCCTTCGCCGTTAGCATAATAATCGGCATGTTGGAAAATTCCCGGATCATCTGGCAAACTTCAAAACCATTGAGCTTGGGAAGCATCACATCAAGGAGAACTATGTCATATTCCGTCTTCTTTGCCATTTCCAGCGCTTCCTCACCGTCGTAGGCACAGTCCACCTCCATATCATCCTGTACAAGAGAAAACTTAATTCCTTTTACTATCAAACGTTCATCATCGACAACCAGCACTTTTTTTCCCATTATACACCTCGAGTTATACTGTAATCATATTTTTAATCTTCTCAAAAATGCCATCGCCAATACCGGAAACATTTTTGATGTCATCGATCGAAGAAAACGCGCCGTTTTCTTCGCGGTATGAAAGAATCGCCTCTGCCCTGGATTCTCCAATCCCTGACAATGTCATAAGTTCTTCCGCTCCTGCCGTATTAATATTGACAGGCTCCTCCTCCCGGTCGCTTTCTCCTTCTTTCGGGGACACTCCACCGGAAGAATCACGTCCCTGGGAATCCGAACCGGCTTGTCCGCCACGAACCAAATCCCCTGCTTCCTCGCCAGAAGAGGCCGTCTCTTCCCTCGACGGAACATAAAGCTGCATACCGTCTTCCAGCACAGCAGCAAGATTCACCGCCGACGCATCGGCTTTTTTCGTAAATCCTCCGGCGCTCTCCACCGCATTTCCCGCGCGGATTCCGGCTGCAAATTCGTACAGCCCCGGATTCTTCACACAGCCGCAGACATGTACATAAATTCTTTTCTCTTCTGTGCCGTATGATTCTCTGTCTTTCGTACTGTTTCCGGATGCGGCATCCTCTTTCTCTCCCGGCATCTCTTCCCCTTCGGAAATCTCTCCGGTCTCCGTCTTATCCGACTCCTCTGTGTCCAGCTCTCCTTCTTTTGTTATCAGCGACTGTTCATTTCTGACCGGATGCAAAAATCCGGAACAACCGCTGCATACATAAAGCAGGCAGAACAGGCACAGCAGGATACCCCATCTCTTCCACCGCATTTTTCCCTTCAAATCAAGAACACTCCTTCCCAATCTGAAGCAGACATAAAAAAGCCGTAATCTAGTATATAATACCTAAATTTCGTTTCAAATACAAGAGGGAAGGTTTATTTTAGTTTAAATATACTTTAAAAAAATAAAATTTCTGCTTTTTCCACGCCGAAGGTGCCGCCAAGAAGCAGATATTTCGGTTTCACATCGAGCAATCCATCCAGACATAAAAAAATCTCCATACTTTGTTTTATACCGGTCCACGGCAGTCAGCCCGACAATCCGGTCCCCGGGGATGGTACGCTTTTACTCATAGTATGGAAATCTTTTCTATATTTATACCGCAAACAGCTTTTCAATTGCAGACGGCTTTTATACCGCAGATGGACTCTGCTTTGCTCCCAATCAGCCGCTGCTGTGCAATCTCTCACTGCTGCTGTGCAATTAACTTTTGAAGAATGTCACACATTTCATCCACATGTTCTTCCGTGATGATCAGCGGTGGCACAAAACGAATCACATTGGCGCCAGCAGACATGAGAATCAATCCCTTTTCCATGGCTTTTACAATGATGTCTCCCACCGGACAGTCAAATTCCAGACCCTGCATGAGACCCAGTCCCCGATGGTCGGTAATGCGGCCGCAAGCTTCCTTCATGGCTTCCAGTTTGTCGTACAGATAAGCGCCCACTTTCTGTACATGTTCCACAATCTTTTCTTCCTCAAAGATCTCATAGACACTGTTGACAGCCGCCGTGGCAAAAGGATTACCGCCGTAGGTGGTGCCATGGTCGCCGGGAACCAGCGCATGGGAGGCTTTCTCTGCCGTCACAAAGGCCCCAACCGGCACGCCGCAGCCAAGGGCCTTCGCCAGCGTCATCACATCCGGTTTCACCCCGTATAAATCATAAGCATACAGGGAACCGCATCTTCCCATGCCGCACTGTACTTCATCGAATATCAATAAGATATCCTTCTCATCACAGAGAGCGCGCAGTCCCTCTAAAAACTCTTTCTTCGCCGGATAAATACCGCCTTCGCCCTGCACCACCTCGCAGATGACGCCGCAGGTTCTGTCGGTGATTTTTGCTTTCACATCGTCCAGGTCATTGAACCGCGCAAAGACCGCCCGCAAATCCTTTGGCACAAATCCTTCCTGATAATGATCGTTTCCGGTGACAGAGAGCGCTCCCTGGCTTCTGCCGTGGAAGGAGTGATGCATGGCGATAAATTCATACTCTTTTGACTGATCCTTCAGATAGGCGTATTTTCTTGCCACTTTCAAAGCTCCCTCAATGGCTTCCGCACCGCTGTTGGTAAAAAAAACTTTATCCATGCCGGACGTTTTCACGATTTTTTCCGCCGCGTCCACCGCCGGTACATTGTAGAACAGATTGGAGGTGTGAAGAATCTTGTCAATCTGTTCCTTCAGAGCGTCATTATACTTCTCATTCTTATAGCCCAAGGCGAAAACAGCGATTCCCGCGCCAAAATCCAGATATTTCTTTCCGTCCACATCATATAGATATACGCCTTCTCCTCTATCCAACACAACCGGATAACGGTTATAGGTTTTTAAAAGATATTTTTCCCCTTTATCAATATATTCCTGTGTCTTGCTCATAGCTGTCCTCCCGCTTTTAATTTCATTTCTTCCTTCACGTTTTTTAAAACAGCGGTTCTTTCAAGATGGCTGTTCCTATACCTTTCTCGGTGAAGAACTCCAGCAACAGACAGTGGGACACTCTTCCGTCCAGGATATGCACCCGGGACACGCCCTGCTCGATGGCGTCGATGCAATTGTTGAGCTTCGGCAGCATACCTCCGCCCACCACACCGTTGGCGATAAATTCTTTGGCGGTATTGACATCCATCTCGGAAATCAAAGTCTTCTTGTTGGACGGATCCACGAAAACGCCCTCGATATCGGTCAGGAAAACCAGTTTTTCCGCTTCCATGGCCTTTGCCACACCGCAGGCCGCGTCATCGGCGTTGATATTGTAAGAATCAAAATTCTCATCCATGCCAATCGGCGCGATAACCGGAATAAATTCCGCGTCCATGAGCGTTGTGAGCAGTTCCGTGTTGACAGATTTTACATTTCCCACGAAACCGATATCTCTGTCGTCCGGCATCTTTTTATCCACCTGAATCATGTTGGCATCCTTTCCGCAGATACCCACAGCGTTGATACCCATCTTTTGCATTAGACCCACCAGCTCTTTGTTCACCTTATTGAGCACCATCTCCGCAATCTCCATGGTCTCCTTATCCGTCACCCGAAGCCCGTTATAAAATTCCGCTTCTTTGCCGGAAAGCTTCACCCATTTGCTGATTTCCTTGCCGCCGCCGTGAACGATGATCGGTTTCATGCCGATTAATTTCAGCAGCGCCACGTCCTTAATGACGTTGTATTTCAATTCCTCATCCAGCATGGCGCTTCCGCCGTATTTTACAACAACAATCTTTCCGTAAAAACGACGGATGTACGGCAGCGCCTCGATGAGGACGCTGGCTTTCATCATCTCGTTGTTCATATCATTCAATTCTAACATGATTTCTCCTCTCCCTCTAAGAACGGTAGTCCGCGTTAATCTTTACATATTCATACGTCAAATCACAGCCCCAGGCGGTAGCCTCCGCCTTTCCTCTGTGAACATCAAGAATCGCCCGCACCGGACTTCCGGACAAGATTTTTGTGGCGGTCTCTTCGCTGTAATCAGCAGCCACGCCCTCTTTTACGATAACCAGACTGCCTTCTTCACTTTCCAGCGCGATATCCACGACTTCCGGGTCAAAGGAAGCGCCGCTGTATCCCATGGCGCAAAGGATTCGTCCCCAGTTGGCGTCTTTCCCAAAGACCGCCGCCTTGGTGAGACTGGAGCATACCACCGCTTTGCTGATTTTTTTTGCTTCTTCTTTGGTGGCGGCGCCGCGGCAGACTACCTCAAAAAGTCTGGTACATCCCTCGCCATCCCCGGCAATCTGTTTTGCCAGATATTCAAGCACCGTATGAAGCGCCTGGCGAAATATGGAAAGCCCCTTACTGTCTTTTGTCAAAATATCATTCCCTGCCATGCCATTGCAGAGTACCAGGCAGGTATCGTTGGTGGACGTATCCCCGTCCACAGAAATCATATTGAAGGTATCCTCCACTTCCTCCTGGAGAATCTCTTGCAAAAGAGGCTGCTCGATGGCGGCGTCGCTGGTGACGAAGGCGAGCATGGTTCCCATATTCGGATGAATCATGCCGGAACCCTTACTCATACCGCCGACCACTACTGTCTGTCCGTCAATCTCACACTGGACGGCAATCTCTTTTTTATGGGTATCTGTGGTGAGGATGGCTTCCGCCGCGTCGGAGGCCGACTGTTCATCCGCCTTCATGATCGGCGCCAGCATCGAAATCCCCTCTTCCACCACATTCATGTTAAGCTGTACGCCGATGACACCGGTGGAGCAGACGAGCACGGCCTTTTTTTCTATACCGAGGACCGCGGCCGCTTTTTCCGCCTCCCTGGCACAGTTGGCGTAACCTTTTTCTCCAGTACAGGCGTTGGCAATACCGCTGTTGATGACAACAGCCTGTACGCTTCCTTCTTCCTCCACCATCTTTTTATCCCAGAGCACCGGGGCCGCTTTCACTACATTTCTCGTAAATGTACCGGCACAGACCGCCGGCGCCTCTGAATAAATCATCGCCATATCTTTGTTGTTCTTTCCGGCCTTGAGTCCCGCTCGAAGACCCGCGGCCCGGAATCCTTTGGCCGCTGTCACACCCGATGGTATTTCTTTCATTGTATTTTCACATCCATTTCTCTTATTTCTGTTTTTACTGTTTCTTGTGATTTTTCCTGCCGGAATCTTTTCGCACCAGTCGGCAGCGCTGCCTGGGGCAACCACTTTAATGCGAATTTAATGTCAATGATACCTCTCTTACGGGAACACCGGCGGCATCAGAAGCCCGGTGTTTTCCGGCAGTCCAAACATCAGATTCATATTCTGCACTGCCTGTCCCGCTGCGCCCTTCACCAGATTATCCATGGCTCCCAGCATGAGGATCCGTCCGGTTCTCTCATCTTTCTTAATATTGACGTCCACATAGTTGCTGCCTTCCACCCAGCGGGTCTCCGGGCAGACGCCGGCCGGCAGCACCCGGACAAACTGCTCTTCTTTATATGTCTCCTCATAGAGCGTTCGAATCTCTTCTTCCGTGACATCTTTCACCAGATTAGCGTAGGCTGTCACGAGGATACCCCGGTTCATCGGTGCCAGATGCGGTGTGAAGTTAATAAGCGCTTGTTGGCCGGACGCATAGAAAAGCTGTTCCTCAATCTCCGGCGTATGCCGGTGGGTGGTCACGCCATACGCCTTGATACTCTCGTTGACCTCACAGTACAGGTTCGCCACCTTGGCTCCCCTGCCCGCGCCGGAAGTTCCAGACTTGGCGTCAATGATAACAGACTTCATATCTATCCATCCCGCCTTGGCCAGCGGATAAACGGACAGAAAGGAACAGGTCGGATAACAGCCCGGATTGGCTACCAGACGGGCTTTCTTAATCTTCTCTCTGTTTACCTCGCAGAGTCCGTAAACGGCCTCCTTTATATATTCGGGACTTCTGTGTTTGATGCCGTACCATTTTTCATAAGTCTTTACATCTTTAATTCGGAAATCCGCGCTCAAATCAATAATTTTTACCTTTGATAAAACATCTTCATTTACAAGGGTGCTGCATAGTCCCTGAGGCGTTGCGGTAAAGACCACATCCACTTCCTCACAAAGCTTTTCCAAATCTTCCCCCTCGCAAATATCCGGAACCAGCGTAAACATATTCTGGAACACATCGGCGTAAGGCTCGCCGGCGTAGGTTCTTGAACCATACCATTTGATTTCCGTTTCCTTATGTCCAAGCAAAATCCTCACCAGCTCTTGCCCGGCATATCCGGTGGAACCGATAATACCTACTTTTATCATATGCTTTTCCTCCTGTATACTGCATACTCAGGAAAGTCAGAACAGATCCGGCTTTTCCCTGCCATCTGTATGATACTGTATAATACTGCAATTGTGTATTATCCCACATTTTCAGGTTCATGACAAGGAGAACTTCCCTTCCCGTTAAATTTTATGCATAATTATTTAATAAACGCCATAATTATACGATAACTCCCTGATTTATGCAAGCATAAGTTAATATTTATTCATCTTTTTTTAAAAAACACTTGCAAATTTCCGCCCGATGCCGTATAGTATACCTATCGCGCTGATCGGCCATTTTTTATGGACATCTCAAAGCGCATCTGTATCCGGTCTTCGGATTGTGTACTGCTACATTTAAGAAAATTTTTTAAGGAGGATACATAGAATGAGCAAAGAAAAAGTTGTTTTGGCATATTCCGGTGGTCTTGACACCACAGCCATCATCCCATGGTTAAAGGAGAACTACGATTATGACGTTATCTGCTGCTGCGTAGACTGCGGACAGGGTGAAGAACTGGACGGTCTTGAAGAGAGAGCGCTCTACTCCGGCGCATCCAAGTTATATATTGAAGATATCATTGACGATTTCTGTGATAACTATATTATTCCATGTGTACAGGCAGGCGCTGTTTACGAGAACAAATACCTTCTCGGAACTTCCATGGCTCGTCCTGGCATCACTGCCAAGCTGGTGGAGATTGCCAGAAAAGAAGGCGCTACTGCCATCTGTCACGGAGCTACCGGCAAAGGAAACGACCAGATTCGTTTCGAGCTTGGTATCAAAGCACTGGCGCCTGACTTAAAGATCATCGCCGCATGGAGAGATGACAAATGGACACTTAATTCCCGGGAAGATGAGATCGCCTACTGTAAAGCCCACGGCATTGACCTTCCATTTTCCGCGGACAGCCGTTACAGCCGCGACCGGAACTTATGGCACATCAGCCATGAAGGTCTTGAGCTGGAGGACCCTTCCATCGAGCCAAACTACGATCATCTTCTTATGCTCAGCGTAACTCCTGAAAAGGCTCCGGACAAAGAAGAATATGTGACCATGACTTTTGAGGCCGGCGTACCGAAGTCCATCAACGGCGAAGCGATGAAAGTTTCCGATATTATCCACAAATTAAACGAGCTGGGTGGAAGAAACGGTATCGGCATCATCGATATCGTGGAGAACCGTGTTGTGGGTATGAAATCTAGAGGCGTCTATGAGACTCCTGGCGGAACCATCCTCATGGAAGCGCAGAAACAGTTGGAAGAACTGGTTCTCGACCGTGACACCATGAATATGAAGAAAGACATCGGAAACCGCATGGCACAGCTCGTATACGAAGGTAAATGGTTCACTCCTCTCCGCGAGGCATTACAGGCATTTGTGGCGTCCACCCAGAAGTATGTAACCGGCGAAGTGAAATTCAAACTTTACAAAGGTAACATCATCAAAGCCGGAACCACTTCTCCATACAGCCTGTACAGCGAGTCCCTGGCATCCTTCACCACCGGCGACCTGTATGATCACCACGACGCAGAAGGCTTCATCACCTTATTCGGTCTTCCAAGCAAGGTTCGCGCCATGAAGATGCAGGAAGTGGAAAATAATAACAAATAATTTCCATTATTGATTTTTAAATCACAAATCATTATTTATCACTTAAATAAAAGACTTGTTTATTTAAGCACTGCTGCAAACCTCGGCAGTGCTTTTTGCATTCATTTCGCATATTTTTCTCCTGCCGATTTATACTATCTCCGAAAACGCAGGATTGTTTTCATTCTGCCAAATACAGGAATCTGATCCTCCACCTCCATGTGTGGGATTATTCCGATATGCCGTTTAACTTAAAAGGGCAGGTATGCCTGCCCTTTATGTTTGTCTGGTTCTTTCTCACACCCATCTGCATTGTGACCGACGACATCATCCGGTACGCATTGTTTCATGGGAAAAAACCATCTTATTTTCATGTAAATCCAAGAGCCGCAAAAGCAAAAAATTCTTCCTGAACCATGCTTTTACAGTACTTTAGACAGAAATTCCTGGGTACGGGTCGCCTTAGGATTGCCGAATATCTCCTCCGGCGTACCCTGTTCCAGAATGATACCCTCATTCATGAACATGACACGGGTTCCCACCTCTCTGGCAAAACCCATCTCGTGGGTGACCACAGCCATAGTCATGCCCTCGTCCGCCAGGTTCTTCATAACCTCCAGAACCTCTCCGACCATCTCCGGGTCCAGGGCGCTGGTCGGCTCGTCAAAGAGCATCATCTTCGGCTTTAACGCCAGGGAACGGACGATGGCAATTCTCTGTTTCTGTCCGCCGGAGAGCTGTCCCGGATAGGCGCCCGCCTTCTCTTCCAGGTTTACCAGGCGAAGCAGGCGAAGGGCCTCTTCCCTGGCCTCATCGGCTTTCATCAACTTCAGCCTGATCGGCGCCAAGGTGATATTTTCCATGATGGTCTTATGTGGGAACAGATTGAAGTGCTGGAACACCATTCCCATATGCTGACGAATCTTATTGATATCGGTTTTCGGATCCGTGATATCCACCCCGTCAAAGATCACCTGACCGGAGGTTGGACGCTCCAGAAGATTCATGCAACGCAGGAAAGTGGACTTTCCGGAACCGGACGGGCCGATGATCACGACTTTCTCGCCCGGAGCGATATGCTCGTTAATATTTTTCAGCACCTGATGGCTGCCAAAAGATTTACACAAATTCTTAACGTATATCACTTTCTCTCAGCCTCCTTTCCAGCAGACCCATGATCCATGTAAAGAACATGACGATAACCAGATAAATAAAAGCCACCACGAAAAGCGGAAGCAGCGCGTCAAAGGTAACGCCACGGATAATGTCACCGCCTCTTGTCAGCTCGTTTAATCCGATATAACCACAGATGGACGTCTCTTTCAGAAGAGCGATCATCTCATTGACCAGGGCAGGCAGACAGTTTTTCATGGCCTGCGGCATGACAATCTGCGTCATGGTATCCACATATCCAAGACCCAGAGATCGGCCCGCCTCCATCTGACCGGCATCCACGGACAGAATACCGGAACGGAATATCTCCGCCACATAGGCTCCGGAGTTAACACCGAAAGTAATAACGGCAACCATGGTCTTCGTAAATTCCGGGGAATTTAAGATAATAAAGTACATGATCAAAAGCTGTACCAAAGCCGGAGTACCGCGGATGATCGTCAGATATACCCGGCAGATGATATCCGCAATCTTTAGCAGCAGGCCGCCCAGTCCTTTTTTGTTCTCTTCCCGCATGGAGCTGTAACTGGTGCGGACCACGGCCACCAGGGCGCCGATGATCAGACCGAGAATCAGCGCCAGAAATGTAACAATCAATGTTGTTTTTAGACCCTCTACGATATACATATATCTCTGTTTTTCGATAAAGTCCAAAACAAACTTACTCTGCAATTCAGCAAACCATTCGCTCAAAATCTCATCCTTCACTTTCTTTCAATGTGTGTTCAAAAGTCGACAAATAAAATGCAGGGGATAGATGGCCGTACGCACATCCAATTCCCTGCATCACAGGCTGTCAGTCTGCATCGCTTTCTGTTTCATCGGTTCTTCTATAAAACGTCGGCTTCATATGTTGCCGACTGTACCGCCTTATCAATTATTCTGCTACAATGTATTTATCCAGAATAGACTGGATGGTTCCATCCTCTTTTAACTCAGCCAAAGCGTCATTGACAGCTTCAAGAAGCTCTTCGTTATCTTTGGAGATACATGCGGCATATTCTTCCTCTGCGTACTGAGTATCAAGAATCTTAAGCCCCTCATTGCTTTCCACGAAAGAAAGAGCCGGCTGGTTGTCGATAATAACCGCATCCACTCTGTCCTGAGTCAGGGCCAGAACCGCGTCGTTACCCTTGTTGAACTTCTCCACATTCTCCTCACCAAAATCTTCGCTGGCTATAATATCGCCGGTGGTAGATAACTGCACGCCGATCTTCTTACCCTGCAGATCATCAATGGACTGAATATCAGAATCCTCTTTTACGATAACAGACTGGATGCCTGTCGCGTAAGTATCGCTGAAATTAATGTTCTGCTGCCGCTCCGGTGTCACAGTCATACCGGCCAGACCGATATCAGCCTTCCCTGTGGAAACAGCGGTGATGATGGAATCAAACTCCATATCCTGGATCTCTACTTCAAGACCCAGCTTCTCGCCGATAGCATCCGCAATCTCCGCGTCGATACCGACAATCTCTGTTCCTTCATAGTACTCATATGGAGGGAAGTAAGCGTTGGTCGCCATGATCAGTTTACCCTCTGTCACCGTAGGAACCGTAGATGTCGCAGCGGCACCGGTTGTACTTTCCGCCGACGCGTTATCCTGGGTATCCTGCGTGCTGCTTCCGCATCCTGTCAGCAGAGAGGCACCGAGAACAGCCACCATAGCTAGTGTTATTACTTTTCTAATCTTCATAATTATCTCTCCTTTGTCGAATAGTGTTTACTATTATACACATATTCCTGCATAAAATCAATGATCCTTTCGATGAAAATCCGGAAGCTGAGCAAGAATAATTGCCGCAAACATTAAAACGCAGCCTAGAAGTTCCCTGCCGCTTAATACCTGACGCAGGATTACAAATCCGCTCAGCGCGGAAAATACCGATTCCAGACTGAGAATCAGCGCCGCCATGGTCGGGTTCATTCCTTTTTGTCCTATAATCTGCAAGGTATAGGCCACACCGGTGGACATGACGCCGGTGTAAAGCACCGGCACCGCCGCATCAAAAATCAGGGAAAGCTGCGGATTCTCAAACAGCAGCATTCCGATACAGCCAAGAACCGCCCCGGTAAAGAACTGGATGCAGGACATTTTTACCCCGTCCAGAAATGTATTAAAATAGTCAATGGCCATGATCTGTCCCGCGAATAAAAAGGCGGAAATCAAAATGAGAAAATCTCCCGTCTGAAGCTGCAGTTCCTCATTCATGCATAAAAAATACAGGCCCGCCAGCGCGATAACCACGGAAACCCAGGTGAGAATTCCACAGTAGCGCTTCAGAAAAATCCCCATAAGCGGTACGATAATAATATAGAAAGAAGTGATAAAACCCGCTTTTCCCACCGTCGTATACTGGATTCCCGTCTGCTGGAAGCAATTGGCGGCAAACAAAAACAATCCGCAGACCACGCCGCCCAACAAAAGCTTCCGATCCGTCCACCATCGGTACGTTTTCCCGGCTGTTTTTGTTGCAGCAGGCGTACTTCCGGATCCACTCCGGTCCGCATCCATACCTCTTTCTTCCTTATCCACATCTCTTTTCTTTCCGTCCAGATGGTCAAAAACCCAGATGCAGGGCAGAAGAACGATGCCCCCGATCAGGGAACGCAAACAGATAAAGGTGAGCGGTTCAATATAATCCATACTCACACTCTGCGCCACAAAGGCGACTCCCCAGATTAAAGCAGTCAGCAAAAGTAAAATAGTATTCCTGACCTTATGTGTTTTCAATTGTGTTTCCATACCCCAGTCCTCTCTTAATTTATGTCCTCTCTTATGTCTTTTTGCACGCATTTTATATCTTTTCACACGCAAACAGCTTGATTATACTCTTTTTCTTTACATAACTCAAGAAATGTTTTTGTAACGAACCTTGTCAGACCATGATTTTTCATGTAGAATAAAATTCAGTCATTCGCCCGGCTTCTTGAAGTATTTCCGGATGTCGGCACATTTACCGTTTGGCAATATGCCATGTCCGCGCACAATTGCCGGCCGATATTATATTTTTATTTTGTAAAGGAGGAGCATTATGGCTCAATTATGGGGCGGACGCTTTACCAAGGAGACCGACAAACTGGTCTATAATTTCAACGCGTCCATCAGTTTTGATAAAAAGTTTTACAGACAGGATATGGAGGGCAGCATGGCCCATGTGAAAATGCTGGCCGCCGCCGGCATTCTCACCGAGGAAGAACGGGATGACATTCTCCGAGGTATCGAGGGCATCCGCGCTGATGTGGAGAATGGCACACTGGAGATCACCGACGAGTACGAGGACATCCACAGCTTTGTGGAGGCCGCACTCATTGACCGCATCGGTGACACCGGCAAGAAGCTGCATACCGGCAGAAGCCGCAACGACCAGGTAGCCCTGGACATGAAGCTTTACACAAGAGATGAGCTTCTGGCCATCCGGGACGAGGTTCTCTCTCTGATCAAGACCTGTCATTCTCTCATGAAAGAACACGTTCACACCGCCATGCCGGGATTTACCCATCTGCAGAAGGCGCAGCCGCTGACCCTCGCCCATCATATCGGCGCATACATGGAGATGTTCAAGCGAGATTACGACCGTCTCTGCGACATTTATGAGCGGATGAACTACTGCCCGCTGGGCGCCGGCGCTCTGGCAGGAACCACTTATCCTCTGGACAGAGAGATGACAGCCGAGCTCCTGGGCTTTTACGGACCGACCTTAAACAGCATGGATTCCGTCTCTGACCGGGATTACGTCATCGAGTTTTTAAACGCACTCTCCATCATTATGATGCATTTAAGCCGTTTCTGCGAAGAGATCATCCTTTGGAACTCCAACGAATACCAGTTCATTGAGATTGACGACGCGTACAGCACCGGCAGCAGCATCATGCCTCAAAAGAAGAATCCTGATATCGCCGAGCTTGTCCGGGGCAAGACTGGCCGGGTTTACGGCGCTCTGACGTCCCTGCTCACCACCATGAAGGGACTGCCTCTTGCCTATAATAAAGACATGCAGGAGGACAAGGAACTAACTTTCGACGCCTACGACACGGTAAAAGGCTGCCTCGCTCTCTTTAACGGCATGTTAAAGACCATCACCTTCCACCCGGAAGTCATGGAACAGAGCGCTAAACACGGCTTTACCAACGCCACAGACGCCGCCGATTATCTGGTCAATCACGGCGTACCGTTCCGCGATGCCCACGGCATTGTCGGAAAACTGGTCCTTTACTGCATCGACAAAGGCATTTCCCTGGACGATATGAGCCTTTCCGAGTACAAGGCCATCAGTCCAGTCTTTGAAGACGATATTTATGACGCCATCTCTTTAAAGACCTGTATCGAGAAGCGTAACACCATCGGCGCGCCGGGACCAAAGGCCATGGAGAAGGTCATCGCCATCAACGAAGGATGGATCACGGATAAAACGAAATAGCTCTCTCTGAAAAGGTTCCATAAAAATGGATTCTTTATTAAGAAATAATTATTTTCCGCCGTAGGCTCCGCCAAACTGAAATAAGCAATGTCAGACACAAAAGAAAATCTCCACTTTGCTGATCATCCAGCAAAGTGGAGATATATTTTTATTTCTGCGAAATCACATTGACATCCAACTGATTAAACGGTATGGTCACGCCTGCTTCGTCAAAAGCGTATTTAATCTTTTCCAGCACTCGCCAGCGGGAATCCCAGTAGTCTTCTGTCTTCACCCAATAACGGA
Organism: uncultured Eubacterium sp.; assembly: GCA_964445535.1. Classification (GTDB taxonomy): domain Bacteria; phylum Bacillota; class Clostridia; order Lachnospirales; family Lachnospiraceae; genus Anaerobutyricum. Next base: position 28,848 of record CAYULX010000009.1, read on the forward strand.
TACCTATGTCAATGCAGCTCTCCTTGAATTCACTGACATATATCATCACCGGATCATCTCTCAAAAGAACAGTCTCACTCTCAATGACTTTCGATAAAATATCTTTTACTTTTTTGATATCCTCGCTGTACTCTATGCCAATCAGCAGATTCACCCGGCGCTTATCCTGGTTGGTTACGTTAGTGATGGTCGCGTTGGACAAATTGCCGTTGGGAATGAGGATTGCCTTATTGTCCATGCTGCTAAGTCTTGTATACATGATACCGATAGCCTGCACCGTACCTTCTTTGCCGGAACTTTCCTCCAGAATATAATCTCCCACCTGAAAGGGCTTGACTACCAGCAAAAGAACCCCTCCGGCAATATTGGCCAGAGATCCCTGGAGAGACAGACCCACAGCCAGTCCGGCAGAGCCGATGACGGCGATGATGGAAGACGCCTGTACGCCCACCTGCTGGATGGCAATGAAAACCACCAGAATCTTCAGTCCTATCCTCAAGGCGGACAGCAGAAAGGTTTGAATCATCAGGTCCATTTTTGAACGCTCAAACACTTTTTTACAAAGCTTTATCACATGATTGGAAAGTTTAAATCCAATAATGAGAATAAACAGAGCAATCACACAATTTCCCAGAAATTCCATGAAAAGAACGCCAGTACGTCCTAAATATTCATATACCAGTGATAATATCGCTCTTCTGATAGAATCCAGATCTAATGCCATTTTTTTTCCTCTTTATTATCTCTCGCTGATATAACCCTGTGCAGTCAGAAGTTCCGCACAGAGGATAGCTCCGCCGGCCGCGCCGCGGACGGTATTGTGGGATAAACCGATGAATTTGTAATCGTAGATTTTATCCTCTCTCAAACGTCCCATGGAGATTCCCATGCCGTTCTCGAAGTCTACATCTGCCTTTACCTGCGGACGGTTGTTTTCTTCCAGATACTGGATGAACTGCTTCGGAGCGCTCGGCAGATTCAGTTCCTGCGGAAGTCCCTTGAAGCTTCTCCAGCACTCGATAATCTGTTCTTTGGTCGGTTTTTTCTCGAAATTCACAAAAACAGCGGCTGTGTGTCCGTCAAGCACCGGCACACGAACACACTGGGTGGTGATAACCGGAAGCTCTGCTTTTTCGATATGGTCACCGACAACTTTTCCGAACAGTTTCAACGGTTCCTGCTCAGATTTTTCTTCCTCACCGCCGATGTACGGAATGACATTTTCCACCATCTCCGGCCAGTCTTCAAAAGTCTTTCCGGCGCCGGAAATCGCCTGGTAAGTTGTTGCCACCACTTCTTTTGGCCCAAACTCTTTTAATGCGAAAAGAGCAGGCGCATAGCTCTGAATAGAGCAGTTTGGCTTTACGGCCACAAAACCTCTGGTAGTTCCCAGACGTTTTTTCTGTGCGGCGATCACTTCAAAATGTTCCGGATTAATCTCCGGCACTACCATCGGCACATCCGGCGTCCAGCGGTGGGCGCTGTTGTTGGATACCACCGGCGTCTCTGTTTTTGCGTACTCATCCTCGATGGCCCGAATCTCTTCTTTAGACATATCCACCGCGCTGAAAACAAAGTCCACCTGGGACGCCACTTTTTCCACTTCGTTTACGTTCATGACAACGATATTTTTTACGGCCTCCGGCATCGGTTTCTGCATTTTCCAGCGTCCGCCCACAGCTTCTTCATAGGTTTTTCCTGCGGAGCGCGGGCTGGCCGCAATAGTTGTCACCTTATACCATGGATGGTTTTCCAGGAGAGAAATGAATCTCTGTCCCACCATGCCTGTTCCTCCGAGAATTCCAACTTTTAATTTCTGTTCCATTTGATATCTCCCTTAGTATTCTTTCTCTGTCTTATTATTTAATCACTCTGACTTTCAACACGCCGTCGATGGCTTCCAGTTCTTTTACTGCTTCTTCAGCAATCGAAGCATCCAGATCAAAAATGGCATAGGAATAATTATCTTTGGCCTTATTACTCATTTCTGTAATATTGATATTATCCTTGGAAAACATTCCGGTGAACTGTGTCAGCATGTTTGGAATATTTCTGTGTAAAATGGCAATACGTCCCTGGGTCTGGCACACTCCCATGTCGATGTTCGGGAAGTTCACGGAATTACGGATATTTCCGTTCTCCAGATAATCCATGACCTGCTCCACGGCCATCACTGCGCAGTTCTCCTCGGACTCCTCTGTAGAAGCCCCCAGATGCGGAAACGCAATGACACCGTCCACTGCGGCAACCTTCGGGGTCGGGAAGTCTGTCACATAGTGACGGATTCTTCCTTCTTGCAGTGCCTTCACCACGGCGTCCTCGTCCACCAGACCATTTCTGGCAAAATTCAGAATCGTAGCCGTCGGTTTCATCTTTGCGATTCCCTCTCTGCCTACCATATTTCTCGTGGTATCCATCAGTGGTACATGTACGGAAATGAAATCACAGTGCTCAAAAATCTCATCCACAGAATTTACATGGTGAACGGAGCGAGAAAGATTCCATGCACTCTTTAAGGACAGATATGGGTCATAACCGTAAACGTCCATACCAAGATTTCTCGCCGCGTTGGCAACCAGCACGCCGATGGCTCCGAGGCCGATCACACCAATCTTCTTTTTCTGAATCTCGGTTCCAGCAAAAGCTTTTTTTGCTTTTTCCATGGCCTTTGTGATATCCGGATTTTCTTTATTTTCCTCTACCCAGTTATGACCTCCAATCAAGTCGCGGGCAGAAAGAAGCATTCCTGCGATTACGAGCTCTTTTACACCGTTGGCATTTGCTCCCGGCGTATTAAATACAACAATGCCTTTTTCCGCATAATCTTTCACCGGGATGTTGTTGACGCCGGCGCCGGCGCGGGCAACGGCCAGCAGATTCGGAACGTCCTGCATATCATGCATGACTGCGCTTCTTACAATCACAGCGTCTGCATCCTGCAGTTCACCCACCTCTTTATAATTCTCATCAAAAATTGAAAGTCCGCCTTCAGAAATCGGGTTTAAACATTTGTACTGAAACATAATTGAGTCTCCTTTTTTAATAAATGTATGGGTACGGCAGATATAATCTGTCGGATGGCGCCCGGGTTCAAAAGCTGCTTTAAAAAAATCCGCTCCCCGGCTCCGGGCATCCGTTATTCTTTCGCCGCCAGGTCCTCATCGGTAAACGCTTCATCAATGGAAGCCCCCGGCGCCACCATTGGCCACACCTTATCATCGCTGTCAATGATGCAGTCAATGAGATATGGTTCGCCGCAGGACATCGCCTCGCCAAAGGCCTTCTCAAATTCTTCCATATTGGCGGCGCGGGATGCCTTCGCTCCCATGGCCTCCGCCAGCTTCACAAAATCCACTTTATCGTTCAAAGTGGTGGCGGAATAACGCTCCCCGTAGAAGAGATTCTGCCATTGACGGACCATACCAAGCACATGGTTGTTGATGACCACCTCAATAACCGGCACTTCCGAACGAGTGGCAGTGGCAATCTCATTCATATTCATACGGAAACAACCGTCCCCCGCAATATTGACAACCACCTTATCCGGACAGCCGATTTTCGCGCCGATGGCCGCTCCCAGACCATAGCCCATGGTACCCAGACCACCGGAAGTGATGAACTGCCGAGGCTTTGTATATTTATAAAACTGTGCCGCCCACATCTGATGCTGTCCGACTTCCGTGGTGATAATGGCGTCTCCCTTTGTCATTTCGTAAATCTTCTCAATGACGCCCGGCCCGGAAAGCTGATCCTGATGGTAGGCCAGCGGATATTTCTCTTTTAATTCCTGCACATGCTGAATCCACTCCGGATGATGTTGCTCTTTGATCCTCTTATTGAAAATGGTCAGCACCGCCTTGATATCTCCGACGATGGAAATGTCCACCAAGATATTTTTATTGATTTCCGCCGGATCAATATCAATCTGAATAATCTTTGCATTTTTTGCGAAAGTTTTGGCATTACCGTACACACGATCGCTGAAACGGCATCCAACGGCGATTAAAACATCCGCCTCGGACACGCCGATGTTGGAGGCCTTTGTTCCATGCATACCGAGCATTCCGGTGTACAGCGGGTCATCCCCGGGATAAACACCCTTTCCCATCAGAGTATCACAGACCGGTGCATCCACCTTTTTCACAAATTCCCGAACCTGCTCACTGGCGTCCGCCAGCACACGGCCGCCCCGCCGCGGTATGTAGGGGGGTTGTGCCGTGCGAATCACCTCGGAAGCCTCCTTCATGCTTCTCTCCCGGATGGTATCGCAGACCGGATGAATCTTGTCTGGTTTGACAGACTCAAAATATGTTTTCGCTGCTGTCACGTCCTTTGTTATATCAATCAGCACAGGGCCCTTTCTTCCTGACTGGGCGATGCGGAATGCGTCCCGGATGGTGTCGGCCAGCTTCTCAATGTCCTTTACAATATAATTATGTTTAGTAATCGGCATGGTGACGCCCTTAATGTCGATCTCCTGGAAAGAGTCCTTTCCAAGAAGGCTGACACCGACGTTCGCCGTGATCGCCACCACGGGAATGGAATCCATATATGCCGTAGCCAGACCGGTGACCAGATTAGTTGCCCCCGGTCCGGAAGTTGCCATACACACACCGACTTTTCCCGTCGCCCGGGCATAACCGTCCGCCGCGTGAGAGACTCCCTGCTCATGGGAGGTCAGAATGTGATGGATTTCACCGCTGTGTTTATATAATTCATCATAAATGTTCAAAATTGCACCGCCCGGATAACCAAAGACCGTATCCACACCCTGCTCTTTCAGACATTCAATGACGATTTCTGAGCCATTCAGAATCTGTCTCATCTGGTTTTAATCCTTTCCAAAATACATTTCTTCCGGCAGCGGGCGGATAGCCGCACTGCCGGGTCTTATCCTTCTATATCTATTCAAAATTAATTCAAATGTCCTCCGGACATTATTTCAACTGATTCACATCCAGCACGGCTCCTCTGTTGCCGGAGGTAACAAGCGCTGCGTAGCGCAAGAGATAACCGTCTTTAATCTTAGGCTCTCTCGGCTGCCATTTTGCTTTTCTGGCCGCCATCTCTTCATCAGAGATATCCACGTTCAGACTGTTGTTCGGAATATCAATCTTGATGATGTCTCCCTCTTCCACCAGGGCGATCGGACCGCCCACGGCTGCTTCCGGAGACACATGTCCGATGGAGGCGCCTCTGGAGGCGCCGGAGAATCGGCCGTCAGTGATAAGCGCCACGGAATCTCCCAATCCCATACCTGCGATGGCGGAAGTCGGATTGAGCATCTCTCTCATGCCCGGGCCGCCTTTTGGCCCCTCGTAGCGGATGACAACCACATTGCCCGGCGCAATCTTTCCTCCCTTGATGGCTGCGATGGCATCCTCCTCGCAGTCGAAGACGCGGGCCGGTCCTTCGTGAACCATCATCTCCGGTACCACTGCGGACTGTTTTACGATACCGGTATCCGGCGCCAGATTGCCTCTGAGGACAGCGATTCCGCCGTGCTCCATATATGGATTGTCGATTGGACGGATAACATCCGGATTCTTGTTGTACGCATGGGCGATATTCTCGCCAACGTTCTTTCCCGTTACAGTGACGGCATCTTCATAGAGAAGTCCCTTCTTGCTCAGCTCGTTCATAACGGCATATACGCCGCCGGCCGCGTTGAGGTCTTCCATATAAGTCGGACCTGCCGGAGCCAGATGGCAAAGGTTCGGTGTTCTCTCACTGATCTCGTTGGCGATATCCATATTCAGCTCGATGCCTGCTTCATGGGCGATGGCCGGAAGATGCAGCATAGTGTTCGTGGAGCATCCTAGCGCCATATCCACAGTCAGACAGTTTAAGAAGGCTTCTCTGGTCATGATATCGCTTGGACGGATATTCTCTCTGTAAAGATCCATAACTCTCATGCCGGCATGTTTCGCCAGACGGATTCTCTCGGAGAATACCGCCGGAATGGTTCCGTTGCCCTGAAGTCCCAGACCGATCACTTCTGTCATGCAGTTCATGGAATTGGCAGTGTACATACCGGAACAGGAGCCGCAGGTCGGACATACGTTATTGACGTATTCTTCCACCTTCTCTTCCGTCATCTTGCCGGCTTCGTAGGCGCCCACAGCCTCAAACATGGAAGACAGGCTTTTCTTACAGCCGTCCACCCGGCCTGCCAGCATCGGACCACCGCTCACAAAGATGGTCGGCACATTGATTCTTGCCGCTGCCATTAAGAGACCAGGTACATTTTTATCACAGTTGGGAATCATCACCAGGGCGTCAAACTGATGGGCTTTTGCCAGACATTCTGTGGAATCCGCGATCAGCTCTCTTGTGACCAGGGAATATTTCATTCCCACATGACCCATGGCAATGCCGTCGCAGACCGCGATGGCCGGAACGACGATTGGCGTTCCGCCGGCCATGGCGACGCCCATTTTTACCGCTTCCGTAATTTTATCCAGATTCATATGTCCCGGTACAATCTCACTGTAAGAGCTTACCACTCCTACCAGTGGACGTTCCAGCTCTTCTTTTGTAAAACCAAGCGCATTAAATAAGGAACGATGCGGTGCCTGTTGCATTCCCTTTTTGACATTATCACTTTTCATCACTATTACCTCCAGTTTCCGATATGTTATATATTTTATATCCTCGCCACGATCAGGTCACCCATCTCTCTAGTTCCCACTTCTTTCATGCCCTCCGACATGATATCTCCTGTGCGGTAACCATCTTTTAAGACCTGTTTTACTGCCTGCTCCACGTCATCTGCCGCCTCATCCATGTTGAGGGAATACCGCAGCAGCATGGCCGCGGATAAAATGGTCGCGATCGGATTGGCCAGATTCTTTCCGGCAATATCCGGCGCGGAACCATGACTCGGCTCATAGAGACCAAAACTTCCTTCTTTCAGGCTGGCGGAAGACAACATTCCGATGGATCCGGTCACCATGCTGGCCTCATCGGACAAAATATCCCCAAACATATTTTCCGTCAAAATCACATCGAACTGCTTCGGATCTCTCACCAACTGCATGGCGCAGTTATCTACCAGCATATGTTCCAGAGTAACTTCCGGATAATCCTCTGCCACCTCATTGACTACTTTTCTCCAGAGTCTGGAGCTGTCCAGCACGTTGGCCTTATCGACACTGGTCACTTTCTTTCTTCTCTTCATGGCAATCTCAAAAGCTCGGATGGCAATACGGCGGATTTCGTTCTCATTGTAGCAGAGAGTATCGGTGGCCTTCCGCACACCGTCTTCCTCCACGGTCTCTCTGGCTCCGAAATACAGACCGCCTGTCAGTTCACGCATGACTACCAGATCAAATCCGTCTCCGATGATATCCTCCCGCAGCGGGCAGGCGTCCTTTAATTCTTCGTACAGATATGCCGGACGCATGTTAGCAAATAATCCAAGACCTTTCCGAATGGCAAGGAGTCCTGCCTCCGGTCTCAGCTCCGCCGGAAGCTTATACCACGGGGAAGTGTTGGTATCCCCGCCGATGGAACCCATCAGCACCGCGTCGCAGCTCTTTGCCGCCGCCAGCGCCTCCTCTGTCAGCGGTTTGCCATGTACATCAATGGAAGCTCCCCCTAAAAGGATCTCCGTATATTCCAATTCTTTTGAATATTTTTCCACAACCTTATTCATTACCTTGAGTGCCTCGGCAACAATTTCCGGACCAATGCCATCGCCTCGAATGACGCCAATCTTGTAACTCATCTGCTTCAACCCTTTCTCTTTTCTGTTTTTCTGCCTGCGGACGCTTTCCTTTTATCTGTCTTTCTTCTCACACGCCGCCGCAGGAAAGACCCCTGTCGCCGCGCGATCTCCTTCCATTATGTAAAAGCGCCGTATATACAGATACTCACAATTAATAATCATATCTCATTTTCCCGTCATAATCAATCATTTTTGCAGGTTTTTCATAAGACTTCATTCATTTTATAAGAATTTTACTGGTTTTTTTCCAACTTTTTCTGAATATCTGAAAGAAACTCTTCCCATGCATCCTCATGGCGGACAAAGTAAAGGGGACAGAGCTTTCCGGTCACATCGTAATGGCGGATGACGTCAGACGCCTCAACACCATAAGTGGCGCACAGCCAGGCTGTCAGCTTCACCAGAGAACGATACGTCTTTTTGGTAAACTTTCCGTTTTCTTTTCTGTGACAAAATTCAATGGAAATGGTATCTGAATTTCTTTCATTGGATGCATAGGAAATCTCATCCAGGGGGATACATTGAATAATCTCTCCGTCCAGTCCGATGATAAAATGGCTGCTGGCCTTTGTCAGATGGGTGTCTTTCAGATTTTCAAAATAATTTCTGTTCTCCTCGGCGGTGGATCCTGCATTGGCCACATAATGAATCACTACACCGTTGACCTGTTCCAGCGGAATACCGCTACGGCTATATGGGTTTTCCACAATAAAGTCCTGAATAATCTCCGGCCTTCCACACGGTCCTTCTTCGGCAGGCAAAATCTGATAATCCTCACTGTCGGAAAGCTCCTGCTGAACCATATCAGGCTGCCTTTTTGCCATTGGATTCCATCGTATGGCATGACCGAAAATCACCACTGCCAGAGACAACATGCAGATTGTTCCGAAAATCTCCAGATTCTTCCGGGAGAAAATCCCTTTGTTCTTTTTTCTTCCGGATCTTTTTCGTTTCCTGCCAAATATGCCTTTGCTTTTTTTTAATTTCTTTCTGCCGGACAATGCCTTTTTATATAGAAGTTTCTGGTACGCACAGAATTTTTTATAACTTTTTCCGCCAGCCTTCTTCTTTGGAAAATTCTTCTGAGCCAAAATTAACGGTCCTTTCCTGAATATTTTCCTTCCCCGAAATGAATTACATCGAATAAATAATAAGATAAAAACAGGCTGTGCAGATTGATTCCATCGTTATCCTCCATCTGCAGAAGCCTGTTTCATATTTCCCGAAATACCTTACCTCAAGTCTGTATTCCTCGTATGTTTCCGTCACATCTCCATGACGGCATTGCTTTAATAATTCACCATTATCCTAATTTCCATTATTATTCCACGCTGTAATTCGGCGCTTCTTTTGTAATGTGAATATCGTGCGGGTGACTCTCACGCAGAGCAGCAGCGGACATCTTCACAAATCTTCCCTTTTCTTTCAGCTCTTCGATGGTCTTAGCTCCACAGTATCCCATACCGGACCGGAGACCGCCGACCAACTGGAAGATCGTGTCTTCCACAGTTCCCTTGTAAGCGACGCGCCCTTCCACACCTTCCGGAACCAGCTTCTTGGCATTCTCCTGGAAATAACGATCCTTGCTGCCGTTTTCCATGGCTGCCAGAGATCCCATACCACGGTATACTTTATATTTTCTTCCCTGATATAACTCAAAGCTTCCCGGACTCTCATCACATCCTGCCAGCAGACCGCCAAGCATAACCACGTTGGCACCCGCTGCAATTGCCTTTGTAATGTCGCCAGAGAACTTGATGCCTCCGTCAGCGATAATCGGGGTATTGTACTGTTTTGCCATATCATAGCAGTCCATAATTGCCGTAATCTGCGGTACACCGATACCGGCAACCACACGGGTCGTACAGATGGAACCAGGTCCGATACCAACCTTCACCGCATCCACACCGCAGTCGATCAATGCCTTGGTTGCCTCGCCTGTGGCAACGTTTCCGGCAATCACCTGTAAATCCGGATATTTCTCCTTCACAAGAGCGAATGTCTTGAGTACGTTGGCGGAATGTCCGTGAGCTGTGTCAATGACGATGACGTCTACATGGGCTTTCACAAGTTCATCCACACGGTCAAGAATATCCAGTGTACATCCCACAGCGGCGCCGCAGAGAAGACGTCCGTTGTCATCCTTCGCAGAAAGCGGATAACGAATCTGCTTCTCAATATCCTTAATGGTAATCAGACCTTTTAAGTTAAAATTCTCATCAACGATAGGAAGTTTTTCTTTTCTGGCCTTGCCAAGAATCTTCTTGGCTTCTTCCAGGGTGATGCCCTCTCTGGCAGTGACAAGACCATCTGCCTCAGATGTCATGGATTCTTTAATCTTCTTGTCAAAGTTCGTCTCAAACTTTAAATCGCGGTTCGTAATGATACCAACCAGTCTTCCGTGCTCGGTAATCGGGACGCCGGAAATATGGAACTTGGACATCAGTTCTTCCGCCTGGCGAAGAGTATGGTCCGGAGAAAGATAAAACGGATCCGTAATGACACCGTATTCAGAACGTTTTACTTTATCCACTTCATCGGCCTGCTGTTCAATACTCATATTCTTATGGATGATACCGATACCACCCTGGCGGGCCATGGCAATCGCCATCCGGTGTTCTGTCACCGTATCCATGCTGGCGCTCATCAGAGGAACATTCAACTGAATCTTATTGGTAAGCTTTGTCTGAAGTTCCACTTCGTTCGGAATGACTTCTGAATATCCCGGAACTAATAATACGTCATCAAATGTGATTCCCTCTCCGATAATTTTTCCCATATCAAACTTCCTTCCTGTCAATGTTAATTCCTTAGTTTCTTGTAATATTTAGTAAGTTATGTTATCACAGAAAATCAGATTTTGTCAACAAGTCAATCATACGTTTTTTTATCTGAAATCTCATAATTTATTAGTGAAATTCACAGTATATTAGTTCTTCTCTCTTCTATGTTTTCCACTGGCGGACGTCTGTCTTCTCCCGGCGTATTTCGGGGTCGGCAGCAGTGTTAGCCACAATAGTTTTTAGTGACACAATAGTTTTTAGTG
>CAYULX010000009.1:39722-51097 GCA_964445535.1 uncultured Eubacterium sp.
CACAATAGTTTTTAGTGACACAATAGTTTTTAGTGGCAATAATAAAGAAGGGATATCCTCCCGCATCAAAAATACAGGAAAATATCCCTTCCGAAAACTTAAATTATTTTGCTGATAATTTTTCATCGATGGCCATAGCCGCGCGCTTTCCTGCGCCCATGGCAAGGATAACGGTAGCCGCTCCGGTTACGGTATCTCCGCCGGCGTATACATTCTCTTTGGAGGACTCCATGGTCTCTTCATTGACAATGATGCCGCCCCATTTCTGACATTCTAGTCCAGGTGTAGTATGGCGAATCAGCGGATTCGGGCTCTGACCGATGGCGATGATAACTGTCTCCACATCCATCACATAATTGGAGCCTTCAATCGGTTCCGGACGTCTTCTTCCGGATGCATCCGGCTCACCGAGCTGCTGCTTTACAACCTCCATGCCTTTTACCCAGCCGTTATCATCACCGAGGATGGCTGCCGGATTATTCAGGAAACGGAAGATAATTCCCTCTTCCTTGGCATGATGAAGCTCTTCCAGACGGGCAGGAGCCTCTTCTTCGCTTCTTCTGTACACGATATAAACTTCTTCCGCTCCCAGACGTTTTGCCGTTCTCGCCGCATCCATTGCTACATTTCCTGCGCCCACAACTGCGACTCTTTTTCCCACTTTCACAGGGGTCGGCGCCTCCGGGAACTTGTAAGCTTTCATCAGATTCACACGGGTCAGGAACTCATTAGCAGAGTAAACGCCCAAAAGGTTCTCTCCAGGAATATTCAGGAAAAGAGGAAGTCCCGCACCGCTTCCCACAAATACGGCCTCATAGCCGTCTTCCATTAATTCATCGATGGTAACGGAACGGCCCACGATTACGTTGGTGTCAATCTTAACACCAAGATCTTCCACGCTCTTAATCTCTCTTGCCACCAGATCTTTCGGCAGACGGAACTCAGGAATACCGTAGCTTAATACGCCGCCGGCCTTATGTAACGCCTCAAAAATCGTAACGTCATAACCCTTTTTTATGAGTTCTCCGGCGCAGGTCAGTCCCGCAGGACCGGAACCTATCACAGCAACCTTATGTCCGTTTTTCTCAATGTCAACTTCCACCGGTTTGTCATGTGCCATATGATAATCAGCCACAAAACGTTCCATACGTCCGATACCCACCGGCTCCCCTTTGATACCTCGAACACATTTGCCTTCGCACTGGTTTTCCTGTGGACATACACGGCCGCAGATGGCAGGCAGCGCGTTCTCACCGGTAATGATTTCGTAAGCGTCCTCAAAATCGCCTTCTGCCACTTTTGTAATGAACTCCGGAATCGGAACATTAACCGGACATCCGCTGACACACGGTTTATTCTTACAATTTAAGCAACGGGTCGCCTCTTCCACAGCCATCTCCGCTGTATAACCAAGGGCTACCTCGTCAAAGTTTTTATTTCTTACATTTGGATCCTGTTCCGGCATCGGAACTTTTGTAAGACTCATATTCTTTTTTGCCATATTATTTTGCTCCCCTTCCAATTTTGCACTGATGTTCTTCTTCTTTAAAGATGGCCTGTCTTCTCATACATTCGTCAAAGTCAACTTTGAATCCATCAAAATCGGGACCATCTACACAGGCAAATTTCGTTTCTCCGTCAATAGTGACACGGCAGCCGCCGCACATTCCCGTACCGTCAATCATAATCGGATTCAGGGAAACCATCGTATGGAGATTACATGGACGGGTTACTTTTACCACGTTCTTCATCATGATCAGCGGCCCGATGGCAATACACTCATCATACACTTCTCCTTTGTCGAGAAGATCCTGAAGAAGATTTGTTACAAATCCTTTTGTTCCAAGACTTCCATCGTCTGTGGCGATGTAAACATTCTCGCAGAACTCTTTGAACTGATCAGCCAGGAGAACATACTCGGCGCTCTTTCCGCCGATGATCACATCAACCTTCGTACCAGTAGCCGCCAGCTTACGAAGCTGCGGATACAACGGCGCCGCACCGACACCGCCGGCCACGCCGATTACTTTGTTCTCTTTCTTTTCGAGAACCGCAGGAACACCAAGAGGTCCTACGAAATCCTGCACATAATCTCCTTCCTGCTTTTTGCTCAGAAGCTCTGTGCTGTAACCGACTACCTGATAGATAATCGTAACCGTCTCTTTTTCACGGTCGTAGTCAGCGATGGTGAGAGGCACTCTCTCTCCATCCTCATCCACACGAATAATGATGAACTGTCCCGGTTCGCATTTTCTTGCGACAAACGGAGCGTGAATCTCCACCAGTTCCACCGCATTATTCAATGTCTGTTTTTTTACAATTTTGTACATGCGTCTTTCCACCTCACTTAAAATATAACACACAATAATGAAAAAAATCATCATTGTGTATGCTTCACCTATTATCCCATGAATGCGAAAAAAAAACAAGTCAATTCATCAAAAAACATGAAAAATTTCATAAAAAGACGCAAGATTTTTTGTGATTTTTTTGCCAAATCAGCCGAAAAATTTTGGCAATTATTTAACAAACACTATTTTATCTGCCGGCATCCATCACTATATCCGCCGGCAAATATATTTTTATTTTTTCGGTTTATAAGAACTCTTTAAGGACACAATCCGGTTGAACACCAGATAATCCTCTCGGCTGTCTTTGGAATCACAGCAGAAATAACCGTTTCGTACAAACTGATAACTGTCGTAGGCTTTGCTGTCCTTTAAGGCCGCCTCCAGCTTACAGTGCGAAAGCACTGTGAGAGAGTTCGGGTTTAAATTGAGACTTCCGTCTTCGTTGTAGACGCCCTTTTCCTCATCCACAATATTCTCATACAGCCGCACTTCCGCATCCACACATTCGGAAGCACATACCCAGTGAATGGTTCCTTTTACTTTCCGTCCGGTAAATCCGCTGCCGCTCTTGGTCTCTGGATCATAGGTACAGTAAATCTCCGTTACCTTCCCATCTTTATCGGTCTTATAATCGGTGCAGGTGACAAAATAAGCGTTCATAAGCCGAACTTCGTTGCCCGGATAGAGGCGGAAGTATTTCTTAGGCGGCTCAATCATAAAGTCATCTCTCTCAATATAAATCTCTCTGCCGAATGCCACCTGACGGACGCCCAGCTCCTCATTCTCCTTATTATTTTCCACATCCAGATACTCGATCTGACCTTCCGGATAATTGGTGATGATCACCTTCACCGGGTCAAGGACCGCCATCATTCGGGACTTTTTAAGCTTTAAGTCGTCACGGATACAGAACTCCAGCATGGCGTAATCCACAGAACTCTGCGCCTTGGAGATTCCGGCCAGCTCGATAAAGTTTCGGATGGACTCCGGCGTGAAGCCTCTTCTCCGAAGAGCCGCGATGGATACAAGCCGCGGGTCATCCCAGCCGTCCACAATACCGTCTTCCACCAGCTTTTTAATGTAACGCTTTCCGGTAATCACATTGGTCAAGTACATTTTGGCAAACTCAATCTGTCTTGGCGGCTGTTCAAAGCCCACTTCCCGTACCACCCAGTCATAGAGCGGACGGTGATCTTCAAACTCCAAGGTACAGATGGAGTGGGTCACGCCCTCAATGGCATCCTCAATGGGATGGGCGAAGTCATACATCGGATAAATACACCATTTGTCTCCGGTATTATGGTGGTACATATGAGCCACACGATAAATAACAGGGTCACGCATATTCATGTTGCCGCTGGCCATGTCAATCTTAGCGCGGAGGACTTTCTCTCCATCCTTAAATTCTCCGTTCTTCATCCGCTCGAACAGATCAAGATTCTCCTCCACGGAACGGTTCCGGTATGGACTCTCCTTGCCCGGCTCCTTCAAAGTTCCTCTATATTCACGAATCTCCTCCGCTGACAAATCACACACATAAGCCTTTCCCTTTTTGATCAGGGTCACCGCCGCCTCATACATCTGCTCAAAATAATCTGAAGCAAAATACAGACGGTCTTCAAAATCCGCGCCCAGCCAAAGCACATCCTCCTTAATCGACTCTACAAATTCCACTTTTTCTTTCGTTGGATTCGTATCATCAAATCTTAAATTAAACTTTCCGTGATATTCCTGCGCCAGCCCATAATTCAATAAAATCGCCTTTGCATGTCCGATATGAAGGTATCCGTTTGGTTCCGGAGGGAAACGGGTCATCACATGATCGTACACTCCCTCTTCCAGATCCTTATCAATTGCCAGTTCAATAAAATTCTTCGATAAATTTCCTTCCATTGTCATCCTCCTGGTAAACAAGTATGCGCGCGGCAGGCGCCCGCTAACTGCGTTCTATCATATCATAATTACAAAAGCGGTACAAGAAAAAATCGGCGGTACAGGCGTCAGATAAAAATATATCGCCAAAAAGAAAAAACCGGAATACATAACGTACTCCGATTTAAGAAGAGCTGCCTAGCGGATTTGAACCGCCGACCTCCGCCTTACCAAGGCGACGCTCTACCAACTGAGCCAAGGCAGCACTGAGAATAACCTCAACAAAAAAGATTTTATCACGGCTTACTCTTCTTGTCAACACATTTTTTTGAAAAATTCAAAAAATTAGTACAATTTATTTTTTTATATTTTCCCTAGTGTACTGTATCATTCACTTTCGGCATAATAATGTGAGTGATACAGTACACTAGATAATCCGGGAGAGCATATCCTGCTTCCGCCCCCTCTTTACTCTCCCGGTCTTACAACTTATCCCGGAGCGCTTTCAGAATCAATGCCAGCGTTTCTTCAATATCTCTTCCGTCTTCCACAATGACAAAGTCCGCATATTTTTCATATAGAACACTTCGCTCCTCATAAATATCCCGAAGCGTCTGTCCATCTTTCAGCACTACTCCCCGCCCCTTCAAATCACCAAGTCTTTTTTCCAGGGCTTCATAAGAACATTTCAGATACACGACTACTCCCGTCTTTTTAAAATGTTCCATGGCTTCTTTTCCATAAACAGCGCTGCCACCGGTGGCGATCACCGAATGTTCTGTCCGAATGGAGGCGTTGACCTGATTCTCCACGACGAGAAAGCCGTCCACCCCTTTTTCAGCAATGATATCTTTTAAAAGCTTCTCTTCCTGCTGCTGAATCAGCAGATCGGAATCCACAAACTGATATCCCAGCTCCTTTGCCAAAATAACGCCGATGGTGCTCTTGCCGACCCCCGGCATCCCCGTCAAAATAATATTCTTCATATTTGCTCCTTCTTTTGTCAATTTTTTGTCCTGCGCCGCCATTATACCATGTCATTTCTTACAGAACAAGAAAAAGTGGTTGCTCCGGCCGCATATTTTTTCCCCTAAAAGGACATAGAAAGTGGTTGTTTTCAGTCAAAAAATACGATATGATATAAAAATAGTGAGAAAGGAATTATTGCCATGTTTGAAATGTTCTTAACAATAACGGCTGCGTTGATTGCCGCCATTTACGGGATATCCCAGTCTGTTTTTATGAACGGTCCCCACAGAAATTATTACCGCATCGGCCTGCTGGCCATTATCATAATTATTTATATCCTTTATAAGATTCACCATACTGCCAGACAACGGCATCTGCGACGGCTTCATGTGGAACCGGAAGGCTATATATATTATGAGAAGTACACTTCTCTTCTTTATCGTGCCGGGTATCTGATCAGTTATTTTGTCCAGAATATCCTTTTTGACTACATATATATGTGGCGTAATTTTAACTTCTGCAAGGGGCTCGATGTCTACGATGGCGGCGTCGGCGAATATTACATCAAGTTCCGCCATACCTGGTACCGTTACCTGAAGCTGACCAGATACCGCCACAAGGTTTCCCTGAAAAAGCTGCAGGGGTATGCCGCCGATGTAAAAAACAAAATGATCGAGGACGCCCTGCAAACCAATGAAGAAAAAGCCATATACCGCGCTTTTTCTGAAGAAGCGAAAAATTATTTCGACGAACACCAGACTCTTACCAAAGGTATCATAAAAGGGTTTGCCAACTATGATAAGATTGACTGGTATTATCAGAAAAATATTCTGCGAAATTACAAGGCCATCGCCTGCGTCAGAAAATATGAGCCTCTGGTCATCGACATGGTGAAACAGAAAGAAGACTGGACCCAAAAAGATCTCAACGAATTTCGGAATAAAGAATTTTAAAAGATAACAGTTCAGCCATGCGCCGGATAAGTTGCGTTAGCAGCGTGTTTCCGAGATTTCCTGGCTGAACTGTTGCTTTAAAAGAGTTTTGATATAAAAAAATCTTAATAAAGATAAATAATTTCTCCAGACGGAACACTGGCTCAGGCGCAGTTGCGACACACTTTTGCTTTACGCCAGTGTCTTATTTTTTTGCCGCTTCCAGTCTCTGCCGCACAATCTCAAAGGCGAGGACTCCAGCCGCCACGGAAGCGTTCAGGGAATCAATGTCTCCCTTCATCGGAATCGAAGCAATATAATCACATTTTTCTTTCACAAGACGGCTCACACCGCTTCCCTCGTTTCCAATCACAAGTCCGATGGAGCCGGTCAGGTTCTGGCGGTACATCAGTTCACCGTCCATATCTCCACAGACGAACCACATCCCTTTTTCCTTTAACTCTTCAATGGTCCGCGCCATATTGGTCACCCTCACCACCGGCGTGTAATTGACAGCGCCGGCGGATACCTTCGCTACCGTTCCTGTCAGTCCCACCGCCCGTCTTTTCGGGATGATCACCCCATGGGCGCCGGCAAGGTTCGCCGTACGGATGATGGCTCCCAGGTTATGCGGATCCTCAATCTCATCGCAGAGAATGAAAAACGGATCCTCTCCTTTTGCCTGAGCCGCCGCAAATAAGTCTTCCATCTTCGCATAATCGCAGGCTGCCGTGATGGCAACCACACCCTGGTGCTTTTCATGATTGGAGAGAGAGTCCAGCTTCTCTCTGGAAACGTATTTCACCAAAGTGGACTGTTTCCTGCTTTCCCGGAGAATGGATTTAACAGGCCCATCCTGACAACCATTCAGTATAAACAATTTATCCACGGTTTTTCCAGAGCGAAACGCTTCCAAAACCGCATTTCTTCCTATTATAGTGTTTTCTTCGTATGACATGCTTCCTCCTCTTCCAATCCAAGGGATACCAGTTCCATGATTCTTGCCACCTTTCCTGTCAGATAAAGATAACCGATGAGCGTCTCAAATCCCGTGGCAATACGGTAATCATGATGACTCTGATTTTTGGCGCAGCTTGCCGGTTTGGCATTTTTTCCGCGCCGGAACATCACCTTTTCCTCTTCATTCAAGTAAGGTTTGATCCGCTCCATCATCCGGGTCTGTGCTGCGGCATTGACATACTCAATCACCTGTCTGTGATATTTATTGGGTTTCGTATTTCCTCTTGTAGTAATCATCGTGCGGATAATCAGATCATAAACGGAATCACCGATGTACGCAAAGGAAAGAGCAGAGTAGGTCTTTACTTTCTGTTCATCCAGAGGAAAAGAGTCCGCGATAGCCTTCAGGCTGTCTTCCATCGTTATGCTCTCTTCCATTTCACACCAGCCCTTGTATCTTCCAGGATAATACCCTTGTCCGCCAGCATATTTCGAATCTCGTCGGCTCTGGCAAAATTCTTTGCCTTTCTCGCCGCCTGACGTTCTTCTATGAGCGCTTCAATATCAGTGTCGAGCATCTCTTCCTTCTTATCAGTGATGATTCCAAGAATATCACAAAGCTTTACAATGGTATCTAGGAGATACTGCACATATTGAATAGAACCGCCGGCTGCCGTCACATTGGCAAGCTTTACCAGCTCAAAAATCGCCGCGATGGCGTCCGCCGTATTAAAATCATCTTCCATGGAAGCCTCAAACTTCGCCACCAGAGCTTTTACCTCCTCCATATTTTTCTTGTCTTCTTCTGTCATAACTTCATCGGCCACACCGTTCTCCCGAATATCGGTCGCCCCCTCATTCTGCTGCTGTGAGGCTGTGGTCTGTTTTTCAGCCAGTACATCCCGAAGATTATCCACGGCGGTGAGGATTCTCTCCAGTCCGTGTTTCGCCGACTCCACCAGCGTATCACTGAAATTAAGCGGACTTCTGTAATGGGCGCTCAGCATAAAGAAACGAATCACCTGCAACGGGTATTTCTCGCTGATTTCCCGGACAGTGAAAAAGTTTCCAGCAGATTTGGACATTTTCTTATTGTCTATGTTCAAAAATCCGTTATGCATCCAGTAGTTGGCAAACTTCTCGCCGTTGCATACTTCACTCTGAGCAATCTCATTCTCGTGATGCGGGAAAATTAAATCTTCGCCGCCGGCGTGAATGTCAATGGTATCTCCGATATATTTCCGGGACATGACAGAACACTCGATGTGCCAGCCCGGGCGGCCTTCGCCCCACGGTGACGGCCAGAACGGCTCTCCCTCTTTTTTCGGTTTCCAAAGTACAAAATCCATGGGGTCATCTTTTTCATCACTGACTGCGATACGGATGCCGGCCATCATATCGTCCAGGTTTTTGTTGGAAAGTTGCCCGTAGTGGTCAAACTTTCTTGTGCGGAAATAGACGGTGCCGTGCTTCTCATAGGCAAATCCCTTGTCAATCAGCTCCTGGATCATCTCAATCATGCCACTGATCTCTTCTGTGGCCTTTGGATGATGTGTCGCCTCCCTGACATTGAGCGCCTGCATATCTTTCTCACATTCTTTGATATATTTCTCGGAAACTTCCGAAGCCGCCACGCCTTCCTCCTGTGCCTTTTTGATGATCTTATCATCCACATCGGTGAAGTTAGACACATAGTTGACTTCATAGCCCTTATATTCAAAATATCTTCTCACCGTATCAAAAACGACCATCGGACGGGCATTGCCGATGTGAATATAATTGTAAACTGTCGGCCCGCAAACATACATGCCGACCTTACCTTCATGCACTGGCACGAATTCTTCCTTTTTGTTTGTAAGTGTGTTGTATATCTTCATGATATCCTCCTTATGATTTCCTGAATTACAGTTATTCCGGCAGAACTTTTTCATCCGGCAGAAACTTTCCATAAAAGAAAAACTTCATCTCAAAAATCAAGAGACGAAGTTATCCGCGGTTCCACTCTGTTTGAAGCCCCGAAACAGGACCTCCCCTTATACCGTTAACGCCTGGTACGGGCAGCACTCCCGTCCGTTCTTCCGAACATTCGCACTGCCGGCTCCCGAATGCACTTTCCCGTCTTTCCTGGATAAGAATGCTTTCAGCCGCTGGCATCCTTTCTCTGTATTCCGGTCACAACGGTACTCTTTTCGTTCTCTGCCTTTTTCATATATCCCTAAGTCTATGCAATTTCCCGGGTTTTGTCAATCGTTTTTTGCTGATATATTTCAGTAAACCCTGAACAATTTCCTAACATTTTTCGATAAACTCCAGGCTATCTCCTGAGATTTTTCGATAAACTTTAGACAATCTCCTGAATACAGCTTGGAGACAGCGGACGCAATGATTCCATCAGCATCCGGCCTTTATCTGTGAGTTTTTCATACATTTCTTCCGTCCGTTTTTCTTTTTTACCGAAAATCAATGCTGTGAGAGCAGCGATGGTAATACTTCCTCCATCTGGCATTTCCTCATCATCAGAAACCTTCCGGATACTGCTGCCCCTCTCCCCTGTGCTCCAAAGATAGATTCCATCCTGCTCTTTCAGATATGCATCTCTGACCCGAATCCGGCAGGATTCCTCTCCAGCGCCGCACAGATACGCCCCCAGTTTCTCAAGATCGAGAATTCGGAACATGATGATTTTCTTTTCCCGTACCGGCAGCAGACGGACTCCCTCATAATTACCAGGCGCCATCAGCTCTCCTCTCCAGGTCTCTTCAAGAATCACCTGATATCTGCCATAATGATATTCCTCCTCACAATACAGCAATGCCTCGCGGAGAAATACCTTTCTGTCCGTCTTCCGGGTAAAGACAATCTGTGAGAGTACCATGCAGTCATTCTCCGCGCCCATGACGAATCTGCCGGCATAAATGCCATCCTGATATACCGTCACAAGTCGTCCGAAATCACTTCGCACTTCTTTTTCCATCCGGTTAAGATATTCCGGCGTTATTTTTGTGCAGACGGCAAACTGTTCTTCTTTTCTGGTATTTTCCTCCCAGCATACTTTTTCCAGATTTTCCGGCAGCCAGACCTTAAAAGAAAACTGCTCTTTTTCCGGCGGCACCGCCTTTCCAAAACATTCAATTTCCTGCTCCAACTGGCTCATTCCGAAACGAAAATCAAACGGAAGATAATAGTTTTCATCGGCAGGCATCAAATAAGTAAATGGTTCTCCATATCCCCTCAGCCGGGAAAAGGTCTCCACAAGAAGCTCCCGCATAACCCCCTGCCGGCGATATTCTTCATCGGTGGCTACACCGACAATGTAATGGGCTCTTATGGAATCGCCCTTTACCATGAGTTCATAAGGATTCAGGTGAATCATCCCCCTGATCTGCTCTTCTTGTCCTCCGGCCATATTCAACAAAATCTCATTGTTTCCATAAACTTCCGCGAAATAAAAATCCGCATAAGGCACAGGGTCATGAAAATTCCGCTGCCACATGGCATAGACTTCATCTCTGTTCCGTCCATTTTCTTTTTTTATCATCATTCCTGTCCTCCCCGCTGACAGCAGCCCAGACAGCCCGCACAATTTCTTTCTTCCATCATTACATCGGCGCCCACATAATTTTGAATCTCTGAGAGCAGACACACCGCGCTGGCGGCGATTCCCAGTCCTTCCCCGGTAAACCCGAGTCCTTCTTCCGTGGTCGCCTTTACATTAACCTGTCCCTCGCTGATTCCCAACACATCCGCAATATTCTTTTTCATTTGCGGAATATAAGCTGCCAGCTTCGGCCGCTGCGCGATGACAGTGGCATCAATATTTTCGATAAAATACGCTTTTTCTTCCAACAGCCGCCGTACTTCTGAAAGAAGCTTCATACTGTCCGCTCCCTTATATGCCGGGTCGGTATCCGGAAAATGCTTTCCGATATCTCCCAGTGCTGCCGCACCCAAAAGCGCGTCCATGACGGCGTGTACAAGTGCATCCGCATCCGAATGCCCCAGAAGCCCCTTTTCAAAAGGAATCTCCACGCCTCCCAGAATAAGTTTGCGGTCTTTTGTCAAACGATGAACATCATATCCACTTCCGATTCTCATATTATCTCCTATCCTTTCTCATAAACGGAATATCCACTTCGCGCAAGTGTTCACCCCACAGAGCGTTTTATTTAATGGGGAACGAAATATCCTATAAACTAAAAAAAGCATACCTGACACACAGATATGCTCTCCAAAAAGAAATAGCGGGAACTGGATTTGAACCAGCGACACCACGGGTATGAACCGTGTGCTC
>CAYULX010000010.1:0-49429 GCA_964445535.1 uncultured Eubacterium sp.
GGGTAGGGTTGGTAGAGTTACCGGTGATGGAAACGTCAACGTTCTCTTTCCACATGATAGCGACACCTTCGCAAACGTCGTTGGCACCGTAGCAATTAACTTTTGCGCGTAAACCGTCGGAGTAAGATTTACGGAATACTTCTTTCACAGTGTTGGTGTATGGATCGTATTCTGTCTCGACAAATGTGAAACCGTTGATACGGGAAATAATCTGAGCAGCGTCTTTTCCGAGACCGTTTAAGATAACACGGAGTGGTTTCTGACGTACTTTGTTCGCTTTCTCTGCGATACCGATAGCGCCTTCTGCTGCTGCGAAGGACTCGTGACCAGCCAGAAATGCGAAACATTCGGTATCTTCTTCCAGAAGCATCTTACCAAGGTTACCATGTCCAAGACCAACTTTTCTGTTCTCTGCAACGGAGCCGGGGATACAGAAAGCCTGAAGACCCTCACCGATGGCTGCCGCTGCCTCAGAAGCCTTTCTTGCGCCTTTTTTGATGGCGATAGCTGCACCTACGGTGTAAGCCCAACATGCGTTCTCAAAACAGATTGGCTGAATGCCTTTTACCATGCCGTAAACGTCAAGACCTGCATCTTTTGTAATCTTTCCAGCTTCTTCCAGGGAAGAGATGCCGTAGCTGTTTAATACAGAATTAATTTTATCAATTCTTCTTTCATATGATTCAAATAATGCCATTATTCTTTATACCTCCTGCTTAACCAATTACTTCGTCTGTTCTAGGGTCAATAATCTTGGCAGCATCGGCAACGCGGCCATACTGTCCGGAAGCCTTTTCCCATGCTGTGTTAGGGTCGTCCCCTTTCTTGATGAAGTCAGTCATCTTTCCAAGGCTTATGAACTTGTAACCGATAATCAGATCATCTTCGTCCAAAGCAATTCCTGTTACATAACCTTCTGCCATCTCAAGGTAACGAGGTCCTTTCTGGAGAGTGCCGTACATGGTTCCAACCTGGGAACGAAGACCTTTTCCAAGGTCCTCAAGACCAGCGCCCACCTGAAGTCCGTCTTCAGAGAATGCAGACTGAGAACGGCCGTAAACAATCTGTAAGAATAATTCACGCATTGCTGTGTTAATCGCATCACAAACCAGGTCAGTATTCAGAGCTTCCATGACAGTAAGACCCGGAAGAATCTCAGAAGCCATGGCTGCGGAATGTGTCATACCGGAACATCCGATGGTCTCCACCAGTGCTTCCTGAATGATACCTTCTTTGACATTCAGAGTTAACTTACAGGCACCCTGCTGAGGAGCACACCAGCCAATGCCGTGTGTAAAACCGGAAATGTCTTTTACTTCTTTGGCTTTCACCCATTTTGCTTCTTCTGGAA
This sequence comes from uncultured Eubacterium sp., assembly GCA_964445535.1. GTDB lineage: Bacteria > Bacillota > Clostridia > Lachnospirales > Lachnospiraceae > Anaerobutyricum. The sequence goes on from CAYULX010000010.1 coordinate 1,352, forward strand.
TAGGAGCGGCTCCGTGATGTACGCCCTGAGCTACTGGACACATATTTTCGACTTCTTGTGAAATAATCATGTTATTACTCCTTTCGGTTTTGATTGATTTGTTTTTGTGATCGACTTATGTATGTAATCCCTAAGTCAAGACAAAAGTCCTCACACGTGACTTATTCTCTCATAAATTATTCAATTCGTCCATAGTTTTTTTTGCTTTGAGGAACATTTTTGGCTGGCAGTTCTGCCATAATCGAGAAAACAGGTACGCTGCACCGGATAAGCTGCACTTGCAGCGAGTCTCCGGGATATCATGGCTAAACTGTCATCATATCATTTCATTAGGAAAACCGGCTGCAGGACTTCGCCCGCGCCGGTTTTCTTCTCATCTTTATTCTTCTTCCTGAGCGCTTACATCGCTCTCTTCTTCAATGTCACTGGAATGAGACGATTCTTCCTCTGTCGAGTTCTCCTCATTGCTCTCCCCACTGTTTTGCCGTCCCTCGTTGATTTCCGCCTGCATCTCTTCCGCTGCCTGGGTGAATACTTCTTTTAACTGATTCACATCTTCCTCCGAAGCTTTATACCAGGTTTTCTTTCCATCCATGTTCTGGATATTAAAAAAGGTGTCAAAAATGGTCAGCACCATGGTATTGCCATGATGATAGAAAGTATAAGATACCGGCGTCGGTCTCCCGGAGCCTTCCTCTTCCTGTTCTTCCTGTCTCCAGGTTCTTCTCGCTTCTTTGCGGCTGGAGTCTTCTTTTTCCATCTGATCTATGAGATTGGCTGCGGCAAACGCCGTCTCATTTTCATAAAACAATCCTTCTTCGTCAAGAATGAGCGCTGAATCTGCCAGCCGGTGCAGCAGACTGGAGTTCGGATAGCCGTTTCTGTAATGAAGGAAGGCGTCGCCCAGGGCAGAGGCATTGTATACATAATACACATTGTTTGGCAAATCAGTAAACACAACATAGTTTCCGCCATACACATACACTTCATAGATGGCATTATCTTCATCATACAAAATGTACTCATAACCCGGGCCGTATTTTTCCTCCACTTCCTCCGGCGTATACTTTTCCGTCAGATCCGCCCGCTTCGCAAGAAGGGTCGCAAAAGTAAAAGCCGCCTCATGGTCCACAAACTCGCTGCCTTCCATATTGTCCGCATAACCTACTTCCAGGCGCACCAGACTATCCCTGGCGATTTTATCCAGATAATCTGCCGCCCGTTCCTCATCCACCGTCGGTTCATCACTGTCAGCCTCTTCCTGTAATTCTTCAATCTGCTGTTCCAGTTTTTCATTCTCTTCCTGCAATTCTTTATAGTAAGAGGAAGAGAGAACTTTCCTTTCGGAAGGTTCACAACCGGTCAGCAGACAAAAGGATGCAATCCAGAAAACCGCAAACATTATTGTTTTTCTGAAAGAAATTCTCATGTCTATCTCCTGTTTCGTCTTATTTACCGGCAGACCGGTACCAAAAACACCATCTGTCTGTTAATATTCATCTTTCGGCACAATCTCATTCCCCTTTTTGTAAATGGAATGCGCCTCCACATAGCCTCGTACACTGGAAAGCGGATAAATGTTGCTGTGGCGTCCCACAATGGAGCCCGGATTCAGGATAGAGCCGCAGCCCACTTCCACATAATCACCGAGCATTGCACCCACTTTTTTCATGCGCGTTTCAATTTTGTAGTCTCCGACACGAATCTCCACCAGTTTTTTGTCAGACTTCACATTGGAAGTAATGGAACCCGCGCCCATATGAGACTTGTACCCCAGAATGGAATCGCCCACATAATTATAATGAGGTACCTGCACCCGGTCAAAAAGAATGACATTCTTTAACTCTGTGGAATTACCTACCACCGCCTTCTCACCGACAATGGCGTTACCCCGGATAAAAGCACAATGGCGAATCTCCGCCTCAGGCCCGATGATGGCCGGTCCATTAATAAATGCCGTCGGTGACACCGTGGCGGACTTTGCCACCCACACATGCTCTTTCACCTTGTCATACTCGTCTTTGGAAAGGAGCATTCCCACCTCCAGAATAAAATCATGAATCTTTGGCAGAATCTCCCACGGGTACATATTCTCCTCAAATAATACAGAAGCAATTGTTTTATCTAAATGTTGAAATAAAGCCTGATTAGTTATTTTTTGCATACTTTTTACTGACTGATGACCAGTCTCTCCTTTCCCACATAAAACTTGACAACTCTATTCTAACAAAGGTTGTGACGGGAATCAATCAATAAATTCCAGCCGCCAACGGTATCTCCCTGTCTTCTCGTCCTTTTCATAAAAGAAATAGGCAGAGAATTTATTTCCTTTTTTGCTGACACATCCCCGGAAACCGACCTTTCCGTGTTCCAGCAAAATTTTCACCATCTCGTAGGACACTTTTTTGCCAAGGGAAATGATAAAAGAATCATTTTTCCAGATGGCAAATTTGCAGCCTTCCCTCCAGCGGGAACAGCCAAACGCTTTCTCTGTCTCAATGACGTCCGCCCCACATTCCGGACATTTTCCCACCGGTTCTTCATGGAGCGGCGTCCCTGCGGCTGTGCCGAAGTTCTTATCCTGTTTGATTTCTTCCACAGAAGTTTTCACAAATTCTGTGACGAAATCAAGAAACTCTTTTTTGGTATGTTTTCTCTTTTCAATATCAGAGAGCGTCTTTTCCAGTCTGCCGGTATATTCCAGATCGAACAGCTCCCGCACCGGAAATGTTTCCACCAGTTTCGTTCCAAGCTCCGTACAGGAAAGACTTTTCCCTTTGGCCTGAATATACCCGGCGTCCTTTAATTTTTTAATGGTCTCCGCCCGGGTGGCCGGCGTTCCGATACTGAAACCGCTGAGTATCGCCATCATCATTTCCTGGTCATCCTTTTCCTCATACTTCCTTCCGCAAGTCTCCATGACCCGAAGCAGCGTTTTTTCCGTATGAGGCTTCGGCGGTTTTCTTTCCACCTCATTCACTTCAGCCTTTATCAATGTGACGACATCTCCCTTTTTTATTTCAGGAAGCAGCACCTCCTTCGCGTCGATTCCCTCCAGAAGCTTCCAACCCGGCTCCAACTGAATCTTTCCCTTTGCGATAAAATGTCCCGGCAAGTCCATTCTGACTTTCCCGGACTGCGGCCTGCCGCTTGCCGCCTCCAACACATGAAGCGTGAGCACCGTGTCTTCCGCCACGGCCACCGGCATAAACTGGGCCAGGAAACGGGTACGGACCGCCTCGTAGACAATGCGCTCCGAATCACTGAGATTTTTCGGCATCATGTAAGTGGGAATGATGGCAGAATGGCTCTCCACCTTTTTGCTGTCAAAAATCCGTTTTGAAGTATGGAACTTCATCTGTTCCTGATACGGGCTTGTCTGCCGGTGAATCTCCAGCACCTTTTTGGCTTTTCCCACGAGACTTTCATCCAGCACTACGCTGGCGGTTCTCGGATAGGTGATCAACTTCTTCTCATATAGGTCCTGCGCGGTTTTTAAGACCCGGTCCGAAGTCCAGCCCTTGTATTTGCTGGTGATAAAACCCTGCAAATTGGAGAGATTAAACAGATACGGAGCATATTCTTTCTTTTTGGTCACTTTTTTATCCGTAATCTCTGCCGGATGTCCCACAATTTGCTTCCGGATTTTCTCAAGTTCCTCCGGAGAATCAAATTTTTCATTCTTCTTTACATAATATATGCCCTCAAACCTTTTCTTATCATCAGTTTCAAAAATCCCTTTCAGTTTATAATATTTCGTCACCTTAAAATCACGAATTTCTTTATCTCTGTCATAAATAATCTTCAACGTGGGCATCAGTACCCGTCCGATGTTTAAAAGACGGCTGTTTTTCCCGCTGCGGCATTTTAAGGTCGCCACCGATGTGAGATTAATGCCAATGAGCCAGTCGGCAATCTGCCTTCCAAACCCTGCGTCCTGCAGCGGCTGCATTTCTTCATTGGGTTTAAGGCTCCCAAGGCCCCGCTGCACTTCCGCCGTCGTCCACTCATTTAAAAGAATCCGCTCCACCGGTTTTTCGGTCTTTAAATAATTCAGAATCTCGTCAGCGATAATCTGTCCTTCCCGGTCGTCGTCTGTGGCTGAAATGATACTTTCCACATCCTCCCGCATGGCAAGGGTCTTGATGATATTCATCTGCCGGACCACGCCGGCATCCGGCTGATCCTTATGCTTTCCATCCGTTTTCAATTTATAATGAAACTCTCCCGGTATGTAAGGAAACTTTTCCATTCTCCATGTTTTCATTTCCGGGTCGTAGTCTTTCGCGTCGTAAAGCTGTAAAAGATGCCCGAAAGCCCAGGTAATAATATAGTCCTGCCCTTCAAAATATCCGTTCTTCCGAACGGCATCCGTGGCATCCGCAATGTTTTTTGCGACAGACGGCTTCTCTGCAAGTATTAATTTCTTCATCCACGCACCTCCTGTCCGACTGTTAAGCTATTACTATATCACATTTTTCCGGTAAATGACAACGAAAATGCGGCGCACATTTTCTTGTGAACTTTCATCCGCATTTCCCTCCAGGCATTATATTTCCTCTGCTTTTTCCCAACCTCCCCTATTTTCTCCCTTTTCAACTGCCGCTTTTATGCGTATAATTAAAATTGAGATTCATTTATCTATGTATCATCAGGATATGTCCTCTGTCTTTCAGGCAATGACACCGGACAGCCCTGGCCGGCTGGAACATATCGTATCTACACAAAACAGGAGGTAATTTATGACACCAAAAGAAACTACTTATCAAGTGCAGGCAGAAAAAGTAATTCAGGCCATGAAAAAACGGAATTTTGAGGCATTTTATTGTCCGACCAAAGAAGATGCTCTCAATAAAGCTATTTCCCTCATCGAAAAGGGATCCGTTGTCGGCAGCGGCGGCTCCGCTACCATCAAAGAAATCGGTCTTCTTTCCTATATCATGTCCCACAGCGACGATTATACTTATGTGGACCGTTCCCAGGCTAAAAACGAACAGGAGGCACGGGAATACCATGCCAAAAATGTTCTTTCCGATTACTACCTGATGAGTTCCAACGCTTTCACCGCTGACGGCCAGCTCGTCAACATCGACGGCAACGGAAACCGTGTCAGTTGTCTCTGCTTCGGTCCAAAACATGTCATCATCGTCGTGAGCATGAACAAGATGTGCGCCACCGTAGAAGACGCTTATCGGAGAGTCCGCCAGGACGCCTGTCCTCCAAACGCCATCCGGTTGAACCTTGATACTCCATGTGCCACAACCGGATTCTGTGCAGAGTGTGTATCCACTTCCTCTCTCTGCGCCTCCCTGGTCACCACCAGAATATCTCGTTATCCGGATAGAATCAAAGTAATTCTTGTGGGCGAGCCGCTGGGATTCTAAGACAATCCTTACTGGCGGCCGTTGGGCTTTTAAGATGATTCTTGCAGGCGGGCCGCCGGGATTATAACTCTTACCGAGCCGACGAAAAATGCTGCCACACATTTCGCATGACAGCATTTTATGAGTGTATTTACTTTACAGATGTGTATACCGGATATTTTTCCGTCAGTGCTTTCACGATGGCCGCTGCTTCGTCCAGCTTTCCGTCGATGATGGTCAGCTTGATGGCTTCGGCAATCTGCACCATGTCGTCTTCTTTGAGTCCACGGGAGGTCACTGCCGGAGTACCGATGCGGAGTCCACTGGTCACAAATGGGGACTTCGGATCGTTTGGAACGGTGTTTTTGTTGCAAGTGATGTGTACGGAATCCAGTAATTTCTCCATGTCTTTTCCAGTTAAATCCATCTTACGCAGGTCTACAAGCATCAGATGGTTGTCGGTACCGGCGGAAACGATATCGAAACCGCGTTCCACGAGGGCTGCAGCCAGTGTGGAGGCGTTCCTTACAATCTGTTTCTGGTATTCTTTAAATTCCGGAGACAGTGCTTCTTTGAAGCAGACTGCCTTGGCGGCAATGACATGCATCAGCGGGCCGCCCTGGATTCCTGGGAATACAGCCTTGTTGAAATTGTATTTTTTATTTACTTCTTCGCTGGATAAAATGAGTCCGCCTCTCGGTCCGCGTAGAGTTTTGTGGGTGGTTGTGGTGGTCACATGAGCGTATGGAATCGGGCTTTCGTGAAGTCCTGCCGCCACAAGGCCTGCGATATGCGCCATGTCGACCATGAGAACCGCGCCCACCTCATCGGCAATTTCGCGCATTTTCTTAAAATCAATCTTCCTCGCATAAGCGCTGGCGCCGGCGATGATCATCTTCGGTTTACATTCCAGCGCGATTGCCTGCACATTATCGTAATCGATAAATCCCTGGTCATTGACGCCGTACGGCACGCAGTGATAATTTTTGCCTGATATATTGACAGGGCTTCCGTGGGTCAGATGTCCGCCGTGGTCAAGATTCATTCCCATGTAGGTGTCGCCCACATTCATTACGGCAAAGAATACCGCCATGTTGGCCTGTGCGCCGGAGTGCGGCTGTACATTGGCGTACTCGCAGCCAAACAGCTCTTTGGCTCTCTCAATGGCAAGGTTCTCCACCACATCCACATACTGGCAACCGCCATAGTATCTTTTTCCCGGATATCCTTCCGCATATTTATTGGTCAGATGGCTGCCCATGGCTGCCATCACCGCCTCGGATACGAGATTCTCAGAAGCTATCAGCTCCAGGTTATCTCTCTGGCGGCTTAGCTCGCCTTCCATGGCAACGGCAACTTCCGGGTCAGCAGCTTTTACATAATCAAAACTAAACATTTTTTCTCCTCCGTATCTGATAGATCAGTCAGTTTCTTTCACAAAATCGCTTTCCAGTATAGCATAGGGAAAGCGCTCACGCAAGTTTTCCCTTTATAATATCTCAATGACTTCCCGCACATTGGAGACGCCTATTATCCGAATCTTATTCCGGAAGCCACCTTCCAGAGACTCTTCGTTGGTCTTAGGAATGATGCAGCGGGTAAAGCCCATCTTAATGGCCTCGGTGAGACGCTGCTCCACAAAACTTACGCCGCGGACTTCTCCGGTGAGTCCCACTTCGCCAAAAATCATCGTTCCCGGATGAACCGGAAGATTCCGATAACTGGAGATTACCGCACAGATGATTCCCAGGTCGATGGCCGGTTCGCCCAGCCGCATACCGCCCGCCAGGTTCACATAGGCGTCACAGCCACCCAATTGCATATCGGCCTTCTTTTCCAACACTGCCAACAGGAGATTGACTCTGTTATAATCAATTCCCACCGAAGTACGCCGGGGCATGTTAAAGCTCGTGGGCGAGACCAGAGCCTGAATCTCGATGAGCAGCGGTCTTGTGCCCTCCATGGAACAAACTACCACGGAGCCGGATGCATCCAGCGGTCTTCCGTCCAACATAACCTGAGAAGGATTAGACACTTCATAGAGTCCCTTTTGTTTCATCTCGAAGACTCCAATCTCGTTGGTAGAACCAAAACGATTCTTGACTCCCCGCAAAATCCGGTACACGGCATTCTGTTCACCCTCAAAATATAATACGGTATCCACCATGTGCTCCAGCGTCTTAGGGCCTGCCACCACGCCTTCTTTGGTGACATGTCCCACAATAAACACAGCGATTCCTTCGGTTTTGGCAAGCTGCATCAGGATGGACGTCACCTCCCGCACCTGGCTCACGCTGCCCGCCGCCGAAGTAATCTCCTCACTGGACATGGTCTGCACGGAATCCACCACTACCATATCCGGTTTCCTTTCCCGAAGAACCACGGCCGCCGCATCGATGTCCGTCTCACAAAAAAGGGACACTTCTCTCTCAAATCCGCCCAGTCGGTCGGCCCTCATTTTTATCTGCTTTAAAGATTCCTCGCCGGAAACGTAAACCACGTCTTTTCCGGCATTGGCCAGGTTCCGGCAGATCTGCAGCAGCAGTGTAGATTTCCCGATTCCCGGATCGCCGCCCACCAGAATGAGGGAACCCTTCACTATTCCGCCGCCGAGTACCCGGTTCAGTTCCGGAATCCCGGAATCCATCCTCTCTTCCTCTTCCATGGACACATCAAATAAGCCAGTCAGTTTCTGGTGCGGCATTGCTCTTGAAGATTTGCCCCGGGCTGCGGGCATCACCCGCTCTTCCACCAGAGTATTCCACTGATGGCATCCCGGACATTGTCCCATCCATTTGGCGGACTCATAGCCGCATTCTTTACAAAAGAAAACGGCCTTTGTCTTTGACTTTGCCATAAAAATTACTCTCCATCAATTAGAATTCCCATAAATACAAGGAAAGAATCCCGAAAACGGGATTCTTTCCTGAAACGGTTTTATAATTTAACTACATCAACCCTAGCGGTCTCTCCTTCGTTCATCTCAATGCTGAAATCAATCTTTCCTCCCAGGCTGGACTTCATTTTACCGATGTTGGTATCATCCACAAATACCTTATACTCTTTTTCCGGTTCCAGCTCCAGAGTGATATGTATATCATCTGCCGCTTCCACCTGGAAGGTAAGCTGACGTTCCGTTTCTTTAAAATCATGCACCGCAGAACCCGGAACAGACTCATACACTACCCCGCCATTCTTCTCCAGACGGGTAATCTCCTTAAATGTCTTCACCTTGTATACAGAATCCTGGAACTTGAAATCTGCCAGTTTGGTTTTAGCCTCCAGACTGTAATCACCAAAACTAATGCTGCCGTTTTCCTCTGTTTTCAGTAATTCTTTTACGTTAGCCATAATTATCCTCCTACCTGCGGCGAAAGGAAGCATTCCTTCCGCCTCATTTATCCAACAGCTTTCAGTTATCTTTATTATACAGGAATTATACACTTTTGCAAATATTCATTTTTATAAGAATGTCATGATTCTGATATACCGTTACTGTTCACTACATGAACAGTAACGGTATTGCCCCGAATGTCATGGCTAAACTGCTGCTCATCGCTGCTTATTCATTCTCTATGACTACTTTCCCGTCTCTTATTCCCAGTGTAACCCGGCTGCCGTTTTTGATATGCCCCAGAAGAAATTCGTCAGCCAGAAAATCTTCCAGTTCATTCTGTATGGTCCGACGGAGCGGTCTTGCTCCATACTGCGGATTATAACCTTTTTCCAGGATATAGTCTTCCACTTCCTCTGTCACAGAAAGACGGAAGCCCGTCGTCTCTTTCACTCTGTCCGCCATTTCTTTGATCAACAGACGGACAATCTTCTTCTGCTGTTCTTTCTCAAGGGTATGGAAGACGACAATCCCGTCAATACGATTTAAAAATTCCGGTTTGAAAATCTGTCTGACTTCCTCCATGACCCGGCTCTTCATCCGCTCATAATCCTGCGCGGCATCAGACTGGGTAGTAAATCCCAGATTTTTAGGCGACATAATCCGCTGTGCGCCCGCATTGGATGTCATGATGATAACTGTATTCTTAAAGTCTACCCGACGGCCATTGGAATCCGTGATCTGACCATCATCAAGAACCTGGAGCAAGATGTTGAATACATCGCCATGGGCCTTCTCAATCTCATCAAACAGTAACACAGAATACGGATGACGGCGCACCTGCTCGCTGAGCTGACCGCCTTCTTCATATCCCACATAACCTGGAGGCGAACCGATGAGTTTAGAGACGCTATGCTTCTCCATATATTCGGACATGTCAACTCGGATCATAGCATTCTCATCGCCAAAAAGCGCCTCTGCCAACACTTTGGAAAGTTCTGTCTTTCCCACGCCGGTCGGACCCAGAAACAGGAAGGAACCGATTGGCCGCTTAGGATCTTTCATACCCACACGGCCTCTCTTGATAGCCTGAGCCAGAATACTTACAGCTTCGTCCTGGCCGACGACTCTCTTTTTCAGTTCCGTTTCCAGCGACAGAAGACGCTGGGACTCTGTCTGGCTGATTCTGGTCACCGGAATCTTTGTCCAATCGGAGACAACGGCAGCCACATCATTTTCTGAAACAGTGATATTTTTGGACTCTTTCTCCTTATCCCACTGCTCTTTCAACTCCAGCGCCTGCGCCTGCGCCTTCTGCTGCTTTGTATTATTAAACTTCGCTCTGCGGATGTTGCCCTCCATGAGAGCCTCTTCCTTCCTCTGGCTAAACTTCTTTGCCTCTTCTTCTGCTTTTTTGAGGGCGTCCGGCATGGTAAAAAGACCAACCTTCTTTCGGGAAGCCGCTTCATCCATTACGTCAATGGCCTTGTCCGGCAGAAAACGGTCGCTGATATAACGCTTGGAAAGCGCCGCCGCCGCTTCCAGAGCCCCGGAAGTGTAATGGACATGATGATGTTTCTCAAACTTGTCCTTTAATCCCCTTAATATATCGACTGTATCCTCCACTGTCGGTTCTTCCACCGTAACCGGCTGAAATCTTCGCTCAAAAGCAGCGTCTTTCTCGATATATTTGCGGTATTCTTCGCTGGTGGTGGCTCCAATCAACTGAAGCTCTCCCCTTGCCAGAAACGGCTTTACAATATTGGAAGCGTCGATAGCTCCTTCTGCTCCCCCTGCTCCTATCATGGTATGAATTTCATCCACAAACAAAAGGATGTCTCCCCGATCCATAACTTCCTGAAGAAGTCCCTTAATCCTCTCCTCAAACTCACCCCGATATTTGGAGCCGGCAATCAGCCCTGGCAGATCAAGCACCATAACTTTCTTATCTTTGAGCATCTCAGGAACTTCCTCCCGGACAATCCACTGGGCCAGTCCTTCCACGATGGCAGTCTTGCCGACGCCAGGCTCTCCCACCAGACAGGGACTGTTCTTAGTTCGTCGGCTCAATATCTGAATCACCCGCTGCAGTTCTTTCTTCCGCCCGATAATTGGATCAAGATTTCCATCCCTTGCCTTCTGTGTCAGATCTTCACAAAATGACTCCGTCATGGAAGACTGTTTTCTCTTGCGCTGTCCAGTCACTGCTTGATATTCTTTCTGCGCCCTTGATGCGTCCACACCGAGTGTCACCAGAATGTCCACATAAATGCGCTTGAGATTCACATTCAGTCCCCGCAGCAGACGGATGGCAATGCAGTCTGTCTCTTTTAAGAGGGCAAGCAGGATATGTTCACTTCCAATCTGCTCTACATGAAATCTTCCCGCTTCAAAAGCACTGTTTTGAAGGATTTCCTCCGCCTTAGGGCTGTATCCGAGGAACGCGGTCTTCTCGTTATCTCCCAGCGCTGCTGACTGACCGAGTACTGCGTCAAAAAATATCTGATAAGTCACACCGTTCTCCGTCAGCACTCTGCCGGCCAGAGAATCTTCCTGGGATAACAGACCCAGCACAAGATGCTCCGTCCCGACGTATTTCTGGCGGCAGGCTCTTGCGTCTTCTTCCGCCCGTTCCAGGGCATGGGACGCGTATATATTGTATTCTTTATTCATAAAACAACCTCACCTTACTGCCTTGTTTTGTAAATACCCTGATGTACGACTTCTGCTTATGGCGGCAACGGGCTTTACAATATAAATTACAATAAATGAAATGTATCATACATTTCTCCGACAATCTGCTTCATCTCTTCCTTGGTAATCTCCTTGCATATAGCCTGTGCGACAATCATCTGCATATAGTTATTAATCTTTTTAAGCTCAGCCTCCTTACGATTCTTCTCCACAGAGACAATGGCGCCCTTCCTCCTGTCCAGTTTCAGATAGCCTTCCTCCCGTAGAATGGCATACGCTTTATTTACGGTGTGCATGTTCACTCCGAGATCTTTCGCCAGACTCCGCACAGAGGGAAGAGAATCTCCATCGCGGAGTCTGTCCTGTGCAATCTCCATCACAATCTGATTACGAAGCTGTATATATATCGCTTCCGGACTGTTAAAATCTATCTCTATAAGCATGCTTTCACCCTTTCATTTGCAAATTATCTGTGTTATATAGACTATATCAATTGGCGCAAAAAATCAAGAAAAAAACGCATAGACTACCGCTTTTTATTTTTGCAAAATCAGTGATTTCCATGCGTTTCCGTTTCCTCGTTTTCCCCATATCTTTGTTCTACCGAGACGCCCTTTTTGCATCCTGGCAGCCAAAACTTTCCAACTGCAGTATGCCGCCGCCCTGCCATTTTATTCCGGGGACAGAATCTGGCAGTACAGAATATCCAACGCCTCTCTGGCTGCCGCCTGGCGGATTGCCAGCCGGTCTCCGCCGTAAAAACAACGCTTAACAATGGTCTTTCCTTCTACTGTACAGCCGATATAAACCAATCCCACCGGCTTTTCCTTTGTGCCGCCGTCAGGACCGGCAATGCCGGTCACCGCGATTGCCGCGTCCGCTCCCGCTGCCCGGGCCGCCCCTTCTGCCATCTCAATGGCTGTCTGCCGGGATACGGCGCCGTACTCTTGAAGGGTTTCCTCTTTTACGCCGAGAAGCTTCATCTTTGCCTCATTGGAATAAGTAATATAGCCTTCTTTATATACTTCTGAAATACCCGGCGCATTGACCAGACTTCCCGCAATCAGACCACCTGTACAGGATTCTGCTGTGGTGACGGTAAGGTTTTTCGTTTTCAAAATCCGCTCAATCTTTTTTTCTATCGGTATTTCTACGATACTTCGGCCTGAACTCATGGTTATTCCTCTCCTCCCTCTTTCAGGACATCAATATTCTTGGCAAGATAATCCACCAGAGATACGATTGCCAGAATTAACGCAATGTATACAAGGATCTGCTCAATGACAAACGCTATCGGGCCGCCGAAATCCGCAATCAGCAAAATAATAGCAAACATCTGGAAATTTGTCTTAAACTTGCCCCAGTAACTGGCGGCAATCACAACGCCTTTATCGCTGGCAACCAGACGGAATCCGCTGACAACAAACTCTCTGGCAATGATAATGATAACAATCCATGCCGGCATACTCTCCGGTCTTGTCACAATAAGGCAGATAAATGCCGAGCAAGTCAGGATTTTATCTGCCAAAGGGTCCATAAACTTTCCGAAATTGGTCACAAGATTGTTTTTCCTGGCAATATGGCCATCCAGAAAATCTGTGATGCTGGCTACACAAAACAACACCAGCGAAATCCATTTCGCATATCCATACGGCACAATGGATGAGTCCACCAGCATAAAAAATACAAAAAACGGAACCAGAATCATTCTGAGTATCGTCAGCTTATTCGGTAAATTCATTTTCATAAATAACATCTCCCATCAAATCATATTCGCTCGCACCCGTAATACGCACCGGAACGATATCTCCGGAAATCATTTCTTCCTCCGCACGGATGAATACATTTCCATCCACCTTCGGGGCATCCATATAGGTTCTTCCCACATAAATATCTTCTTCGTATAAATATCCTTCTACCAAAACGGGCATCTCTTTTCCCACCATGGCAGCTGCCGCCCCGGCGCTGATTTGCTGCTGCAATTCCATGATGGCATCCCGGCGTGCTTCCTTGCACTCTTCGTCAATCTGTCCTTCCATGGCAGCCGCCTTCGTTCCTTCCTCCGGCGAGTAGGTAAATACTCCCAGACGGTCGAATCGCATCTCTTCTACGAACTCTTTCATGCGAAAGAATTCTTCTTCGGTCTCTCCCGGAAAACCGGTAATGAGCGTCGTCCGCAGGACAATGTCCGGAATCTTTGTTCTAAGCTTCCTAATCAGTGCAGTGAGTTCCGCCCGGTCTGTCTTTCTTCCCATTTGCTTCAGAATACTGTCCTCACTGTGCTGAATCGGGATATCCAGATAGTGACAGACCTTCTTCTCCTCCTTCATTACCTGAATCAGTTCGTCGGTAATCTCTTCCGGATAACAGTAGAGAATCCGGATCCAGGCAAGCCCGTCAAGGGCGCAGAGTTTTCGAAGAAGTTCCGGAAGCATTTTTTTGCCATACAAGTCCACCCCGTAAACGGTAGTCTCCTGGGCGATGAGAATCAGTTCCTTCGCCCCGCCGTCCACCAGTCTTCCGGCTTCATCCAGCAAATCCTCCATGGGAAAACTCCGGTACCGCCCCCGGATGTACGGTATCACACAGTAGGTACACCGTTTATTGCAGCCTTCCGCAATCTTCAGATACGCCGTGTAGGATCCTGTCGTCACCATCCTCTTATCCGAAAGGGACGGTGTCCGCAGATCAATGGCCGGACAACAAAAAAGGGGACGCCCGCTTACCTTCTGTCGGTCGTCGTCCGGAAACGAGCTGTCTCCACTGTCCGGCGCTGCGTTGTTCTCTCCTAGTTCCGAAACGGTTCCCGCTTCACCCAGCAGCTCATCTAGCACATTCACAATCTCTGTGTATCCGGTAGTGCCGATGACCGCATCCACTTCCGGAAGTTCTTTCGCAATCTCATCTTTATATCTCTGTGCCAGACAACCTGTGATAACCAACGCTTTCACTCTGCCTTTCTCTTTCCAGGCGGCCATCTCCAGAATCGTCTCGATGCTCTCTTCTTTGGCGTCATGGATAAAACAACAGGTATTGATGACGATGGCATCCGCCTCTGTCTCTTCTTCCACAATGGTATATCCATGCTCTGTCAGAAGCCCCAGCATCTTTTCACTATCCACCAGGTTCTTATCACAGCCCAAAGAAATCATTAATACATTTTTCATTTACTCATTCATCCTCAATGCCGCTTCCACGCAGTTATGCATCAGCATGGCGATGGTCATCGGCCCCACACCGCCTGGAACCGGGGTGATGGCGCTGACCTTGTTGACAACACTGTCGTAATCCACATCTCCACAGAGCTTGTTATTCTCATTGCGGTGGATTCCCACATCAATGACAACCGCCCCTTCTTTCACATAAGAGGCATCGAAAAACTTAGGCTTTCCAATGGCCGCCACCAGAATGTCCGCTCTCCGGCAGATTTCTTTTAAATTGCGGGTGCGGGAATGGCAGATGGTCACTGTTCCATTCTCCCGAAGCAAAAGCATCGCCATCGGCTTGCCGACAATATTGCTCCGTCCCACAACCACACAGTCTTTTCCCTCAATCTCAATGCCGGAGCGTTTCAAAAGCTGGATAATTCCTGCCGGTGTACAGGAAACGAATCCCGGCTCTCCGATGGAAAGGGTTCCCACGCTCTGGGGATGAAAACCATCCACATCCTTTTTCGGAGAAATGGCCTCAATGACCTTCTTCTCATCCATATGATCCGGAATCGGAAGCTGCACCAGAATACCGTTGACGCTGTCATCTTTATTCAACTGGTCAATCAATGTCAGAAGTTCCTCTTCCGTGGTCTCCTCCGGTAGCTCATAGGCTTGTGATTCTATGCCGATGTAAGCGCAGGCTTTCTTTTTATTTCCCACATAGACAGAGGACGCCGGGTCATTTCCCACTTGAATCACTGCCAGGCAGACAGAGATTCCTTCCTCTTTCATGCGGGCAACCTGCTCTTTCAGCTCTTCTTTGATCTCTGCGGAAATCTGCTTTCCGTCAATTCTCATTGCCATTTTCTTCACTCTTTCTGTTATGAATTTTCATCAACACCCACTATGCAGGCAAGATATTTTATGATACAACACTTTTATCCATTCGTAAAGGAATTTCCTGTATAATCCATTTTTTTCAAACAGATTATACTATAAGTTTTTCTCGAAGAAAGCGTCAAGCTGCTCCGGCGTCATGAGAATTTTCCGTGGTTTTGTGCCTTCTTCCGGTCCCACAATACCGGCGTCAGCCAACTGGTCTATGATTCTTGCCGCCCGGTTGAAGCCGATTTTAAACATCCGCTGCAACATACCGATGGTCGCCTTATCCTTTTCCATGATAAAACGGGCCGCCGCCTCGAAGTATTCATCTCTCTCGCTGGAAATGCTGCCATTCTTTATCTTCTCAATTTTTTCCGTCACAGAAGTATCATAAACTGCCACATCTTCATTTTCTTTCAAAAATTCCACCACCCGGCTGACTTCAGCATCGGAGACAAAGGCGCCCTGCACCCGAACCGGTTTTTGATATCCGGACGGATAAAAGAGCATGTCTCCTTTTCCGAGAAGCTTTTCCGCCCCGTTCATGTCAATGATGGTCCGGCTGTCCACACCGGAGGATACGGAAAAGGCAATCCGGGACGGTACGTTGGCTTTAATCAATCCCGTGATGACGTTGACCGACGGACGCTGCGTGGCGATAACCAGATGGATACCCGCCGCACGGGCCAATTGAGACAACCGCACGATGGCGTCTTCCACCTCGCCCGGAGCCACCATCATCAAATCCGCCAGCTCGTCGATGATAATGACAATCTGCGGCATCCGGTTCATTTTCTCCTCATCCATCTGACCGGATTTGATAAGTTCGTCCACCTTTTTGTTATAGCCCTCAATATTGCGGACGCCGGTCTCCGTGAACTTCTTATACCGGTCCGTCATCTCCGCCACCGCCCAATTAAGGGCTCCGGAAGCCTTCTTCGGGTCTGTGACCACCGGAATGAGCAGATGCGGAATCCCATTATATGTACTGAGCTCTACCATCTTAGGGTCAATCATGATCAATTTTACCTCAGAAGGCTTCGACTTGTAGAGAATACTCATGATAAGGGTGTTGATGCAGACCGACTTTCCGGAACCGGTGGCTCCGGCAATGAGCAGATGTGGCATCTTCGCCAGATCCGCCACCACAATCTTGCCACCAATATCTTTTCCCACCGCAAAAGCCAGCTTCGACTTAAAATTCCGAAATATACGGTTGTCAATCAGCTCGCGAAAATGCACCGTCATGTTCTGTTTATTCGGCACCTCGATACCGACGGCTGCCTTCCCCGGAATCGGCGCCTCGATGCGGATATCCGAGGCCGCCAGATTCAGCTTGATATCGTCGGTCAGAGACAAAATCTTGCTGACCTTCGTTCCCTGTTCCGGAAACATCTCGTAGCGGGTCACCGTCGGCCCGCAGCTAATATCGGTGATCGTCACCCGGACGCCGAAACTTTCCAACGTACTTTGCAACTTCATGGCTGTTTCTTTCAACGTCTTGTCATAATCTGCCGGAAGCTTTTGTTTTTCTGACACCAGAAGATTCATCGGTGGGAAAATATATTCCTCTTTTTTGGCTGGACGCCGCTGCGGCGCCGGAGCCGGCGCTGTGGCGCGATTGATTTGAATGTCCGCTTCTGCGCTGCCGCCACCATCCGGCAATGCTGTCATACGATTCTCTGCCGCCGCATCAGTTTTAACTGCCGTCCTCTTTTTAACTTCCATGTTGTCTCCGACTGCTGGCTCTGTTTCAGATTCCATATCAACTCCGGCTGCCGTCACCATTTCAGATTCCATGTCGTTTCCGGCTGCTGTCCCGGTTTCCGCCAGGATATTTTTTTCGATACTTTCTCCAATATCAACATTTTCTCTGATATTTTCTCCGGCATCTCCGGCAGTTTCAGAGAAAGTTACGTTTGCCTGTGGTACCTGCGAGAACGTAATTTCCTCCGTCAGCCCGAAAGACGACTGTTTCGGCGCGTCGTCTGCGCCATCCCCATCCAGAGTCAACGCAGAGAAATCCAGACTGCCGTCAAAGGCTTCGGTCTTGCCGTCCTCCGCGGTAAACGGATAGATTTCCGGATGCAGTTCCTTCAGAGAATCTTTCTTTTTCACCTCATCTTCTGGGGTGAACAGCGGAAGATGAATCCGGATATCCGGCTGTTTTCTCTTCTTGGCCGCAGTCCGGCGACGGGAAGCTCCGGCTGTGTCCGGCTGCTGCGCCGTGTCTGTCGTGTCCGCCGCCGTTTGTCCGCCGCCGTCCGCCGCTGCCATCTCTTGGGCCGCCGTTTCCGCTTTCTTTCCGGCCACTTTTTCCGCCTTCTTTTCTTCCATCTCTTTTATCTTCTCTTCACACTGTTTTTCACGGAGTCTGTCCTGAACCGTGGCTCTCTCTCTGGCTGCCTGACGCCGTTTTTCTTCCACTTCTTTCCATGTCTTCTGGAATTGTTTGATCCCTTTGCGGAAAAATCCCACAAAGGAGCGCTGAGTGAGCATGATCAACGCCAGAAGAAGAATGCAGGAAATGATGATAAGCGCTCCCGGCGTACCGAACCAATCTTGCAATAAAAGGCCGATGCCACCGCCCAGAATACCTCCGGCCCGATGATCCGACGCCGCCACGGCAAACAAATCATAAAACTCCCTCACATCCTGCTGATAAATAAGCTGTGCATAGGAAGAGATCATGGTCAGCGTCACGAATCCCGCTGCGCATTTTTTCATGGCGAGCAGACTGTAATCGTTGGCAATCAGCACTGTGACCATCAGAAAGAAGGCCAGCGGCATCACATACTGAACACAGCCAAAAATACCAAAGAAAAAACTGCTGAGCCATACGCCCACAACACCGCACAGTCCAAAATTACTGAGCATCATAATCAACATGATACCAAAAGACGCCACCAGTTGTATTTCATTTTTCATGGGGATTCCCTGGGAAGCCCCCGCAGCCCGCGAAGATCGCTCGGAAGTCTTCCTTCCGGTCCTCTTCTTTGTACTCCGGGTTCTCATTGAGGAAGTTTTTGCGGCCGAGGATATCCCGGCGTTCTTCCGGCTGCCGGAAGTACTGCTGTTTCCTTTTTTCGCATTATGATTCTTCGCCATTTTCTAACTCCCTTTTATTACCTGTTGTAATCTGATTACCATGACGCGCAAAGATTTTTACATATTTTTGTCATCATATCATAGATAATACCATAAATGGTACAAGAAAAAAAGGAGCGTTTTTTATGAAAATAACAGTTTTTTATTCGCCTTTTTTCTCAGAAATCGCGTCAGACACAGTCTTTTCTGGACGGTCGCTTTTTGGCACAACCGTTTTTTTCGGCCACCTTTTCACAGTCGTTTTCTGCACAACAAAAGGATGTATTCTTTGGCAAAGATCTGCTGCTGGAAAATACATCCTTTTTCTGTCATTTATTATACACCTGATTCCTACTGCTTATTATGCACCTAATCCATGCTGGTTCAGCAACGTATCCAATGTCCCGTCGTCCCGCAGCTCTTCCAGAGCAGAAGCAAACGCCTCCGGGATTCCCTCTGCGGCGGCCGCCGTAAACCGATGGACACTGAAATATCGCTGGCTGGTGGTCAAAAGCTTCAGAGTTTCATCCTGCTGTAAGACGAGGGATGCATTTCCCTGGTCAAGAACCATCGCCCCGGAATATCCCTGGGATACGTCGGAGAGAACATTGGCCACATCCTGGAACACAATCGTCTCCGCATCGTAGCTGGCCGCCAGATAATCAACGAACACCGCTTCCTCCGTCTCCGCCCTGGCAGCGATGCTGACGCTTCGCAGCTTCTTCATCTTCCGGATACCCTGTCCCTTTTTTACCAGCAGACATAGCCCCGTCTCATACACCGGCTCCGATTGGACAAAGGTGGATAAGTCTCCTACCTCCGGTTCCAAAGTTCCCAGAAATACATCGCAAGTCTGTCCCTCCGCATCGGCCCCTGCTACATCGCTGTCTTCCTCCGCCGCGTCGACGCCAGCCGTCGCTGCATATTCCGCCGCATTCATCGGCTGAAATTCATAAGTAAAACCCGCATATTCTGACAGGGTATTCATCAAATCCACATAAAATCCCGACGCGGTTCCATTCTCATCTACTACATAATACGGAGCATTATCTGTCTCAACACCCACATAATAATCCGGACGTTCCGGCTCCGTTTTCACGGCCTGTTCTTCTGTCTTTGAACAGCCCGCCATAAGCAGAACCGTCATGAACAGCAAAATTCCTGATTTCCATTTTTTCATAAAATCTATTCTCCATTCCTTTCGCCACGCCAAACTATTTCTTATAATTCCAAATCTCTTTTGTACATGGCAATCCGTTCCTCTATTTCTTCCAATTCCCTGTCTATTTCCGCAATACGTTTTTTCCTGGCATCGATATCTATTTTGGTCACCTTTACGTTCTTGACAATATACCGGGGCAGATTCAGATTGAAATCATTCTGTTCCAGCTTCTGTTGCTCCACCCGGCTGCAAAATCCCGGGACAGTCTTTCTTTCTATCCAGGCAATCTCTATGGTATGAAGCAGCTCTTCTCCAAAGTTCTCTATCTCAGAACAGTCAAAAAACATAACATCTTTCCGGGAACGATTTTTTCTGAGCAGCAATAGCACTTCCTTTTGTCCCGCCGCCTGCAAAATATGATCCGGCAGAAGCATCACCATATCCAAACCATTGATTTCACTGGTCAGAAAACGACGAAGCTGGGATTCTTTCCCTTCCCGGTAAAGAAGAGCTCCCGGCAAAATAGCAGCCAGTATGCCGTCTTCCTCCAACATGGAAAAAGCCGATAAAAGAAAGGGCAGCTCTCCCTTGGAGATGGCGCCGATTTGCTCTTTTATTTTCTGAGACTCCCTGTTATCCGCCATCAGACTCCCCGCATCCACTCCTTCCGGCATGTAAATGCCGATGGCATTGAACTTTTTCGCTGACATACTCTCTTCCGCCCATTCTTTCCAGTCGTAGACATGGAGCGAAGACTCCGGCACCTCCCGCATGAAACCGACAATTTTCAAAATCTCTCTATAACCTTCACGGTTGTCATAACCAAAGATATCCAGCCCCTGAGGCGTATCCGCCATGCAGCGGTATAAAATACCGTAAGTAAATTCCGGTACGATAATACGCCGGAAGGACGCACTGCCGGCGGAAAAAAATAACCGGTACAGACGAAGTACCTCCTCCGAAATATAGGTCTCCTTTTTCATGGAAGCAAATGCTTTCAGCAACTCTTCAAAAAAAGCCGGATATTTTTCCAGAAGCAGCCTGCCGCTCCCCCACAGATTCATCTTTTTTATCATCTTGCGGACAAATCTGGCATAACTTTTCTGTTTTTCTGTGGACTGTATTTTCGTCAGATTCCTGTAAAATGAAAAATCTGTCAACTGAAAATGTCCGCTGGCCAGATGCAAAAACGGCGACACCTCCTCAATAAATCGCAAAAAAGACGGTAGCTGCAGCTTTCCCCGTATCGCCATACACACCATAGTATCCAGTTTGTAACAATCATCCAGCTTATCATCAAACCGCAGACACAGATAATGATAAAACAAAAGAAACACGCAGGTATCTCTATACTCCTCGAAGGTCAGACCGGGATGACTTTCCCCCAGAATCGACATGAATTCATAATGCAGTTGTTTCTCATCCATTGCTTCTCACCTTCTCAAAGTTTTTTCAAATACTGCATCATCTCTTCGGAGAGAACAGATTTCTCTAATTTCATTCTTTCCATAAGAAGCAGTTGTTTTCTTTTCTGATAGTAATACAGTTTTCCAATGGACATCTGGGTGGCAAGATCCGGACACTCAATCATGAGCTGCCTGATCATATGGATGGACAACACCTTCACAGAAGAATTCCCCTGAATAGCAATGTCCCTCTGCATCTGAATCTCCGGATGCTCATTAAAATACCAGGCAAAATAATAAGGGTCCATGATTCCGTCCCGAAATTCAATGGACACAAAATTCGAGGGAATAATTTTTCCTTCATGCTGCTTTTCCAGAACCGCCGCCCGGTGAAAGGAAGTCAGACCGATAACGATGCTGTGCTCTTTTGCCAAATTCAAATGACCCACCTTCTTTTTATCCACAAAAACAGAAGGAACCTCATAATCCGTAATACCATTCTCCTCATCCAGAAGTTGGCTGATGGATAAAATAGGGTATTCGATTCCTTCACTCTGTACCTTAGGCTTTATACGGTTTAAAACCACACCATGGGTAATCTGACTGATTTGTTCCAGCAGAAGCTCCACTTGACACTTACCCCTCTTTCACATGTTATTTATCATTATAACTTCTTTTTTTAATTCAGGCAATACTGATTTGTTCCTTAAAATAAGATTGAATCTCTCCACCAATCGTTTTATAATAAAAGAAATTGTGCCAACAAAATATACCTTTACAAATTTAAACGATGGGAGGATTTATCGTGAAGATAACAAAAGTGTACTGTGCTTATTTCAGCCCGGGAGATACCACAAAAAAGGTTGTTACCGGTATCGGAGAGTCCTTTAAAGATTATCCGGTGGACAATATCAACCTCACCGATTATGATATGCGCCAGAATCATTTTCGGTTTATGGAAAATCAACTGCTGATCATCGGTGTTCCGGTTTACGGGGGACGGATTCCGACTCCGGTAAGCGATGTTTTAAGCCGCTTCCGAGGCATCAGCACGCCGGTGGTGCTGGTGGCGACTTACGGGAACAGAGCCATCAATGACGCACTGATGGAGCTTTATAAGGAACTTGGCAGCAAGGGATTCATTCCTGTGGCCGCCGCTTCTTTTGTCTGTCAGCATACATTTTTAAGTGATCTGGCCAAGGGACGCCCGGACGAGAAAGATATGTCTGTGATAAAAGAGTTCGGGGACAAAGTCCGGGAACGTCTGCGTCTTGCCGTGACTTATGACATGAAGCCGCTGAACATTCCTGGCAGCTATCCTTACGAGAAACCGCCAATGACCCAATTTCCATTTAACGTGGAGACCAATGAATACTGCATTTACTGTATGCTCTGCGCCGGTGTCTGTCCGATGAAGGCCATCAGTGACAGCAATCCGAGGGATATTAATAACGACGTCTGTATTCGCTGCGGCGCCTGCATCCGCATCTGTCCGGCCCAGGCAAAGTCTTTCACGGAACAACCGCTGGAGGCTCTCCGCGACCGGCTGCTTCGACCGTTATGTGCCACGCGGCAGGAACCGCAGTATACCATCGGATGATATTTTTTATTGATGCTATATCCAAAGATATTTTATTCAACACACTATATTATTAAAAAATATTATATTAAAACAGGTAAAATTTAAACAAAGTTAAAGCCGCCCTGACAGGCGTCCGGTCGACCCGATTCCCGGTAAACGGATAGTCCCTGTCAGGGCGGCTATTTATCTCTTCGTATGCTTTGCTGTTTCCTAATATCCCGGCTCGTCGGGCATGATAAAGGCTGCGATAATATAGATGAGGATTCCCGGAAAAATTCCCCAAAGAGTGATAAAGACAAGAATCAAGCGGACGATGGTGGAATCAATGCCGAAATAATCAGCAATTCCTTCGCATACGCCGAAAATCTTTCTGTCTGTTTTTGATTTGTATAACTTTCTTCCCATACTGTTTAGGCTCCTTCCTCTGCTGTCCGGTTAATCTGATTGGTCAGATATTCCATCCACTTTTTATTAAATCCTGCCAGAGCATCTATGTTTCCGTAAGATAATTCCGGATAAGTACTCTGCACGCTGACGTCCTCAGATGTGTCGGTTGTTGTGTCATCGATGGCTCCCGTCGTTTCCGGTGTCTGTACGTTTTCAGTCAGAAATTTCAGATGGGATGCATAATAGCGCACCTGGTAATCGGAAAGTTTGTCGGCAATGAGCAGCGCCTGTTTTCTTGTGAGAATCTGTTTCGCGTTCCGGCAGGAGTCATCCGAAGACAGCCCGTTTTGCAGGAACAGGGCATAGGCTTCCTTTTCATCTTCCGTGAGATCTTCTGTGTTGACACAACCGTCCAGGGCCGCTTCCACCTCTTCCTCCGTCAGATGTTCCGGATACAGTTCCTGGATCAGAGAAGCCAAACGGCTTACCGTCACGGTTCCATTGCTGTTTCCTTTCTCAAAAACATCCAAAATCGCATTACCGCTTAAATCGTTCACACCCCGGAAAATTTTAGCCAATTCCGTTCTGGTGACGGCCTTCTGCGGATGGAACAGTCCGTCCTTTCCGGACGGGTAGCAGTCAAGCTCCACATATTCATTATAAACGTCTCCCAGGTCATCCGAACATCTCACATCATAATTACCGGAAGTAAGCTGCAACTTTCCATTTCTGTATTTTTTAAATGTGTAGTCAAACAATTTTTTTATAGAAGAAAAAGTGCTTTCTTTGCTGACATTGCCAAAGTAGGCGCAGATTACCTCGTGTCCCTCATCGTCCACCGCCGTGGCGATAAATACATCGCCTGCCGCGTTGGTGGTGCCGGACTTGGAACCGATGATCGTATACTCATCCTCATCATAGGAGGCCAGCCCTCTCAAAAACCAGTTGGTGGTATTGCAGCTAATCAGTCCGTTGCTGGTAACATAATGAGACTTCGCCACAGCGGAACGAATCATCGGAATCGTCATGGCATATCGGCAGATTTCCGCCATCTCCGCCGCTGTGGAGTAGGTCTCGTAAAAGCCCGCCCCGATATCCGAACCGACCGGATTATCAAAACTGGTCTGAGTCAGCCCCAGCTCCGCACATTTGGCGTTCATGGCCTCCACACACGCTTCTTTGGAGCCAAATACTCCAACTGCCAGAGAATCTGTCGCATCAGCGGCGGAAGCTACAAGGCACATGCTCAGCAAATCATTAAAAGTAAACTTCACTCCCGATGGCAATCCGAGACAATAGGTGCCGTAAGTGGTTCCATTAATAATTTCTGATTTGGTTTTGATTTTTTTATTGACATTGCCATTCTCTATGCAGACAATGGCAGTCATCAGTTTCGCCGTACTGGCGGGATAAATCATTTTATTTTCATCCTGCCCGAAAAGAATCTCTCCCGAGCCCGCGTCCATCACCGCATAGGCATAACACTGCATTTTCGGCGCCCGTACCTTCGCCTCTCCTTTTACCGGCCAAAGAAGGCACAGAGCAAACACTGCCATCAGCATAAAGCTTACCCCTCTGCATCTGTTTTTATCCCTCGCATGGCTGTCCGACATTTACATCGCCTCCTCTTTTGTTGTTTTTTCTGTTCTCTTCCCTCTTTTCAGGAAAACAGCCGTTCAAACCGTCCTTTTTCACAGAAAGAGCGGTCATCTTTTTGCAGCGCCAGATACATTTCCTCAATCATCTGCGCGCATTCCGTCTTGCTCCACTTATAGAGCCGGAACAACTGCCGGCAAGTTTCCCTGTTCTGCAGATTCATTTTTTTCTTTCTGAAATAATGCTGAAAACTGAGTTTCGGCAGAAACATCTCGTTGAGAAATGCCGTCACCGCCCGTTTCACTCCAAAATAGGAGTGGAACACATGGTTCAAAATCAGTTTCATATACCACAACCCGATACTGATCTTTCGGGGACTGATATCATAATACGGTCCGATTACGGACGAATAAGCAAGTCCGGTTCGGATATGACTGGCAACCTTATAGTGAAGCGGATTCCTGTAATCTCTCTTCATCATGAGATAATCCCAGTCGGTCTCCATTTCTGCATGACTGATGTCCGTCTCCACCATTCTCCGGCGGATATAAGGATGACAGGTACTGTCCAGTATATAATGGGTCATAAAACCTGCCAGGTAGGCGAAAGCCTCGCTTTTGCGGCGCTGTTTCTTAAACACCGAAAATGCGTGTTCCAGAAAACATCGCATCGGTTCATCGTGAACCTTTACCCCGTACTGGTTCACCGCGTTTTTGGAAAAAGAGCGGTAATAAAACAAAATATCCGGCCCATGTACACCGATATTATAATAATTCATATACGGACGTATCTTTTTTTGCAGTTTCGGACTGAGCATCCGGAAGATTTCCTGTCCATAAGTATAATGTGTGTATGTTGTTGGCATAATCATCCCTCTTCTTTCGCGTCGGTCTTATTTTATCACAATATTCTTTATCTTAAAAGGCTGAAAATTCTTCGATGTTTCGTTTTTTTGAACAAAAACGACAAAAGAATTGCGTATTTACTATATAACTGTTATAATATTTGAAAATACTTGTGCATTTTTATGCAAGGAGGAGGTACATATTTATGAAAGGAAATGTATTGGTTGGTCAGTCCGGCGGGCCGACGGCCGTCATCAATTCCAGTCTGGCGGGAGTTATCCAGGCAGCAAAAAAATACGGAGCTGAAAAAATCTATGGAATGCATTACGGTATTGAAGGATTCTTGAATGAGGATATCATCGATCTGGATGATTACATCACCTGTCATGCAGATATCTCTCTGTTAAAAAGAACCCCGGCGTCTTTCCTGGGTTCCTGCCGATACAAACTGCCGCCAATCGAGGGCAATGAAGACGTCTATGACAAGATGTTTGCCATTATGGAGAAATATAACATCCAGTATTTTCTTTATATCGGAGGCAACGACTCCATGGACACCATCAAAATGCTGTCCGATTATGCGGTCAAAAAAAGCAAACCACAGAAATTTATGGGCGTTCCAAAAACTATCGACAACGATTTGCCGCTGACCGACCACACACCGGGATACGGCTCCGCTGCTAAATACATCGCCACATCCATGAAGGAAATCATCCGCGATAACGCCAGCTTCGGCGCATCTAAACCGACGGTGTGCATCGTGGAAATCATGGGCCGCCACGCCGGCTGGCTGGCCGCCGCATCCGCATTGTCCAAAGACATTGACTGCGAGGGACCGGATCTCATCTATCTTCCGGAAATTCCGTTTGATTTGGATAATTTCATGGAAAAGGTTAAACATCTGGCGGAAACCAAACGTTCTGTGGTCATTGCCGTTTCGGAAGGCATCCGTCTGGCTGACGGACGTTTTGTCTGCGAGCTTGGCAATATGTCTGATTATGTGGACGCTTTCGGTCATAAACAGCTTTCCGGCTGCGCCTCCTTCCTTGCCAATAAGGTTACCGAGGCCACAGGCTTAAAGTCTCGCCCGATCGAGTTCTCCACCTTACAGCGGTGCGCCACCCATATGGCGTCCCGTATCGATGTGGATGAAGCTTCCGCCGTCGGCTTCGTCGCCTGCCAGGCCGCCATGGAAGGGCATACCGGCATGATGGTCACCATTCAGGTCACCAGCCGCGAGCCTTATCTTGTCAGCTACAATAAATACGATATCCATGAGATTGCCAACGTGGAACGCAAGGTTCCCCGCGACTGGATCATCAACGACGGCACCTATGTCAGTGAAAAATATCTGGAATACGCCCGTCCGCTGATTCTCGGCAACATTCTGCCGTATTATGCCAGCGGCCTTCCAAAACATCTGACACTTCATAACAAAAATAAATAAACATCTTCCAAAGCGAAAGAATTAATTGTCCCGGCGGCCCTTACCGGTATCGCCGGGATTCTTTGTGTTGTCTGTCACCGAATCTTCCGGCACTCAGTATAATATCGTTTATCCTCCGCATGTCCCATGGAAAAAGTCTTTCTCGGCAGAGCTCCGTCGGCCATCACAGACGGAAACAGATGCTCTTTTGCCATATCCGGCAGCAAAAATCCAACGCTTCCTTCTTCTCCAGAAAGGGCAAGCACGGTATCCGCCCCGTGAATGTAATCCATGCTAATCGGATGTTCTTTCTGGTATTCATCCAGAAAAGCCTGTAAACTTCCCACGGTGAGTTTTGAAGTCGGCCGGGTGATGACCGCCCGACGGCACAGGCCGTTTCTCACAACGTACATTTTCTGGAAACTATGATCCATCCTGCTGTCCTCGCCGTACCTTTCAATCTGGTCTCCCTTATGCTCTTCAACCGCTTTCTCTCCGGCAACCTCTTCTGATACATTTTTTTCTTCAAACACCAGTCCCAGTTTCTCTGTCATCTCCGCCAGCAGCGCGTCCACATCCGTCTCTTTCACTATGCGGTGAATGGCCTCAAATTCCAGGGCCGGGCTGTGCAGATTGACGATCTCCGTCAGCGCATATCTGGCCGGATGTGTGGAATAATCCTCCTCCGGATGCGCTGCCTTGAGCTGTTCATAAAACTCCCTGGCGGAAGCCAGAGAATGATTGCCGTCGCCCACGGCAAAGACCATAGCGGCAGACTTCATGGCGCCAGGCTCCGTGGCGGCTGATTCCTCGCGGCTGGACGCGCTGCCGTCCGTCTTCTGATTCTCCGGCTCGGCAACTCCTGTCTGTTCCTTTGCCAGCACGTCCAGGGCGGCGAGAATCCTCTCCTGTTCTTTTTCATCCAGAAGATATCCTCTCAGATGTCCGCCGCCCTGCATCAGATCAAAATCATAGAGCAATTTTTCTTCTTTTCTGTACTGTTCGCAGGGTTCCACAACGGTTTTGTTTTTATCATCAATCAGCAACATGGTATGCGGCAGCTCCAGCGGCGCATTTTTCCGGACGCGGATTCTCGCCGGAATCCTCTCCTCCACGGTGGACTCGGTGGCTCTCACCGGAGAACGGCTTCCCCTGTGGTAATCGTACTGTTCCAGATCAACGCAGCCCACAATACCGGCACGGATTTTTCCGCTGCTGTCCGTCCGTTCCACATAAATCATGGCATTCTTATATACGGAAAAGATGTCATGATCCAGATATTCCTCCATGGATTGCCGGATCTGTTCCAGTTTTTCTTTTTCCTGCGGTCCGTCCAGGTATACTTCCGGCAAAATCATCCGCAAAGTAGACGGAGTCTCTCCCACAATCTGTTCTGTTTCTTCCCAGTATTCCGGCTCACTGGTAAACTGGTCACAGGCAATCACTGACCAGCGGGACATATCGGTTCCTTTTTTCGGCAGCAAAATATCTGCCGGATAAAACGCTCTGTTCATTCTGTTTTCTACTCTCCTTTTCCACTCTCTTTACGTCCGTCCTCGCGATATCTGCGGACGCCGCCTGACACGCGACACGGCTGCATCGTTATATAAAGTCCTTAAAGCTCATTTTGCTGTGTGGCGGATAGATGACTACCTTATCCTGTCTTTTCAAATTGTCGATATCCTGAAGCAGATATTCTCTCAACCAGCCGGACTCTCCTTTTATGAGAAGCGGCTCCAGACCAAAGTCTTCTGCGATTTTCCTTCCTTTTTCCACAAACATCGGATAATCCGGCTGTCCCGTGTCGATGAGCGTCAGATACTGGTATCCCCGGAAAATCTCCTGATAAATCTCGTCGGCCATCTCTTGCCCGTACATTGCCACCGCTTCCTTATATTCCCGGTGCAGATTCGCCTCTCCCTGCAGCCAGCCTTCCGTCAGGAAATATCCTCTTTTCGTCTCGTCCAGCTTCTTTCTTCTCTCGGCCGATCCCAGCAGTAAAGTAATACAGTCATCCGTTTTCGGCATGACCGTCTCGTAATCCCCTGTAACGAGTCCTTCCACCACATTTCCGCAAAGACCGAAACATAAAAGAAGACGCTCCACACCCTTCCCTTCCAGGCAGCGCATCTGCTCCCACACCGCTTCCTGCAGTCGGGCAGTCGTATTATGAAGGCCAGAAGGCACATACAATGCCAAATCAATCTCCACCGCCTCGTGGTCAAAAATATACGAAATCTCTTTTTCCAGCGTTTTGCAGGCAATCAATGCTGTCTTCATCGGCTCTGTTCCCCTATTCATCCACTTCTATGCCGGCCTTTTCCCGGCAATCATCCTAAGCAGCGTCGACATCCCTGTATCATTCACTCCTATAACACTCATACAAACCTCCGGTTTTCTCTCATCGTTTCTTTCCATATATTTCATACAAAAGCGCAGTCATTTTCACTCAAAAACGCGGAAAACAAAAATCAGGCATAAGTATATCACAAAATCCTCTTTTTGAACACCTTATCTTAACCTCCCGTTATCCACAACAGCTGCCACGTCATCTGGCTTCTTAGTAAAAGGATTATAAATAAAATAACTAACTACCCTTTCTCCTTTTTTTACTTTTTTATTATACCGAATCCTTTTTCTATCTCTTGTAATTCCTTTCCTCCCCCGTGAGAAGGAAATCCATTTTGCCACATAAACGATTCGTTTCTCTTTTCTCTTTCTGAGCTTCTTCACCGTCAATTTTTCCCCCTTAATATAGAGAATCCGGTAACTTTTCGGATACGTTTTTTCTATAAATTGCTTTACCACTTTTTTATCACTCTTCCGGCCATCCATCTGTATATCCGGTACCATAGCCGCAGCCCCAGCCTTTATATCCGCTGACATAATAGCTGTTGTCAGCAGCAACAAAACGATAATACTTTTTACGATCCGTCTCCGCATTCTTCCCTCTCGCATACTTGTCCTCCTCTTCACCTTCTTCTGACCATGTCTTTTTTTATCCAAGCTGCGTTGATTCACACAAAAAAGGACTGTTCCCTTTGTGCCATACTCCTCCCAGGCAGACAAGTAAAATAAAAACTTGTTACCAAAAAGGCTCATCGTGTGGAAACAATCCCTTCTCTTTTGTATTTTTTACTTTTTTAACTAATTTTAACTAAATTATCCGGTATGCTCTTCACCTTACTCACAGTACCCTTTGCGATTCGTCATCCACATACCTTACAGCCGCGAACCTTTCCGCTTTCGGCTGATGTTTTGCTGTAAACAGTTCTTGACCTGGACAAGGTCGGACAACTCCGAGAATAGTGATATACACTTCCGCCTGGCGTCCAGTAAACAGTACACCAGTGTCTTTTCGTAAATCTGACTGGAATATATTGTACTCATAATATGTTTCGATGTCAACAAGAAAAAATCTTGCACGACTTAAAATACGAGGAGTGGCTCAGCTGGCTTTTGCTATTTACTGTCTGCTATTTTCCGTTTTCCCTTAAAAAGTTATAATTCGCCCCTTTTTGCCCTTCTATAAACTAAAAGCCTCTAAGAACCACTTAAATAAATACTCTCAGAGGCTTTCTGCAGTGCAGACGACGGGACTTGAACCCGTACCCAGTTAGCCCGGACTAGATCCTTAGTCTAGCGCGTATGCCAATTCCGCCACGTCTGCATGTATTCTTTTCATTGATGTTTTCTCCTTCTCACCAACGAAATAGATTATAGCACGCATTTACATATAACGCAAGTACTTTTTTTAATTTTTTTTAAAAAATATATTGTTTATTCTTCTGCCACAATTTCATGTTTTACCGCCTGCCAGATAGGAAAGGCCATCTTCCCGGATTGCTTTCTATCATAGAGAGATGCCTTTCCGGTGTACTGACACGTTTTTAATTAAATTATTGGTTTGTCTGTATTTCCTATTGCTGTTGATTGAGTTCTCTGTCTGAGAAATCCCATTTTCCGGTGTTCTCTGTCTCTGTGGAGACATCCTGCCCGGACTCTGTGGTTTCCTCATCTGCGGCGGTGGTTTTTTCAGATTGTTTGTTTGAATCGCTCTCTGTTTTATCCTCCGGAACACTGGTGTAATCATTAAAGTACTGGGTGTCGGCCGTAATATACAGTCCATCTGTTGTGATATATGCCGAATCCCCTTTCTCTGTTTGTACTTTTGCTTTTACCTGCACCTTATCTCCCACATAGACAGCTCCTACCACGTTGTCGGCGTCAAAGTCCGCCCATCTTCTCAAACGGACTCCGGAAGAACTGATATAAGTAATTGCCAGATATCCTTCCATCTCCGTATAACTGAGCAGCGGCTGTGCATGGGAAATATCACTGCTCAGATAAGTTCCGTCATCCAGTTTGTAGTAGGTTTGTCCTTTATAAGTTCCTCTCTGCTGCGCGTGAACCACTTGCCCGCTAACCAGCATTTTTGACGCATCGGTTTTTTCGCCGGGTATCGGATTGGCCCACAAACCCAGAGGGGGAACTTCACATATCATCACATAACAGGCTTTAAAACGATTGTCGAGATCCAGATATTCCGGGTTCTCTTCCTCTGTCTCTTCCTCCGTCGTCTCAAGCCCAGATACAACTTCCGGCCCTGTGTATGTCCGATTTTCCAAAAATGCGCCAAAACCGAACACAAATCCAACGGCGGCCGCCACAAGCAGCAGAGATATTACCATAGAAAACAGAGGACTCTGAAGCAGTCCTGATTTTTTCGTCCTTCTTGCGTGTCTCATAGAATCCTCCTAACTCACATCAGCATTATAACACAGGAAAACCCAAAATAACAACTGCGTTTCCGAACGGCTTTTGCCCCGCGTTACTGATCATATTGATCGAGACCATATCTCTCTATCAGAGAGGTAAGCTGAGATACATATGTACTGCTCGTTGCATATCCGCCGTTTTTGATGATGGTCAACTGTTTTTTGTAGCTGTTTGTTGCGGTGAGACCGGCGTACCGATATGCCGAACCGTTCTTGGCATTCACCAGGTATGCGGAGTGGTCGGCCACCGACTGTTCCACACAGGAATATTTCCGGAAAGAAGCGCTGACTGTCTTATTCACTCCGTCGTATTCTTCACTGGTATTGATGGTCACGCTGCTTTTACCGTCCCAAACGGAGCCGCTCCATGTGTTACCGGATAAATTTGTCTTCATTCCAAACAGATTGTTCCCTTTCTGCGCCAGTTCTGATTTACCCCAGCCGCTTTCCAGAATCGCCTGCGCCAGTGTCACGGAAGCAAGCACTCCGGTCTTTTTATAATCAGCCTGGGCGATCGGTCCCATGGTCTGGATAAACTGTGTTGTCGTCATATTGGCAAACGCTGCTGCCGTCAGACCATTGGTCGTCTCCGCCGTCTTGGAAGATGAACTGTTTGTCATCGTCTCCGGCTCAGTGATGTACACTGCTTTTTGTTTTTTCTTATATTCGTAATGGAAACCAAAACCTTCTTCAAAAAGCGCTCTCGCCGGAACTACCAATGTCTTTTTACCATTATATTTCACAAACATAGGAGCCACTGAGATTTTTTTCTTCACCCCGTTGACTATCATTTTTTTCTTGCCGACAAATAATTTTACCTTTATTCCATTATAAGAAAGTACTAATTTTTTTGATGACTTATTATACTTGGCCGTCATCTGCGGTCCTCTTTTCACAAGACAGGCTTTGTATGGAATCATGATGCTTCCATTAATGAGAATGCCGGTCTTTTTCTTTGTGCTGACCTTCGTACCGTTGTAGTACACAGTATAAGAAGAGCCACTGTATGAATAAGTTCTGCTTCCCTTTTTATATGTAACAGCCGCCGAGGAGCCGACTGAACTGGTAATCATTACAAAAGCCATCAAAAAGATTATCAGTTTTTTAAATTTCATTGCATGTTTCATCGTATTCTCCTCCTTGAAATATAAATTTAATGTTATTTAATGAATGGACTGTTTTTTTTATAAAGAAAAACACCAGTAAACTTTCGTTTACTGGTCTCGTCCTTCATTATGCCACCTTGCTCTTTGCCAATTCTGCAAGAGCTGCGAATCCTGCCGGATCACTGATTGCCATCTCAGAAAGCATTTTTCTGTTTACTTCCACGCCGGCTAATTTTAATCCGTGCATCATCTTGCTGTAAGAGATGCCGTTCATTCTTGCCGCAGCGTTGATACGGGCAATCCAGAGCTGTCTAAACTGTCTCTTTCTCTGTTTTCTTCCTGCGTAAGCGCTTGTCAAAGCTCTCATCACAGACTGTTTCGCTACTCTATACTGTTTGGATCTTGCTCCTCTGTAACCTTTCGCAAGTTTTAATGTTCTGTTATGTCTTTTCTTTGCGCCGATTGCGCCTTTTACTCTTGCCATAATTTACGTCCTCCTCTATGCGATTAAAGATATGGTAAAATCTTCTTCATGTTCTTTGCGTTTGTCGGGTCAGTCACTGTGGACTTTCTCAGATTTCTCTTCCTCTTCGGAGATTTCTTGGTTAAAATATGGCTTTTATAAGCTTTCATTCTTTTTAACTGTCCAGTACCTGTTTTTTTGAAGCGCTTTGCAGCAGCTCTGCATGTTTTCATTTTTGGCATAATTAATTCCTCCTAAATTGTTCTATATAAATATTAACGTTTTTCAGTTAAAAACATTGTCATGCTTCTCCCCTCAAACTTAGGCTGCTTGTCAACAACTGCGCAGTCGGAAAGCTTTTCTGCGAATTCGTCGAGAATCACCTTGCTGGAATTCACATGCGCCAGCTCTCTTCCCCGAAAACGAAGGGTTACCTTCACCTTGTCTCCTTTGGAAAGGAACTTTCTTGCCTGATTTACCTTTGTATTCAGGTCGTTGGTGTCAATGTTCGGGGATAATCTCACTTCCTTGACATCAATCGTCTTCTGTTTCTTTCTGGCTTCCTTTTCCTTACGCGTAAGCTCATACCTGTACTTTCCGTAATCAATAATTTTACATACCGGCGGCTTTGCATTGGGTGCAATCTTCACCAGGTCAAGCTCTGCTTCTCTGGCAATCTTCATGGCCTCCTTGGCGGACATGATACCAAGCTGTTCTCCGCTCTCGCTGATCAATCTGACCTCTCTGTCACGCACCTGCTCATTAATCATCAAATCGTTAATCGTAGTACACCTCCATAAACCCTCACATTTTATAAATAAAAAATGGACAGTACCAAAGACTATCCACCATATATCACAACAATCGCCTCCTATCTCCTCCATAGCGGATGCAGGAAACCATCTTCTTGTACGATATTAACCCGAGTCACCATTGTGCTGAGGTGAGAGTGGATACTCTTCTTTCTTATTTCCAAATGTTGTTTCATCAAACAACCTCAACTACTATATCACTGAAACCGAGTTCTGTCAAGCCTTCTTTTTAACTATAATATTGTTCATTGTGTCAGCATATGCCGGATACTTTCCGGAATCTTCGTTCTATAAATGCAGCGTAAGCTCTTTATCTTCTCTCTTATACTGGCGATATGTAATCCCCACCATATCAAACATCCGCTTGGCGGCAATGGTGGAGTCCGTATCCGCATATTTATCGGAATAATAAATCACTTCCGCAATGCCGGACTGAATAATCGCCTTGGTACATTCGTTACACGGAAATAAGGTCGAGTAAATCCTCGCGCCTCTCAGGGAACCTCCACCATAATTGAGAATCGCGTTGAGCTCCGCATGGCAGACATACATATATTTGGTATCCAGGGGCGTTCCCTGTCGTTCCCACGGCATACAGTCATCATCGCAACCTGTCGGCATCCCGTTATATCCCATAGACAGAATCTTATTGTGAGGGCTCACGATACATGCTCCCACCTGCGTGTTATTATCTTTGCTTCTCTCAGCCGACAGCATGGCGATTCCCATAAAATAAGCGTCCCAGGAAACGTAATCCTGTCTTTTCATACAAATACCTCCGTTTTCTCCCGCTGCACAAAAAGCTGTGTTTTCTCTCGCTGCATAAAAAGCTTCCCTGAAACAAAACATCCGCCGTCTTTGGGAATATCTCCTGCCAGCTTCCCACAGCTCCATTTAATAAATATCATAACACAAATCATAAAAAAAGGAAAGGACTTTGCGCCATGTATCCGGCGCAAAATCCCTTCCCACAGTCATTATTGTTCACACAAGTCGTTACTGTTCACACAGTGACCAGTAACTCACCGTCTTCTATTTTCTTCTGTTAGTCTGCCAGTGAAAACTTATCGTGTACGGCGTCGATGGCTCTCTCCACATATTTCTGATCGATCAAAACAGTAACGCGGATCTCAGAGGTGCTGATCATCTTAATGTTCACGCCACAATCGTAAAGCGCCTCAAACATAGACGCCGCAACACCCGGATTGCTCATCATACCGGCGCCGACGATGGACAGTTTTGCCACGTCCTTCTCTTCATCAATCTTCTTGTAATCGCTCTTAGGAAAGCTCTTCTCGATGATGTCCACCGCCTCGTCAGCCACATCTTCCGCAACCGTAAAGGAAATATCTTTTGTACCGTCACGGCCGATGGACTGTAAAATCACATCCACATTGATATTGTATTTTGCCAGCGCATTAAATAAATGGAAGGCTACTCCCGGTTCATCCTTTAATCCAACTACTGCGATTCTGGTGGCATTCTTATCCACAGCCACACCACTGACAAGCATCTTTTCCATGTTTACTTCCTCCCTGACAATTGTCCCTTCGTTTGTATTTAAACTTGAACGTACCACTAACTGTACGCCATATTTCTTTGCCATCTCCACAGAACGGTTATGCAGTACCCCTGCGCCCAGTGTGGAAAGCTCCAGCATCTCGTCGTAAGTAATCTCATCTAATTTGCGGGCACTTTTTACAAGACGCGGATCTGCGGTATACACACCGTCCACATCAGTGTAAATCTCGCAGGCATCCGCATGTAGCGCTGCCGCAAGGGCCACCGCTGTGGTATCGGAACCTCCCCGGCCCAGTGTTGTCAGATTATCATATTTATCCACGCCCTGGAAACCGGTTACCAGCACGATTTTCCTTTGCTCCAGCTCATTTTGGATACGATCGGTATCAATGCGTTTCAGTCTGGCGTTCCCATAGCGGTGCGTAGTGTGCATTGCCACCTGGAACGCATTTAAAGAAACAGCCGGAACACCAAGAAATCCCATGGCCAGCGCCATCATGGATACGGAAATCTGCTCTCCGGTGGTCACCAGCATATCCATCTCTCTCTTGGATGGTTTTGGATTAATGTCCCTTGCCATCTCAATGAGATCATCGGTAGATTTACCCATGGCGGATAAAACCACTACGATGTCATGTCCTTTCTGATAATCTTCAATGCATCTTCTTGCAACATTGAAAATTCTTTCCTTGTTGCCAACAGAAGTACCTCCAAATTTTTTAACGATTAACATACTGTCCTCCTGATTTTTTAAGGTATTTTTTTAATCTAAAAAGTATTCCATCAACGCTGCACCTGAAGGCATATCAATGCCGGAAGCTGCCGCTTCTCTCTCATTATAATGCCACATACGGCTGCCGTGATTGGTGCTGTCAAAGAGCATGTACGGAACCGGATCGCTGGTGTGTGTCCTGAGCGCGATCGGCGTCGGATGATCCGGAAGAACCAGCATCCGATACTCTTCACCGGAAGCATCCATTCCTTCCTTCATCACTTTGATCACTCTCTGATCCAAATACTCAATGGCTTTTATCTTTCGTTCCACACTGCCCTGATGCCCCATTTCATCCGGTGCTTCCACATGGATGTAGGCAAAATCATAATTGTCTTTGATGAGAGCGTCCACAACCGCCCGGGCTTTGCCCTCGTAATTGGTCTCCAGCGTGCCGTTGGCTCCCTCTACAATAATATTTTTAAGACCGGCGCCCACGCCGATTCCCTTCAACAGATCCACCGCGGAAATCATCACGCCGCGCTTTCCTGTCTTCTCTGTAAAGTCATCCAGCGCCGGTTTGGTACCTGCGCCCCAGAACCAGAGGGAATTTGCCTTGTGCAGTCCCGCATTTTCTCTGGCAATGTTAATCGGATGATTATTCAGAATCTCATAACTTTTTTCCATCATATCAGCCAGAAGCTGCTCTTTCGGAAGATAATTTCCGATGGTTTTCGTCAAGATATCATGAGGCGGCTTCAGTTCCACCACAGTACCCTTATCCCAGATCAAAAGATGACGGTAGCTGGTTCCCGTATAGAAATGAAACATTTCATTTCCGAAGGCCTCCTGCACCGCTTGCATCAGTTCGTCCGCATCCTCCGTGGAAATCTCTCCCGCGCTGTGATCGATTATTTTCTTATCTTTATAGTCCGGCTCCTCATCGGAAACTGTCACAATATTGCAGCGAATGGCAATATCCGTATCCTTCATCGGAACACCGATGCTCAAAGCTTCCAGAGGAGAACGTCCTGTGTAATATTTCTCAGGGTCGTAACCGAGCACTGACAGGTTTGCCGTATCGCTTCCCGGACTCATTCCTTCCGGAATGGTATGCACCTGACCGATCTCTGACTTCTGCGCCAGCTCATCCATCATCGGGGTATCCGCGTATTCCAGCGGTGTCTTCTCCCCCAGTTCATCTATGGGATAATCTGCCATGCCGTCTCCCAGCACTACGATATATTTCATAATAAAAATCTCCTTTCATAAAAGATTACCGGAAAGAATCTGTCTGTTCTCTCCGATAACCCCATCTGCTCTCATTTGTTTATCCTGCTTGCCGGGCAAGCTATTCGTCGATACGAATCATATTGAGGATATTATCAAACTGATCAGCAGCCTTATGATAATCGCTTTCTTTCATGACACCTGTCACAAAAGCGGTCTCTTCAATACCGTCCACCTTCACCGGTTCCACTTTCCCAAATTCTTTCTCCACCGCATCCAGAGAAACTTCCTTAGGCATACGGACAAAATATTTTCTCTCGAAGCTTCCAAAGTCGCTGAGCTTCAGCTTCTCTTTGTCCCAGATAATCTTGATATGGGTTCCCATATGTTTCACGCAGTCCACCACATCGGCAGCAACGGCGCTGGCCGTCGGCAGCTTGCCGGCTCCTCTTCCGTAAAACATCGTATCGTCCACCATATTTCCGTGGACAAAAATGGCATTAAACACATCTTTGACTCCCGCCAGCGGATGATAGTGGTCAATGAGCATCGGGCAAACCATGGCGTACAGCTTGCCATCGTCAGTCCAGCTCTTTCCCAGAAGCTTGATACATTTTTTCATCTGACGGGCATATTGAAAGTCTTCTGCCGTGATGTTCGTAATTCCTTCCGTATGCACATCCTCAAAATCCACCTGTTTGCCATAGGCCAAGGACGTGAGAATGGCGATTTTCCGGCAAGCGTCATACCCTTCGATGTCCGCTTCCGGATGCAGCTCCGCATAACCTTTTTCCTGGGCTTCTTTCAGCACCTCATCAAAAGCCATGCCCTCCTCTTCCATCTTCGTCAGCATATAGTTCGTCGTGCCGTTCAGAATACCGCTGATCTCCTCAATGACGTCGGCCGTCAGACACTGGGTCAGCGGGCGGATAATCGGAATGCCGCCTCCCACGCTGGCTTCAAAAAGGAAGTTCACCTTTCTCTCTTCCGCAATGGCAATGAGCTCCGCTCCGTACTTTGCCACCAGCTCTTTA
The DNA here is from genome assembly GCA_964445535.1 of uncultured Eubacterium sp. Classification (GTDB taxonomy): domain Bacteria; phylum Bacillota; class Clostridia; order Lachnospirales; family Lachnospiraceae; genus Anaerobutyricum. Next base: position 39,924 of record CAYULX010000010.1, read on the forward strand.
TTGGAAGTGGCCACGCTTCTTCCCTGCAAAAGCGCTGTCTTCACGAAAGTATAGGCCGGTTCCAGTCCGCCCATACATTCTACCACCATCTGGATGTCTTCATCTTCTTCGATAATTTTATAATCATGAACCACTTTATCCTGATTCGGGTCTCCCGGGAAATCCCGCAGGTCAAGAATCCTCTTTACAACGATTCTCTCTCCTGCTTTTTTCTCAATGCTGTCCGCATTGGTCTGGAGCACTTCCACTACGCCTGCTCCAATGGTGCCGTATCCTAACACTGCAACGTTTATCATCACTGTCCTCCTCATTCTTCTTTCCATTTGACACGCCGCCATATTCCCACAGAGGAACTGTCGCAGCTCGCCGATCTTTTATTTATTCTGCGGATACAATCTTCAGATTATGAATACCGCTGGCCTCCTCAATCTTCTCAAATAGTTCCGTCACATCAGCAGTCGTCGGCAGCACCAATACGCTCAGCGTAATGAGAGCGATATGGTTCACCGGAATACTCTGATGAATGGACAGAATATTCGCATTGCATTCCGCCACAACCTTTAATACATTGGAGAGAAGTCCCGGACGGTCTTCCATCTCCATGACAAAGGTAATCGTTTTTCCCTGAATCTTTTCATGAATCGGAAAAATATCATCTTTATATTTATAATAAGAGCTGCGGCTGATACCCACGGCATCAATCGCCTCCCGTATTGTCTTCACCTTGCCCGCGTTCAGCAGGCCGTTCACTTCCGCCACTTTCAAGAGGACTTCCGGAAGCGCTTTTTTCTTTACCATATAAAATTTACATGCATTCTCCATAGAAATCCCTGAATCTCCCGTATCCGGCATCATTCTTCATTAAACGCGGTCAAAAAGTACGCCGTACAAATACACTTGTATGTCCACGAAAGATACTATCACATTCTTTTCCAATGTGCAACACTCATTTTCTTAATTTCAGAAAAAAAATACCTGTTGAACCATGATATCTGCAACGGCTGAATACCCTGTATCTCGACTGCATTGACTGAATGTGTACTCCTCAACCGGCACAAAAAAAACAGAACCGCCGCAAAATGCAGATTCCCGCCGGATGCGCGCGTCCCCTTTCCCGGGTCTGCTGCATCCGGCACGGGATTATTTTACAACAGTTCTATAAAACAATTCAATAATAAATCCATCATTTTCATGATGTTTATGATTCAATATCGGCAATTACATCCCTCCGAACACCAGGGCCACCAGATGACAGAACTCCTGGTACTCTTCCAGATCAGACAGATCCGATAACGCCCTGCACAAGCCCTGATAATACAAACCCTGTCTGCGCTTATCCTTCATGTTAAAACGCTGCCAGAGTTCATCGCCCAGCTTGACATAATCCGCGTAAAAACAACGTATATTGGAGAGTTTATCGCCCAGCGCCACAATCTTGGCTTCCCGCATGGACTCTTCCTTCAACATCCGGACTTTAGCTGCCTTCCTCTCCTCCCAGCTTTTCCCTTTATCCTCACTTTCCAGACCGACGATCTTTGCCACTCTGTCTCCAAACTCCCGCCGGATGTCATCGAGAGTCACTGACTCACAGTCTTCCACCGTATCATGGAGCACTGCCGCGGCAATCACTTCCGCATCGTCCGTTATTCTGGATACGATCATCCCCACCTCCAGGGGGTGAAAAATATAAGGTATTTCCGTCCCTTTCCGCGGCTGTCCCTCGTGGGCTTTCACCGCAAATGCAATCGCCTTATCAATCATATTTATTTTTCATTCTCCTTTTCTGCTTCTGCTTCTTTTAATACTTTTTCCTGTGCATCAGCAGGCATCTGTTCATAACGGCTGAACGTGTAGGAGAATTCTCCGCTTCCACCAGTCATGGAACGTAAGTCTGTGGAATATCCCACCAGGCTGGCCAGAGGGATGTCTGCTTCCAGTTCCTGTCTTCCACCCGGCAGCGGATTCATGCCGAGGATACGTCCGCGGCGCTTGTTCAAATCACCCATAACATCTCCGGTGTTGGAGTCCAGAACATCAACTTTCAGGTTGACAATCGGCTCAAGAAGTACCGGCTTCGCATCCATGAACCCGTTCTTGAAAGCAGTGATGGCTGCCATCTTGAAGGCCATCTCGGAGGAGTCTACCGGGTGGTAGGAACCGTCAATGAGCGTCGCCTTGATACCTACAACCGGATATCCGGCAAGAAGTCCTTTCAGGCAACTCTCCGCCACACCTTTCTCCACAGCCGGGAAGTAATTCTTAGGCACGGCGCCTCCGAAAATCTTCTCGTCAAATACATATGGGGTCTCCAAATCGCCCGATGGCTCAAACTGCATTAAAACGTCTCCATACTGACCGTGTCCGCCAGACTGTTTTTTATATTTGCCCCGGACTTCCACGCTGCCGCGGATGGTCTCTTTGAAGGCTACTTTTGGTTTCACCAAGTCAATCTCTACCTTATATCTGTCAGCCAGCTTGCTTCTCACAATCTCCAGATGCTGGTCGCCCAGTCCGTAAAGAAGCATCTGGCGGTTCGCCTTATCATTCACTTCTTTCAGGGTCAGGTCTTCATCCATCAGCTTTTTAAGCGCTGCGGAAACCTTGTCCTCATCACCCTTGGTCTTGGTGACATAACGCATAAATGTATATGGTTCCGGCATCTCCGCCTTCTCGAAGATAATCGGATTCGCCTTCGGCGACAGGGTGTCGCCGGTCTTGGTCACAGACAGCTTGGCTATGGCTCCGATATCACCGGCATAGAGGGCGTTGACCTCAAACTGCTCTTTACCTCTCAGCACATAGAGCTTGCCGATACGTTCTTCTGTATCCTTGTTGCCGTTATAGATGGAGGTATCCGGTTTTAAGATACCGTCGGTAACTTTAACCAGGGAGAAACGTCCTACGAACGGATCTGCAATGGTCTTAAATACATAGGCGCTGACAGGCTGGGAAACGTCATAAGTTGCTGTGACAGGCTCTTCTGTCTTCACCTTAGTTCCTGTGAACTGGTCGTTGATCATGCCAGGTGCGGAGAAATACTTGACCATGTCATTGAGAAGAATATTAGCGCCGTAGTCGGTATTGATGGCACCGCAGATAACCGGCATCAAATCTCTTCTTGCTACGGAACCGATGATGGCGTCCTTAATCTCTTCTTCTGTGAATGGTTCTTCCGCAAAGAACTTCTCCATCAAATCTTCGCTGGTCTCCGCCACACCTTCCATGAGCTGCATCCTGTAATCATCCAGCTCGTCATTGGCGCCTTCCTCCACAACAACTTCATCGTAGCTTCCGTTCGGCTGCAAACGGCATTCCAGCATCTTCACCGCATTGATGAATCCCTTGAAAACGCCGTTCTCTTTCATCGGCATATGGAAAGGTACGATCTTGTTGCCATAGCTTTCTCTCAGTTCGTCCACGATGGCGGAAGCATCCACATGCTCGTCCTCCACGCAGGTAATATATACGATAACCGGAATGCCCTTCTTGGCACAAAAGTCAAAACTTCTTCTTGTTCCCACTTCCACTCCAGACTTACCATTGATAACGATAACTGCCGCGTCTGCCACGCTCAACGCTTCATAAACCTCACCGGAAAAATCAAACAGACCTGGTGTGTCTAAAAGGTTCACCTTAACATTATCCACTTCCAGAGGAATCACTGATGACTGAATGGAGAACTTTCTCTTGATCTCTTCTTTATCATAATCACTTACCGTTCCACCTTCAGCTACCGTTCTCACCCGTTTGATAATACCGGTTGTAAACGCCATGGACTCAATCAGAGATGTCTTGCCACAGCCGCCATGTCCCAGTAAAACGACGTTTCTAATGTTCTCGGTTGCATATACGTTCATAATCAGTTCCTCCCGTGTTGTAATTTCTATTGTATTTGAGATGAAAAATGAGAAAAAATTGTCGAATCAACGAATTTTTATCATATTCTCAAACAACTCCATGTCTATTTTACTAAAAAACTACCAATATTACAAGAGAAATCTAATATATTTGTAACAATTCAGCCATGCACTTGAAAAAGAAAAAGAATCGTCAAAAGTTTACTTTTGTAAGCTCTTTTGTTCCGGCACTTTAACGCTAAAAAGCGTTGACACAACACATTTTTCCGTGTATCATTTGACACAGGCTTATTTACTTTATACAATGATTGTAACTAACATTTGGAGGTTTATCATAATGAATGCAGAACACTTTACCATCGGTTTCATCGGGCTTGGCCTTATCGGAGGTTCCATCGCAAAGACAATCCGCCGGGTTCACCCGGAAACTGTGATTTATGGATTTGATACAGACCGGGCAGCCGGAGAGCTTGCCTGCCAGGAAGGCGTACTGAATAAATTTTTTAATGAGGTGGATTCCCATTTTTCCACCTGCGATATTCTATTTCTCTGCGCGCCGGTATCTGTGAATATCGGTTATTTGAAGGAGCTTAAAAATATCGTAGCTCCCCAATGTCTCATTACCGATGTGGGCAGCGTCAAAACACCGATTCAGGAAACGGTGGACGAGCTGGGACTTTCTCCGCAGTTTATCGGGGGACATCCCATGGTCGGCTCCGAGAAAACCGGCTATGAGAATTCCAACGACCGCCTTCTGGAGAACGCTTATTATTTCCTGACGCCCAGCGACCACACCATGTTTTATCTGACCGCCACCTTTTCTTCCTTTATCCAGGGACTGGGATCACTGGCTGTCACTTTAAAACCGGAGCAGCATGATTACATCACCGCTTCCATCAGCCATATTCCCCATATCGTGGCGGCAGAGCTGGTACATCTGGTCCGCCGCGCCGACACCGATAACGGTATGCTGCGTCAGCTCGCCGCGGGAGGTTTTAAAGATATTACCCGCATCGCCTCCTCCTCGCCGGTCATGTGGGAACAGATTTGCCTGAACAATTCCGTCAATATCCGCTCTCTTCTCTCCGATATGGTAACCGATCTTACCAAAGTCATCGAAGAACTGGACGAAGGCAACGGAGGCTTTATCAACGAATACTTTCTCACCGCCAGCAAATACCGCAATTCCGTGCCGGATCATTCCATCGGACTATTTGAGAAAATTCACAAGCTGTATGTATACATTCCGGATGAGCCGGGTACCCTGGCCTCCGTCGCCTCCCAGCTTGCTTTCAACAATATCAATATCAAAAACATCGGCATCATCCACAACCGGGAGTTTGAGGAAGGGGTGCTGGAAATCATTTTATACGACGATGAATCCTGTACAAAGGCGGCGCAGGTGCTCAAAGAGCGCAATTACATCGTAAATATCCGATGAAGCAGAACATTGAACATTATTATTTAAGAAAAGGAAAGAAATTATGAAAACGTTAACGAGGAAGTCCGGGCTGCGAGGAACCATCACCGTACCCGGAGATAAATCCATCAGCCACCGGGCCGTTATGTTCGGGGCGCTGGCAGAGGGAACGACCACCATCCATGGTTTTTTGAAAGGCGCCGACTGCCTTTCCACCATCGGCTGTTTCCGCGCCATGGGCATCGATATAGAAGAAAAAGGAGAAATGATTTATGTGCACGGCAAGGGACTCCACGGCCTCACGGCGCCAGCGTCCGTCCTTAACGTGGGTAACAGCGGGACAACCACCCGGCTCATCTCCGGCATCCTGGCAGGTCAGCCGTTTTCCTCCGAGCTGAGCGGGGACGCATCGTTAAACTCCCGTCCCATGAAACGGATCATCACGCCGCTTACCATGATGAACGCCGATATCACCAGCAAAAACGGCGACGGATGCGCGCCGCTCATCATTCACGGTAGACCGCTGACCGCCATCCATTACGATTCTCCGGTGGCCTCCGCCCAGGTAAAATCCTGTGTGCTTCTGGCCGGCCTATATGCCGACGGCGAGACAAGCGTCACAGAACCGGCGCTGTCCAGAGACCACACCGAGCGGATGCTACGCTCCTTCGGCGCCGATATCCGTACGGAAGGAACGACCTGCACCATCACTCCTCCTGAAACTCTGCACAGCCAGCACATCGAAGTACCGGGAGACATTTCTTCCGCTGCCTTTTTCATCGTGGCGGCGTTAATCACCCCGGATTCGGAAATCTTGATCCAGAATGTAGGCATCAATCCGACCCGCGCCGGCATCCTCGAGGTGTGCCGTGCCATGGGCGCCAACCTCACACTGGAGAATGTGCGGGAAGCCGGCGGAGAACCGGTGGCGGACATCCGGGTGAGAACCTCCCGTCTTCGGGGAACCGTCATCGAAGGCGATATCATCCCGACCCTCATTGACGAGCTTCCGGTCATCGCCCTCATGGTCTGCTTCGCCGAAGGGAAGACCGTCATCCGCGATGCCCACGAACTGCGGGTAAAAGAAAGCGACCGCATCGCTATCGTCAGCGAAAACTTATCCGCCATGGGCGCCGATGTGATTCCGACAGATGATGGCTTCATCATCAACAGCCGCCAGAGCATTCCCTCCCGGACAGACGATAAACCGTCCCACCAGATTCTTCACGGCGCGTCCATCGCCTGTGCCATGGACCACCGGATTGCCATGACATTTTCCATTGCCGGCATCAATGCTGACGGCGAGACTGTCATCACCGACAGCGACTGCGTGGATGTGTCCTATCCGGATTTTTTCCGGCAGTTGGATTGGCTCTGCCGCTGATGGCGCCGTTCACATACAGCAAAAACCGGGCTTATGGTACATTTCCGGGGAAATGTGCCATAAGCCCGGTTTATTTTATTGATTGAAACCATCGTCATCACGGCAACAGCAGACCGCCCACCAGCATAAAGTACTCCGGCAGCTTTCCTTCCTCAATCCACTGGAGCTCCTGATACAGATATTTGGTCACGGTGAGCCCCACATTGCCGCCCAGAGCTTCCACGGAATACCGCATCTTATCCTGGAACCGGCACAGCACCCCTTCCTTTCTGGCGCAGTTGCCTTCGCCACACTGACGGCAAGAACCGCCGCTCAAAGACACGCTGCCGGGATGCTCCTTTTCCATGGCGAAAAGTTCCTCGTTGAGTTCTTCTTTCTTAGGATAGAGAATCCTCTCAAAAATCTCTGCCCGCTCCTCCTTCGTATACGTTTTGGCCAGAAGCTCTTGCGGCAGATAAATCTTCATGCCGATAATGTGAAAGGTGCTGTACCTTTTCCAGTAGTCTTCCGGCTCAAAATCAAAAGGCGGACAAGACCAGACTGTTCTGTAGTTATTACATTGTTTACAATATTCCAGAAATTCCGGGACGTTGACGCATTTATCCATATATTCTTTTACAGAGACTGTATTCTCAAAATGCTCCGTTCGGACAGCATACTTTTCCGCAGACGAAGCTTCTTCTCCTTTTTGATAACCACTCATAGTCTGCCTCCTCTCTTCCCTCTGATACGATTCCATACCAACGGTCTCCGTGTCTGCCGCCGATTCTCCGACGCCCCTATTGCGGACGGGTGGCTTCGCCGGAGCCAGACCTTCTTTTAGTGATGGAACAGACGGATTCCCGTGAACGCCATCACCATGCCGTATCTATTGCAGGTATCGATGACATTGTCGTCACGGATGGAGCCGCCTGGCTGTGCCACATATTTGACACCGCTCTTATGAGCTCTCTCGATATTATCGCCAAACGGGAAGAAGGCGTCGGATCCCAATGTCACGTCTGTAAGCTTATCCAGCCACTCTCTCTTGGCCTCTCTGGTGAAGACTTCCGGTTTCACCTTGAAGGTCTTCTCCCACACGCCGTCGGCCAGTACATCCATATATTCCTCGCCCATATAGACATCAATGGCATTGTCCCTGTCGGCACGGCGAATCTCGTCTTTAAACTGCAGACCCATCACCTGCGGAGACTGACGAAGCCACCAGTTGTCCGCCTTCTGTCCGGCCAGACGGGTACAGTGGATTCTGGACTGCTGTCCGGCGCCGATACCAATGGCCTGACCGTCCTTAACATAGCAGACAGAATTGGACTGGGTATATTTTAAGGTAATCATGGAAATCGCCAGGTCAATTCTTGCCTGTTCCGGCAGTTCTTTGTTCTTCGTCACGATATTGGAAAAGAAATCTTTATCAATATTCAGCTCATTTCTTCCCTGTTCAAAGGTAATACCAAAGACCTGTTTCCGTTCAATCTCCTCCGGCTCATAATCCGGGTCGATCTGAATGACATTGTAATTGCCTTTCTTTTTGGATTTGAGAATCTCAAGGGCCTCCGGCTCATAACCAGGAGCGATGACGCCGTCAGACACCTCTCTCTTAATCATGTTGGCCGTCGGCACATCACAGACATCGGAAAGCGCAATGAAATCGCCGTAAGAAGACATACGATCGGCGCCTCTTGCTCTCGCGTAAGCACAGGCCAGCGGGGAAAGTTCTCCCAGGTCATCCACCCAGTAAATCTTCGCCAGTGTATCGGAAAGCGGCAGCCCCACGGCAGCTCCTGCCGGAGATACATGCTTAAAAGAGGTGGCAGCCGGGAAGCCCGTTGCCTTTTTAAGCTCGCTGACCAACTGCCAACCGTTGAAGGCGTCCAGAAAATTAATATATCCCGGTTTTCCATTTAAGACTGTAATTGGCAGCTCTCCGTTCTCCATATAAATCCGGGAAGGCTTCTGATTCGGGTTACAGCCATATTTCAATTCCAGTTCTTTCATAATCTCATCGGTCCTTTCTGTTTATAAATCAATTTTTCTGCCATGAATTGCATTTTTTACATCAATTCTTTTTCTGTGCATTGCTTTTTTTGCATCAATTCTTCTGCTGTGAATCACGCATTTTTATTGATAATCTTTGATTTGTAAATGCCGGTTTCGATATCAATATAGCGAACAAAAAGGGAAACCTTATTCTCTTCGTTGAGACTCTCCCAGAGCAGATCCGCGAAGGCGTCCATATTATCCGGAATATCCAGAAGCTTCGGCTCTCCTTCAAAGCTTGGCAAAGGATTCCCGTCATGCAGATAGGTGGAAATGAAATGTCCCTCTCCCGCCGGACAGTTGTTATAGGCAAAGGTAAACCGATTGCAGCTATCCGGGCTGCCATTGTTGCTCTTTAAGATGGACATGGCGTAGTTATACTGCCCGTTCTCAATGTGCATCACCGCGGAAATACGAGGGGTGTAGTTCGGTGCGTCCGGCTCGAACTCTCTCGTGCGAAGCGCCTGTTCAAAGGTCATCTGCTTGTCCATACATTCGTAGATGGTATCGGTCTGGTCGCCGTTGGTGATAATGGTTTTATTGCCGAGAACCCGTACCGGCGCATAGATGATCAGACTCGGATCCTCCAGTTTGGATTCATCAAACGCCTGGGTGCGGATTCCCTCTCCATCTTCCACAAATACACGGTTACGGCTGTTGGAGCTTCTCCCCATAATAAAATATGCCGTCACTGCTTTCGTTCCGTCTGCAGAGCGGCCGACAATTATTCCTCTTCCCGGATAAGAGTTCTCTTTCAGTTCCTTAGCAATCGAAATCTTTTCCATTGGAATCCTCCTTTTCCTCATAA
>CAYULX010000011.1:0-30865 GCA_964445535.1 uncultured Eubacterium sp.
AAAGAAAACTGGATTGACGCCGTCTGAGTATAGAGAAAAATACAGAGTAAGAAAGGAGGAGGAAAATGAAACAGTTTAAGCTTTCCACAGAAGTGCTTTTCAGTGAAGATGCCATTGACGCTCTGCTTGAAGAGAAGGATGAAAATGTCGTTTTGATTACGGATAAGTTCATGGTGGATTCAGGAATGGTTGACATGATTCTTAAAAAGTTGTCAAACTGTAATTCAGTTTCCGTATTTGACGAGGTAATTCCCGATCCGCCGATGGATTTGATCGAGAGAGGAATTGATTTCCTTCAGGACAAGGAGTGCGACGTGGTTGTCGCGCTGGGAGGAGGTTCTTCCATTGACGCGGCGAAAGCGATCGTCTTCATGGCAAGAAAGATTGAACTTGCACAGAATCCGGAGAGCACAAAAAAGATTAAACTGATTGCCCTTCCGACCACCAGTGGTACCGGTTCTGAGGTGACGCAGTTTGCGGTGGTTACCGATTCCAAGACCGGCGTTAAGATTCCGCTGATCGATGAGAGTCTGATGCCGGATATCGCGATTCTGGATCCGGAACTGGTGAAATCAGCGCCGCCATTTATCACGGCGGATACCGGTATGGACGTAATTACCCACGCCATTGAGGCCTATGTGGCTGAGACGGCCAGCGACTTTTCCAACTGTCTGGCAGAAAAAGCCATGGAGTTGGCTTTTGAATATTTGCCTAAGGCATACCGCAACGGCTATGATATTAAGGCAAGAGACAAGATGCACCGGGCATCCTGCCTGGCAGGTATGGCATTCAGCATGGTAAACCTGGGCTTGAATCATGGTATCGCTCATGCTCTCGGCGCTATTTTCCACATCCCACATGGCCGTGCCAACGCTCTGGTGCTGCCGCACGTTATTTATTTCAATGCGGACATGGACAGAGAGGCGGCGAAACACAGCAACGACTCAGCAAAAAAATACCAGAAACTTGCTCGTGTCGTCGGATTGCCGGCGCCAACGGTTAAAGTGGGCGTATCCAACCTGATTTCAGAGATCAACCGTCTGCTGAAATACATGGACCGTCCAATGTGTATTACGGAGTGCGGCGTTACCCTCGAAGAGTTTGAGACTAACAGAGAAGAAATTGTACGCCGGGCTCTGTCTGACGCATGTACCCAGGCGAACCCGAGAAAGGTTACGGCCGACGACGTCAACAAGATTCTTGACCATATTGCAAAATAGTTTCTGGACTCATTGCAAAATAATAGATATGCCAGATTGAATTGTTTTGCTGTCTGGTTAAAAAAATGTCAACAAAGTATCATGTCGGAGAATGGCATTTGGCAGTCCCTGTGTATTTAAAGGATAAAAAATTATAGGAAAAAGCCAAGTAATTTTGTGAAAGTTGCTATATAATGATACTATCCTGTAAATCAACCAAAGGTAGTCTGTCCTATCCAGACAGACAAGAATTTTTATAAGGAGGTCAATTATGCAGAAAGAAGCTTTAGGAATGATTGAGACCAAAGGTTTGGTTGGCGCAATCGAAGCAGCCGATTCCATGGTTAAATCAGCAAACGTAACACTGGTGGGATATGAAAAAATCGGATCTGGTTTAGTTACTGTAATGGTTAGAGGTGATGTAGGAGCTGTTAAGGCATCTGTTGATGCAGGTACAGTTGCTGCTGATAAAGTAGGTACTGTTGTATCCAGCCATGTAATCCCAAGACCACATACAGACGTAGAAAAAATCTTACCACAATAAGTTTAGTCCTAGTCTGATCAATTATTAATGGAGGTATAATTCAATGAAAGATGAAATGATGGCTAAAATCATGGACGAAGTTATGAAAAAAATGGGTGGCACTCAGGCTGAAAGTGCTTTCGCTAATGATACAACTATCGCAGCTCCAACACCTAAGGGAATCAACGAAGACCTTTGCGGATTAACAGAGTATGTTGGAACAGCTTTAGGACATACAATCGGTCTGGTAATCGCTAACCTTGATTATAGCGTTCATGAATTACTGAAAATCGACCCGAAATATCGTTCAATCGGTATTATTTCCGACCGTGTTGGTGCAGGCCCGCAGATTTTTGCGTGTGACGAAGCTGTTAAAGCTACAAATACTGAGATTGTTCTTTGCGAGTGCCCAAGAGATACAGAAGGCGGCGCAGGACATGGCTCCTTAACAATCTTTGGTGCTGAGGACGTATCCGATGCAAGAAGAGCGGTAGAAGTTGCATTAAGCTTTGTTGAGAAACAGATGGGTGATGTATACGGTAACTCCGCAGGACATCTGGAGTTCCAGTACACAGCACGCGCTTCCTACTGCTTAGAGAAAGCATTTGGAGCTGTTGTTGGTAAAGCATTTGGTATTACTGTGGGCGCTCCTGCAGGTATCGGTGTTGTATTAGCGGATACAGCTGCTAAGACTGCTACAATTGATCCTATCGCTATCGCTACACCAGGTAACGGTGGAACATCTTTCTCCAACGAGGTTAACTTCTTCTTTACTGGAGATTCAGGCGCAGTTAGACAGGCCATTATCGGCGCAAGAGAAGTTGGAAAACAGTTGTTGAAGGCTTTAGAGCCGAACGAACCGCTGGAATCCACTACTGTTCCTTATATCTAAGATAACGCTTTGATTTTTAGCATGCCTCATGCGACAATGCATGAGGAAACTGGTAATTGAGATATCTGCATACATAGCATAAACGGACAGGCAGATATCATAACTTCTGTAAAATAAGTATAGAAGAAAGTTTAATTGAGAAATTGAGAGGTGTTGAGACCGTGAGAAGTAAACGTTTTGAATATTTAGATCAAAGACCTGTTAATCAGGACGGCTACGCTTTAGAGTGGCCAGAAGTTGGATTTATTGCGATGAACAGCCCATATGATCCTACTCCTTCCATTAAGATTGAGAATGGCGAAGTAGTAGAAATGGATGGAAAAACAAAAGATGAGTTCGATATGCTCGACGCTTTCATCGCTAAATATGCCATCAACCTTGACTTCGCAGAAAAAGCTATGGCAACAGATTCCCTGCAGATCGCTCGTATGCTCGTTGACATTAATGTAAACAGAGCTGAGTGTCTGAAATATACAACAGCAGTTACACCTGCTAAATTAGTTGAAATCGTTGGTAACCTGAACGTACTGGAAGTTATGATGGGTATTACCAAGATGAGATGTAGATTAAAACCAGCGAACCAGTGCCATGTTACAAATGTAAAAGATAACATGATTCAGATTGCAGCCGATGCAGCAGAAGCAGCCGTTCGTGGTTTCGCAGAGATGGAAACAACCGTAGGTATCGTTCGTTATGCTCCGTTCAATGCTATCGCTATCATGCTTGGAGCTAACGTTGGACGTCCTGGTATCCTTACACAGTGTGCCGTAGAAGAGGCTACGGAGCTTGACCTTGGTATGAGAGGTTACACCGCTTACGCTGAGACAGTTTCCGTATACGGAACAGAAGACGTATTTATGGATGGTGATGATACTCCATGGTCCAAAGCGTTCCTCGCTTCCTGCTACGCTTCCCGTGGTGTAAAAATGAGATTTACATCCGGCACTGGCTCTGAAGTTCAGATGGGTATGGCAGAAGGAAAATCCATGCTTTACCTTGAAGCAAGATGTCTGGGCGTTACTCGTGGCGCTGGCGTTCAGGGAACTCAGAACGGTTCCGTATCCTGTATCGGTGTTCCTGCCGCTGTACCAGGAGGTATCCGTGCCGTTGCGTGCGAGAACTTAATTGCCGCTATGCTTGACCTTGAGAACGCTTCCTCCAACGACCAGACATTTACACACTCTGATCTTCGTAGAGTTGCCCGTTCCATTCCTCAGTTTGTTCCTGGAACCGACTATATCTGTTCCGGATATTCTGCAACACCTAACTATGATAACATGTTCGCCGGATCCAACTGGGATGCAGACGATTATGATGACTGGGTAGTAATCCAGCGTGACTTAAAAGTTGACGCAGGTCTTGTTCCTGCTACTGAAGATGAAGTTGTTGCTGCTCGTAATAAAGCTGCAAGAGCTATTCAGGCTCTCTTCCGTGAATTAGGATTACCTGAAATCACAGACGAGGAAGTTGAAGCTGCCACATACGCACGCGGATCTCAGGATATGCCTGACCGTGACGTTGTTGCTGACCTTAAAGCTGCCACAGATATGCTGGAGCGCGGCGTAACAGGTATCGACTTTGTTAAGGCTCTTTACAAAGGTGGATTTGAAGACGTTGCAGAGTCTATCTTCAACATTCAGAAAGCGAAAGTTGTTGGCGACTACTTACATACAGCATCTATGCTTGATGACAAGTTCCATGTAATTTCCGCTGTTAACAGCCCGAACTGCTACGAAGGACCTATGACTGGTTACCAGATCAGCCCAGAGCTGTGGACAAAACTCAGCAATATTCGTACAGCTGTTGACCCGTCAAAGATTTGATAAGATAGTCTATTTTAAGGAAGGTGAACTATAATGGCAATTGATGAAAGATTATTAAAAAGCGTTATCGCTGAAGTTCTTAAAGAAATGAACACTACTTCCGCAGCAGCAGCTGAAGAGGCTTGTTCCGAAGGTATGACCATCACAGAAGTTGGCGATGCTCAGAAAGGCACAAATCCTAACGAAGTTGTTCTGGGTGTTGCACCGGCTTTCGGCGTATCTCAGACAGCTAATATCGTTGGCGTTCCTCATGCAGCCATCATTAAAGAAATTATGGCTGGTCTTGAGGAAGAAGGTGTTGCATGCAGAATCGTTAAAGTATACAGAACATCCGACGTATCCTTTATCGCTCATGATGCAGCAGAATTATCTGGATCAGGCGTTGGCATTGGTATTCAGTCCAAAGGTACTACTGTAATCCACCAGAAAGACCTTCCGCCACTGTCTAACCTGGAGTTATTCCCTCAGTGCCCTCTGATTGACCTTGAAACATACAGAGCAATTGGTAAGAACGCCGCTAAATACGCAAAAGGCGAATCTCCAAACCCTGTACCGGTAAAGAATGACCAGATGGCAAGACCGAAATACCAGGCTTTATCCGCTGTTCTTCACATCAAAGAGACAGAACATGCAGATAGAGATAAAGCTCCTAAAGCTCTTAAAGTTGAATTTAAATAAACGGAGGTGTCAATCGTGGATCAGGAATTATTAGTAAGACAGATTATGCAGGAAGTGCTTAAAAATATGCAGGGTTCTGCGGCAGCTTGTGAATGCGAAGGCAAAGTAACAGCCGCTGATTATCCTATTGGAGAAAAAAAGCCTGAGTTAATTAAGAGTGCATCAGGTAAATCTCTGGATGAATTAACATTACAGGGTGTTATCGATGGTTCTTTAGCTGCCAAAGATTTCCGTATTACAAAAGAGACTCTGGAATTACAGGCTCAGGTTGCTGAATCCGCAGGACGTGGATTCTTCGCAGTAAACTTAAGAAGAGCTGGTGAGTTAATCCCTGTACCAGACGCAAGACTTCTTGAGATTTACAACGCATTAAGACCTTATCGTTCTACAAAAGCTGAATTATACGCTATCGCCGATGAGCTGATCAATCAGTATGGCGCAACTGTTTGTGGTAACTTCGTTAAAGAAGCGGCTGATATTTACGAAAAACGTGGACGTTTAAAAAAATAGTCAGTTAGTTTCCGTGAATAATTGTGAGTGAACCCAGGCGACTGATTGTTGAGCCGGGTGACCGCAATTACAACGTATAAGTTGGAACGAAACAGACAACGGAGGTATATAAAGTGAAATTAGTTGCGGGCGTTGATATTGGTAATGCGACCACAGAGACGGCCGTTGCCAGAATTGATGGAAAGTATGTGACGTTTCTTTCCAGTGGTATCACAGGTACCACTGGAATTAAGGGAACAAAACAGAATATTCACGGCGTTTTCCAGTCGCTGAAAAAAGCTTTGGACAAGGTTGGGCTTGATATCAGCGACTTGGATGAAGTACGCGTGAATGAAGCAGCACCCGTAATCGGTGATGTTGCTATGGAAACGATTACCGAGACGATTATCACTGAATCTACCATGATTGGACACAATCCCAATACCCCTGGAGGTATTGGGATTGGTGTTGGGACATCCCAGATGATTACAAAACTGGACAAGATGGAATCTGGTACGGACGTGATAGTGGTTATCCCGTCAAGTATTTCCTTTGAAGCCGCTGCAAAGATTATTAATCAGTATAATAAAATATTAAATATTACAGGTGCCATTGTCCAGCGCGATGATGGCGTTTTAATTAACAACCGTCTTGAAAAAAAGATTCCGATTGTTGATGAAGTGGGCATGGTCGATAAAGTTCCATTGGGTATGAAATGTGCCGTAGAGGTTGCCACTGTGGGCGGAGTAGTAGAAGTTCTCTCCAATCCATACGGTATCGCAACTTTATTTAAACTGACGCCGGAAGAGACAAAACAGGTGGTTCCGATTGCCCGGGCGTTAATCGGAAATCGTTCTGCTGTTGTTATTAAAACACCTGAGGGAGACGTAAAAGAGAGACGAATCCCTGCTGGTTCAATTGAAATTATTGGCAAAAAGAAGAAAGTAACGGTTGGCGTTGACGAGGGCGCTGAGAAGATGATGGATGCAGTAAAGAGCATTGATGTCATCGAAGATATTAAAGGCGAACCAGGAACGAATGCCGGCGGAATGCTTGAGAAAGTTCGTCAGGTCATGTCAAATCTAACGAATCAACATCCAAGAGATATCAAAATTCAGGATTTATTGGCCGTGGACACTTATAATCCACAGCAGGTAAAAGGCGGACTTGCTAACGAGTACTCATTGGAGAGCGCCGTTGGTATTGCAGCCATGGTTAAGGCAGACCGTCTGCAGATGCAGATGATTGCCGAAGAATTGACTGACAGATTAAAGATACCTGTATATGTTGGCGGTGTAGAAGCCGATATGGCTATCAAAGGTGCTTTGACGACACCAGGTACGAATGTGCCGATTGCAATTGTTGATATGGGCGCAGGTTCGACAGACGCATCCATTAAGAATAAAGAAGGAGATGTGAAGCTCGTGCACTTGGCCGGTGCAGGCAATATGGTAACACTCCTGATTCAATCTGAGTTGGGTCTTGAAGACTTTAACACAGCGGAAGACATTAAGAAATATCCTCTGGCAAAGGTGGAGAGCCTTTTCCACATTCGCCACGAAAACGGAACCGTGCAGTTCTTTGAAGAACCGCTGGATCCGGGTGTTTTCGCAAAGATTGTATTGGTAAAGGAAGGTGGAGAATTAGTACCGCTTGAGGGATTTTCTTCTCTCGAAAAGATTAAACTGGTACGGACTAATGCAAAGAGAAAAGTATTTGTTACAAATGCAATCCGTTCGCTGGCGAAGGTCAGTCCGACGGGAAATGTAAGAGATATTGAATTTGTAGTATTAGTCGGCGGTTCTGCACTGGACTTTGAGGTGCCGACTCTCGTAACTGATGCATTATCACAATATAATATAGTAGCTGGCCGGGGTAACATTCGCGGATGCGAAGGACCTCGAAATGCAGTGGCAACAGGACTGGCAATGTCTTGTTCTGAAATAGGAGATTAGGTATGGAAGGAAGTAATACAGGAATAAATGCAAGGCCTTCAATAAAAGTTTTTTATGACTGTGATCAGCTTTCTTTGACTGATTTTTCCGGAGTTCTTCTTGGAATCGAAGAGGAAGGAATCCCCTATGATCTTCAGGCAGAGCATTGTGCAGAGGTTCTGGAACTTGCTCATAATGCCAGCTTGGAATCAAGATTAGGGGTGGGCGTTGGAATCAGCAAAGAAGGCGTTGTTCTTCAGTATGAAAAGCTAGATAAAGCGGCCCCTCTTTTTAGAATTAAGTTTTATCAGACAGATCAATTCAGAAATATCGGATCCAATGCGGCGAGACTTGTAAAGAAAATGCCGTTCCGTAATCTGGATCAATCATAAAAGTTTTAATCTGAAAAGTAAGGAGGTGTAAAGGTGGCTGACAAGAGTATTGGTTTTATTGAAACCTTTGGCTTGGCTGCCTGTGTGGCAGCGGCTGACGCGGCAGTAAAATCTGCCAATGTCAAATTGCTTGGGTTTGAATATGCAAAAGGCGACGGCATGTGTACCGTTAAGGTAGAAGGCAATGTCGGAGCCTGCAAGGCGGCTGTGGAAGCCGGAAAAAAAGCGGCGGAGGCTGTACAGGGATCTTTGAGCGGAACAAAGAGCGTCTTGCTTAAAGCAAGACCGGCTCCGAGTATGAGAAAGCTTCTCGTGGACAACCGAGAGACGGTTGGCGGAGAAATCGCTCTGGCAGAAGGTTATCGCCCGAAAGGTGACAGCAAGCAGCCGGTTCTTGTAAAGAATTGGAAACCAAAAGCAGAGCCAAAGGCTGAAACACCAATGAAAGAAGCACCTGAACCGCCGGTAGTTGAAGAGCTGGAGAAAAACACATCTGAAGAAAATAAGGTAACAGGTACAGCGGATATTCAGCCGGAAGAAGCTCCGAAAGAGGAAGAAGTCAAACCGAAGGAAACCGAATCAGTTGTAGCTCCTGAGGCAGAAGATGCCCCGGTTGTAGCGTCTGAGGAAGAACCAAAGGAAGAGGTAACACCTGAAAAGACAGCGCCTGCTGAAGAGAAAAAAGCTGAAGATGTAACCAATACAGATGCTCCGGCGAAAAAACCATCAACAGGAAATAGAAGGAGCGGAAGATCTAGAAAGGGAAAGAACACAGACAAGGGTACAGATAAGAACACAGATAAATAATCTGATATAAAGGATATATTGTAGTTCAGAGCCTGTGTTTGAACAAAATCAGATCGTAATACTCGGGTACAGATCAGGTGCGGTATTACATCGCACCTGGTTTGCCCCTGATATGTCGTAGTCTGCTGACAACGGTATAATGTGACAGAATATGGCAGACCTATGAGGCAAAATGCATGAATAATTATAATGATGTTTTGGTCGGCTTTTCCGAGCTGATTAAAAATGAAGAATTTCGACCATACGAAGGTAATTTAAGATTGGGGGTGGATCTGGGAACCGCTAATATCGTGGTTTCTGTGGTGGACGCCAACAATACCCCGATTGCAGGGGCCTCTTATCCTTCTACAGTGGTTCGGGATGGAATCGTTGTTGATTTTCTCGGCGCATCCAGGGCGGTTCAGAATATGAAAAACCGACTGGAAGAGATGATGGGTGTGGAGTTTCACGAAGCAGCCACAGCCATTCCACCGGGAATCATTTCTGGTAATGTAAAAGTCATTTCCAACGTTGTGGAATCTGTGGGATTGGATGTAGTCAATGTCATTGACGAACCCACAGCGGCAGCTTCCGTTCTTGGAATTACAGACGGCGCCGTTGTGGACGTCGGTGGCGGCACAACCGGTATCAGTATTCTGAAAGATGGGAAAGTAGTCTTTACAGCCGATGAACCTACAGGAGGTACCCATATGACGCTGGTTCTTGCCGGAAGTCTTGGGTGTACTTTTGAGGAAGCAGAGAGAATCAAGAAAGATCCGAAACAGGAGGTGCTGGTATTTCCGGTCGTGAAGCCGGTCATCGAGAAAATGGCGGCAATTGTCTCCCGTTTCATCCAGGGATACGATGTGGACGTAATTTATGTTGTGGGCGGAGCCTGCAGCTTTAAGAAGTTCGAGAGTGTCTTTGAGAAAGAAACCGGAATCAAGACAATTAAGCCAAAAGAACCGCTGCTGGTGACGCCTCTCGGAATTGCCATGAATTGTAACAGACAATAGGTGGCATAAATGAATAGAAACGAATTTGAGAATGCGCTTATGTCAACCATTGTGGAATATATTTCTGACCAGATTGTTCTCAGATACATGGATGCCTGCAAAAAGGCTGCCGTTCTTTTCTCAGGAGCTCTGATCGGATACGCCGATGCGGTGAAGTCCCTGAAAGAGCTGAAAAATGATGGCTGGGAGCTGACAGTTGTTATGTCAAAAGCTGCCGATGAAGTACTGACAAAAGAACGTATCCAGAATGATATTGGTCCGGATGCCATTTATGTTGAGGGCGCTCCGGTAAATGGAAGACAGATTATTGATGATAATCAGTTCGTGATCATACCTGCGCTGACCATTAATACGGCAGCAAAGGTTGCAAATTGTATCAGCGATAATTTGCTCACGAACATGATTTCCAGAGCGATGGTCACCGGAAAGCCGGTAGTGGCTGCTGTCGATGGCTGCTGTCCGGATAGCGAGGTCAGAGCGAAGATAGGATTTAAAGTGACAGATGCCTACAAGGTCCGGATGCGGAGTAATCTTGAGGCATTGCAGTCCTACGGAATCCATCTTACCGTGGACAATAATTTGTTTGACAAAGTAAATAAAGTATATACTGCCAGCTTTGATTTCCCGTCGCCGGATTCTAGTGAGGAACCGGCACAGGTAAAAACGGAGCAGGTAGCACAGCCATCCTGCAGCGGCAGTGCGGCGGCGGAAGAGACATCCAGCATCAAGCTGAATAAGAATGTCATCGGCCGTGTGGACATTGCCAAAAATGCAAGATATAAAACCATTATTGTGGGAGCTGACGCGGTTGTGACAGGTCTCGCAAGTGACGAAGCATACAATCGTGGCATCACGATTGTGAGAGAGTAAAGTAGGTGAAGACATGTATTTAGGTAAAGTAATTGGCACAGTGGTATCTACTGTAAAATGCCCTAGTCTGACCGGTTGCAAATTCCTGATCGTCGAGAAGATCAACCAGGATCTTACCGCCAAAAAGCAGACTGAAATTGCCGTTGATACTGTTGGAGCCGGTGATGGCGAAACCGTAATTGTCGTTGGCGGCAGTTCGGCTCGTATGTCAGGTGATGGTGACAAGAAAAACAGTCTTCCTGTTGATGCCGCAATCGTTGGGATTGTGGATACCGTGGAAGTGTCACAGTGTTAAAGGTGTGAATGTATGGCTAATATTTATACAAAGACAGGTGACAAAGGGACGACAGGATTATACGGTGGTTCCAGAGTAGACAAAGACAGCTTGAATGTGGACGTTTATGGAACTATTGATGAGGCGATTTCTGCATTAGGAGTTGCCTATGCTCAGACTGAGTCACCAGATATCAGAGAATATATCAATCATATTCAGAAAAGAATGTTCCAGGCAGGAGCAGAAATCGCGTCTGATGAAAGAGGCTTGGAGATGCTTAAAGACAAAATTGGAGAGGAAGACATCAAATACCTGGAAAATATTGTCGATCAATCAACGGAAGTCAACGGAGTGATGCGTGAGTTTGTGGTGCCTGGAGTGAATCCATCTTCCGCATCCTTGCATGTGGCAAGGACAGTCGTAAGACGGGCGGAACGAAAAATAACAACCCTTGCCAGGGAGATTCCTGTTCGCGATGAATTGCGAAAGTTTATCAATCGTCTTTCAGACGCATGTTTTGCCATGGCTCGTCTTGAGGAAGACAGAGTACAGCAACAGGAAATTGAAGAACTCAGAGAGGTAGTGCGTAAAGTGGTAAAAGAAACCATGGGAGGCGCTTGCAATAAAGGAGAATGCAAGATGGATATGTCTTTAGAGAGTCTGAAAAAGATGGCTGAATTTGTAGAAGAAAAAGCAAATGAGATTGGCGTGCCGATGGTATTTTCCGCAGTGGATGAGGGAGGCAATCTTCTGTATTTCCAGAGAATGGAGGGCTCTCTTCTGATCAGTGTGAAAGTATCGCAAGATAAAGCGTATACGGCATGTGCTCTTAAATGCCCTACCTCAGCTCTTGCTGATGTTACCAAGCCAGGTGACAGCTTGTGGAGCATTCATAACTCCGGAGATGGCAGGATTGTATGTTTTGGTGGTGGATATCCGATTGAAGTCGATGGTAAGATTATCGGCGCCATCGGCGTCAGCGGAGGTACTGTCGAAGAAGATATGGCAGTTGCCACATATGCATTAGAAAAAATGCAAGGAGGAAATGCATAATGAATATTGATGTTCAATTAATTGAAAAAGTTGTGAAAAAGGTTTTGACAGATGTTGAATCCGCTTGCCCTGCTGATGATTATACCTATGGTATTTTTGAGACGATGGATGACGCGATTGAAGCATCTGCAAAAGCTCAGAAAGAATATATGAACTACTCTATGTCCGACAGACAGAGATTTGTTGACGGAATCAGAGAAGTGGTTTGCCAGAAAGAGAACCTGGAATACATGAGCAAACTTGCCGTAGAAGAAAGCGGCATGGGCGCTTATGAATATAAATTAATTAAAAACAGACTGGCAGCAGAGAAATCGCCTGGAATCGAAGATCTGACCACAGAAGCTTTATCCGGAGATGATGGACTCACATTGGTTGAGTACTGCCCATTCGGTGTTATTGGAGCTATCGCCCCGACAACAAACCCTACCGAGACAGTTATCTGTAACTCCATCGGAATGTTGGCAGGCGGCAATACCGTAGTATTTAGCCCGCATCCACGTTCCAAAGGCGTTTCCATCTGGTTAATCAAGAAGATTAACGCAAAGCTGGAAGAACTGGGTGCTCCGAGAAACCTGGTTGTTACTGTAAAAGAACCGTCTATTGAGAACACCAATATCATGATGAAACATCCTAAGGTTCGTATGCTGGTTGCTACCGGTGGCCCTGGAATCGTAAAAGCTGTTATGTCCACAGGTAAGAAAGCAATCGGAGCCGGTGCAGGTAACCCTCCTGTTGTTGTTGATGAGACAGCCGATATTGAGAAAGCTGCCGTTGATATCGTAAACGGATGCTCTTTCGACAATAACCTTCCATGTATTGCAGAAAAAGAAGTTATCGCTGTCGATCAGATTGCCGATTACTTAATTTTCAATATGAAGAACAACGGTGCATATGAAGTAAAAGATCCGGAAATCATCCAGAAAATGGTTGAGATGGTAACAAATGACGGGAAAAAACCGAATGTAAACTTTGTTGGTAAGAGCGCACAATATATCCTTGAGAAAGTAGGCATTAAAGTTGGTCCGGAAGTAAAATGTATCATCATGGAAGCTCCGAAAGATCATCCATTTGTTCAGATTGAGCTGATGATGCCGATTCTTCCAATCGTTCGTGTAGCTAACGTTGATGAAGCAATCGAATTTGCCGTAGAAGTAGAACACGGCAACAGACATACAGCAATGATGCACTCCAGAAACGTGGATAAGCTTACAAAGATGGCAAAAGAAATCGAAACAACTATTTTCGTTAAGAACGGTCCGTCTTATGCTGGTATCGGCGTTGGTGGAATGGGGTACACCACATTTACCATCGCAGGTCCAACAGGTGAAGGTCTGACATCCGCGAAATCATTCTGCCGTAAGAGAAGATGTGTATTAAAGGATGGTCTCCATATCAGAATGAAATAATTAAGAGGTGAGTAAAATGGAAAAAAACCTTATTGATATTATCGCTCAGTCCGGTATTGTAGGTGCCGGCGGTGCAGGTTTTCCTACTCATGTAAAAGTAAATGCCAAAGCTGAATATGTCATTCTCAACGGTGCAGAATGTGAACCTCTGCTGAGAGTGGATCAGCAACTGATGGCAGTCGAGACAAGAAAAATCCTTGAAGGCTTAAAGCTCATCAAAGAAACCGTAAGCGCAGATAAAGTGGTTATTGCTTTAAAGGAACATTATACAGCAGCAATTAACAGCTTAAATGAGCTTATCGGGAAGTATGAAGGCTTTAGCCTTCATCTTCTCGATAACTTTTACCCGGCGGGGGATGAACAGATAACGGTACATGAAGTAACAGGGCGAATTGTTCCTGAAGGAGGTATTCCTTTAAATGTAGGAGTTATCGTTTCCAATGTTGAGACAGTACTTAATATTTATAATGTTTATTATGAGGAGAAGCCAGTTACGGATTCCTATGTGACCTTTGCCGGAGAAGTAAAGAATCATGTGACCATGAAGCTTCCTCTCGGTATGACAGTGAAAGAAGCCCTGGATCTGGCGGGCGGCGTCACTGTGGATGGCCCATATGTAGTCATTAATGGCGGTCCAATGATGGGTAAACATGTTCCTCTGGATTCCAAAATTACCAAGACCACTAAAGGTTTGATTGTATTGCCGGAGAGTCATCCATTAATTCAGGATGTGAAAATGGAAGTTCCGAGAATGCTTCAAATTGCAAAGACTGCCTGTTGCCATTGCAGTCTTTGCACAGAAGCATGTCCTCGTAATATAATCGGACACAGAATCGCACCGCATAAAACTATCAGATTTGCCAGTTATGGTCACTTATGCGATGGATCTGATACTCCAATGATAGCATTCTTATGTTCAGAATGTCGTCTTTGTCAGTATGCCTGTATCATGAACCTTCAGCCATGGAAGGTAAATCATGAATTAAAAGGCATTATGGCAAAACAGGGTATTAAAAATACATTGCAGAATGCACCTGAATCAGCACATCCGATGGCAAAATATAAAAAATATCCAATCAAAAAGCTTATTGCGAATCTGGGTCTCTCAAAATACAATGTGGCTGCACCGCTTACAGAACTGACAAAAGAGATAGACCATGTGTCTATACCTTGTGGACAGCATATCGGCGCTCCGGCAGTGCCATGTGTAAATGTCGGTGATACGGTCACAAAGGGCGATGTAATCGCAAAACCTGCAGAAGGTAAATTAGGTGCTTGTATTCATGCTAGCATCAGCGGTACAATTAAAGGAATCGCTGACGGTTGTATTGCAATCGAAAAATAAAGGATGGTGTTTACACAGTGAGAAAAGCAGTTGGATTTGTAGAAATTAAAAGCATTCCTGTTGGAATACAGACCGCTGATGAGATGGTAAAAGCAGGAAATGTAGAATTATTATTAGCTACACCAATCTGCCCTGGCAAGTATGTGATTATCATCGGTGGACATGTAGGTCCGGTAAAAGCAGCCATGAGCAAAGCAGAGCTCGTGAGCGGCATCTATTTGATTGATACGCACATTCTTGATAATGTTCGTGAAGAAGTTCTTCCGGCAATTTCCGGATTTACCAATACAGAGAATATTCAGGCAGTTGGTGCGATTGAGACAATCTCTGCTTTGACAGCAGTTATCGCAGCCGATGTTGCAGTAAAAGCTTCCAAAGTAAGTATTGTTGATTTAAGAATTGCCAGAGGTTTAGGTGGAAAAGGATACCTGGTTATCACTGGAGAAGTATCTTCTGTAAGATCTGCAGTTAATGCCTGTCTTGCGAAGCTGAGCATCAGTGGCGAAGTTACTTCCACATCCATCATACCACGTCCACATCCGTCAATTGTGGAAAACCTGCTGAAATAACGAGATGCGGTTTTGTCGTTGAGCCATCGCGAAGTGAGGGCTCGCAGGCGGGTATCATAATAAAAATAAAAAAGGCTGCTCATTCGGGCAGCCTTTTTGGACTGACAAAGGAGATTACTATGGCAGAGACATATATCCCAATTGGTGAAAAAAATAAAAAAATAATCTTAAATTTTATCGGAATGTGTCGTATGAACGGCATGGAAGAAAATGGTGAGCCGTCCTTCACCTTTAAAGATCCGAGAGAAGGCATTGGTGTTGTCATGTTTGACCTCTTCTACAGAAGCACAAATGTGCTGGAGCCGTGTTGGAGCATGACAGTGAAAGTAGATTCCGAGAAACGTTTTCATGACGAACAGCCGGAAGAAAAGGGGGAAACTTACTGCTACCTGGATTCCTACAAGATTGCCAAAGATTCCCTGGAACTGGAGCACAAGACTTCCAAGTTCAATGTGTTCTCCTGGAGATAGAACCATAAAAAGTCAGAAAAAATAGGAAGAAAATAAAAATAGCCCTGTGAGAATAAAGTAAAATGATGAAATACAGGTTCAATCATTCTCACAGGGTTGTTTTTGTCTGTATATTATTTGCAAGAACAAGAATAAAATAGATGAAGTTATAATAATTCTCTCCGCTTTTTCATAAGTTCGATTATATCATCCAGCGGCTCCTCAATCGTATTGTAGGTGAACCACTTGCGGAAAAGAAGTTCATCAATCTCCACGGAAAGGAACTTAGCCTGGGTACGTAGGTGATTATCCTTGATATGGTCGAAGTCAGCAGTCTCCATAGTTCCGCATACGCGGCAGAGATTGGCGCAGGCAGCAAATCCAAAACATTCCCGCAGGATGTCAAGAGCGAGAGTCTCCTTATAACCTTTAGCTAGCTTGTATTCCAGCTTGGCATCCTTCTCCCAGTACTCGAAGAAATAAGAAATATAATCTGTATAAAGCAGATGCATAATAGAAATCAGGTAAGACAGGCAGACCTTCCTTTCGCTCTCCTGGTCAAATGGACGAAACGCCGCAGAACAGAACTGGCTGATAATATTTGCCAGAATAAAACCTAAATCATAGGAAAATGGTGCTCCGAAGGTGTATTCCATGTCAATGACCTTCAAATGGATATCATCCGCAAACATATTGGAAGTATGGAAATCACCGTGAATCAAAGTCTCTGACTTACTCATGAACAGGTGACGCAATTTGAAACGCTGGAAAGTGATTTCCGTATCCTTATAAATGTTGCGGCAATATTCTTCAAATTCCGGGCCACAGGCAGAATCAAACTTATCGGAACCGAAGATATCAAGAAAGATGCCATCTTCCATGATATGTCGAATCTCAGCATTCATAAAATAAGAGAGAAGACGGCGGTATTCTTCGGAGTCCAGATAAAACTCTGATGTATAAAAATGAGTGGCGGCAAGATACTGGGCAGCCTGGCTGGCCAGCTCCGGCAGCCGGTGGTTCTCATTCATCTGATAACGTACCAGCTTCAGGTTGGAGACATCCTCCATGATAAAAATATTATTCTTGAAATCACCGTGATAAAGAGACGGTACAAATTGAGGAACAATTTTGGAACGAAGCTGCATGATCTCATACTCATATCGGTTCCGCTTTGGGGTAATCGGCTGACCTCGCCGGCGCAGATGACTGGTGGACTGTTTGATGATATAAGAGGAGTGAGCATCTGCAACACGGAATACAAAATTACAGTAGCCGTCTCCTTCCACATCCTCGCTTAAATCACCTTCTCCAATGAGATTTACCTGCACAGGTTCCTCCAGGTGAATAGAAGGGACGTTATCATTAATATAAGAAACAATATTTTCTTTTGTTAAAACAATCATAACAAAAAGCCTCCCTTCTAATGTCCGGTATGTCCGGATTCTGAATCAGCGACAGCCTGCTGTTCGTCATACTCTTTTGCGTACCGGCAGTAAATCTCTTCCACGATGAGCATATCATCGATAAACTCATCAATGGTGTTATATTGTTCCCATTTTACGAGCATCTGACGGTTGAGGATAATGGAATAGCACTTAGCGTTATGCCGGGCCACATAGTCCTCAATATCATCGTAATCCGGATAAGGAATATCTCCGGCAATCCGTCCCAGCATGGCGGAAGCGGCGAATCCGATGAACTCCCGAAGAGTAGTCAATCGGAAATCCTGCTGTAATCCCGGAACATGCTGATATACCGGTTTGGCATCCTCATCCCAGTAGCGGCAGAAATAATCACAGAACTTGCAGTACGTTTCCTTAATCATGAACAGGCAGTAATTCTTGAAAACTGTGCGTGCCTGTTCTGTCTTATACGGACG
The DNA here is from genome assembly GCA_964445535.1 of uncultured Eubacterium sp. Classification (GTDB taxonomy): domain Bacteria; phylum Bacillota; class Clostridia; order Lachnospirales; family Lachnospiraceae; genus Anaerobutyricum. The sequence continues at coordinate 17,581 of CAYULX010000011.1, forward strand.
GAACAGTGCGGCAGCATACTGAGCGATAAAATTCGCCAGGAAATAACCCATATCATAAGAAAACGGGCCGCAGAATGTATATTCCATATCAATAATCTTTGCTTCCGTTTGGCTGGCAAAAATATTCGATGTATGTAAATCTCCATGAATGAGACATTCGCCCTTTGTCATAAAAAGATGACGGAGCCTTTGCCGGGAAAGAATCACGGCCGGATCCGCGCAGACTCGTTTGGAAAATGTGACAAAATCTGGATCCAGCGGCCGTCCCACCGTATCTTCCGGTGAAACGCTGGTGAGAAACATAGTCACATCCATAATTGCCCGCATGGTAGAATTCATAAAATGTACGGACAGGTCACGAAATGTCTTTCCGTCCAGATAGAACTCCGAAGTGTAGAAATTATTGGCAGCCATATAACGGGCAACCTGCTCCCCCAGAAGGGGATAAGTCACACCCTTTAACAATTGAAAACGGGAAATCCGCAGCCGGGAAACATCCTCTGTAATAAAAATCCGGTTCTCGTCATCACAGTCATACAAATCCGGAATCAAATCCGGAATAATTACCTTGCGGATTTGCATGGATTCGTACTCCAGCTTAAATCGATTGACGTCGAGAACGAAATCTCCCTTGCAACGGGGCTCGGCAGTGGACTGCTTTACAATCAAATAATATTTTCCGTCGGAGACACGGAAAACCATGTTGATAAAACCGTCGCCGTCTTCCTCCACGGAACCTTCCCCGATGGCGGAGACCATCACCGGGCCGCCGTCTGTATTAAAAAAATCAAGCCTTGATTTTACATAGTCAGTCACATTCTCTTTGGTCAGTATAATCAAGGTCTCACCTCCTCCTTTTTCATGTCATCGACAATGTGATTTAATCGAAATAATCTGCCGCATAACGCCGGGCATTCTCTTTTTTATACTTCTCAACCATCTTGTGAAGACTGTCCGAGAGTTCATCCACACCCTCTCCGGTGTAAGAACTCACCGCAAAAATATCTCTGCATCCTGCCAGTTCCAAGTAAGAACGGGCCTGCTTCTGATTGGAATCTTCCCGGTCAATCTTTGTGAGAATGCCGATAACCGGTTTTTCAAACTTTGTGGTGAGACCGCCGGAAAACCAACAGTCTTCACTGGTGGAATCTTGTACTAGACCAATAATATCTGCATCATGGGAAGTGATGGTCAGGGATCCCCAATAACCGCGTTGCTGCATATATTCGCCGGGGGTATCAATAAAATTCCCCACATATTCCACAGTCTGTGTCTTGTCGTATTGAATCTCCTTGTCAATAAGACGCTGAATTAATGTTGTCTTTCCGGCAGCCGAAGGGCCGATTAACATAACTTTCATGTTTGCTGTCCCCTGTCACGTCTTGGTGATGGACACCGTATCAAATCCAAGCTTGTTATAAAAAGTAGTGATGACACTGTTCAATGCAGATTCCACATTTGCTGTGGAACCCACAATAATAACAGAACCGGAAAAACGGTCTACAAATCCCAGCTTGATGGAAGCGGACTTGGTACAGATGTCCGCCGCGATAATTGTCGCCTCCGACGGCGTGATGGTCATGATACCGATGGCGTCATGATAATCATCCGGAAGTCCCAGCTTCTTATAAACAGAAGCCTTCGGGCGAGTAACCATGTGGGCGAGAGTTATCTGCTTGCCGGGAACGTATTCCTGTATCATACGGGACTTGTCTTCTGAGTTAATCCCGTTGTTTATCATATCTTTTGTCATACTCGCTCCTTTCTACAAAAGCGCATAAGTACACAAATTTTAAACTCTATTGCATATATTATATAAATAAAGGAAGAGAAAGTAAATGTAAATTAGCCATAAAGTACAAGTATTCTTTTGCGATTTTGCAGATAGCGAAGGAAAATCTTTTGAAACGTTGTTGTGGAGATGGAATCTTATGTCAAAGGACTGTACAAGGGAAGCGCATCAATTCCCGGAAGACGCGAAACCGGTGTGAAAAAACATATCGGAAAGACATAAAGCTGAATACACAGTCATATAATGTAAGATGAAAAAAATAATACAGGTGGACAGCAGTCAGGATGTGGAAGCATCCGACTATATGGATGTGAAATTATGTCATACAACAAATAAATTCTTAAATTAAGAAATCTATTTCAAGTTTGGTAATTGCAGAATTTTTAATTTTGTCTGTTTTGACTGCCTAATAAATTTCTGCATAAAATAAATAAGGCGTAAAAACCAGTGAAAAATACAGCCGGATTTATGATACAATTGCAGAAAAGACTTTTTTGACTGATTTCACGGATAAGATACAAGAAGCCTCCGGCTGATAAGATAGGGAGAACCGGCAGCGGTTCTCCCAGAAAGAATACAAGGGAAAAGCGGAAAGGAATACAAATGCAGTATACCTACATAGTAGAATGTCGTGACGGTACCCTCTATACCGGGTGGACGACAGATCTCGAAAGAAGGATCAGGGCACATAATACAGGAAAAGGTGCAAAATACACAAAGAACAGGGCCCCTGTACGTCTTGTATATTATGAAGAATATGAGACCAAACAGGAGGCCCTGAAACGGGAATACGCCATCAAGCAGCTATCGAGACAGCAGAAGCTGGAACTGATTCATAGCAGGGAGCAGTAATAGGCCATGATTCAGCGCGGCAGGAGCGCTTATGCCTGTGCACAGGGAGTAAGCTTATAGCATGTAAACATACATGAAAATGAAGTGGCAGAAGCTGCCGCCCATCACAAACAGATGGAAAATCTCATGGCTGCCGAAACTCTTAGGCAGCCTATCGAATACAGGCAGCTTTAATCCGTAAAGGATACCGCCGATGGTGTAAATGATACCACCTGCCAGAAGCCACCCGAAGGCTGCGGAAGGAAGAGCAGCGACCAGTGGTTTAAAGACCAGCACACAAATCCAGCCCATGGCAATATAAATGATGGAACTTACCCAGTGCGGGCAGTTAATGATAAATATTTTAAGTCCGATGCCGATAACTGCTGTGGCCCATACAAGGATCAAAAGCGGGATTCCTGAGCTCTTAGGGAGAGCCAGCAGGCACACCGGTGTGTAGGATCCGGCAATCAGAACAAATATCATAGCGTGATCAATACGGCGGAACAGCAGGTTCACCTTGGTGGAAACGTCCAGAGAGTGATAGAGACTACTGGCTCCATAAAGAAGAATCATACTTCCAATAAAAACTGTCATGGACAATACAGCGATGCCGCTGTTGCTCTGGGCCGCTTTAAAAATCAGCGGGAAGGAACAGATCACGGCGCCTCCCATGGCGATCAAATGTGTAATTGCGCTTCCAGGATCTTTTAAACGTGTATTCATAAAAAATACCTCCTTTAAAATAGAAAGATACTATTGTTTTCTTCCCGGCTGTGTTATGATGAATATCAGAACATCGTCAATGCATCGCTGCGTTCCTGAACAATGATATCAGGCAATGCGTTCGATGCGGGAAGATGTAACAACATGTGAACATTATATGATGTAGTTTTAAAAACTATGTATCAAGTGGTTAAATACTACCATATTAAAAATGAAAATGCAACCCCTGGCTTTACACATATTTTCGAAAAAAAAACCGCCCATTCGTATACAAATGACAGAGAGGGGAAGCGGCGGAGGAAAAATAAGGAGAATTTTATGAGAATTGGACTGGCGCAGATGGATATTATCTGGGAAAATGTACAGATGAATATGGAAAAAGCAGAGAATTTTATAAAAAGAGCAAAAGAACATCAGGTGGAGCTGCTCGTTTTTCCAGAAATGAGTCTCACGGGATTTTCCATGAACGTGGAGAAAACTACGGCGGACTGGCGGGAACAGGTGCATTTTTTTCAAAAAATGAGTCAGGAGTACGGGATGACTCTGGCATTTGGATATCCTGTACCGGTGGAAGAGGAAAAACTTTTGCGCCATCCGGGGTGGAAACGATACCAGAATCGTCTGGCAGTGGCGAAAAATGGAGAGATCCGGATGAGTTACGCAAAGATTCATCCGTTCACTTTCGGTCAGGAAGGAGATTACTTTCAGGGAGGGGAAAAGATTGTCTGCATGGAATGGAAGGATACGTTTCTTGGCGGATTTGTCTGCTATGACCTTCGGTTCCCGGAAATTTTCCAGATCAGCTCGGCAAAAAGCGAGATTATTTTAGTGATCGCCAACTGGCCGGTCAGCAGAATCAAGGACTGGGACTGTCTGCTTCGGGCACGAGCCATTGAAAACCAGACATTTGTGGCCGGAGTCAACCGGGTAGGAGAAGGAGGGGGCATCGCCTACAATGGTCATTCGGTGCTGTACAGTCCTCGGGGAGAAAGACTCACGCATTTTTCTGAGAAAGAAAGTCTGCTGATTGGCGATATCGACCCTGCACAGGTACAAAAATGCCGGGAGGTCTTTCCGTTGAAAAAAGACCGTCGGGAAGAACTATACCGGAGAGAAAATATCTTTACTGTTTGACTTTCTGAACAGTCTATGTTATCTTGTATCAGACAGAATTTACATATGAACGGATTTTGGAGTCCGGAGTGTCCGGGCTCTATTTTTGTGCATTGGTATTTATACTATATAGAAAGAGAGACAGACATGGAATCATTACAATTTATTGACTTAAACATTAAACCGCAGATTTTAAAAGCGATTACCCACATGGGCTTCGAGGAGATGACACCCATCCAGGCAAGAGCCATCCCGGTGGAGCTTTCCGGGGCGGACGTGGTAGGTCAGGCGCAGACAGGTACGGGAAAAACGGCAGCCTTTGCCATCCCGATTCTGGAAAAAATTAATCCTAAGCTGAAGAAACCGCAGGCCATAGTTATCTGTCCTACCAGAGAGCTGGCTATCCAGGTGGCCGATGAGATTCGGAAGCTGGCGAAATACATGCCGTCTGTGAAAGTGCTGCCCATCTATGGCGGCCAGGAGATTTCCAAGCAGATCCGTTCCTTGAAAGCCGGGGTGCAGATCATCATCGGAACCCCGGGCCGTATTATGGATCATATGAGAAGAAAGACGGTCAAATTTGACGAAATCTGCACGGTGGTTCTGGATGAGGCCGATGAGATGCTGGATATGGGATTTCGGGATGATATTGAGACGATACTCAGTGAGATTCCGGAAGACCGTCAGACACTGCTGTTTTCCGCCACCATGCCGCGGCCGATTCTAGAGCTTACAAGAAAATATCAGCATAATCCGCAGGCCATTAAAGTGGTAAGAAAAGAGCTGACCGTTCCCAATATTACCCAGTATTATTATGAAGTGCGGCCCAAGAATAAAAGTGAGGTGCTCTCCCGGCTGCTGGATATCTATGATCCGAAACTGTCCGTGGTATTTTGCAACACCAAAAAAGGCGTTGACGAGCTGGTGCAGGATCTTCAGGGACGAGGATACTTTGCGGAAGGTCTGCATGGGGATATGAAACAGACCATGCGTGACAGAGTGATGCGGAGTTTCCGGAACGGCAAAACGGAAATCCTGGTGGCCACCGACGTGGCGGCCCGGGGAATCGATGTGGATGATGTGGACGCGGTATTTAACTATGATCTGCCGCAGGACGATGAATATTATGTTCACAGAATCGGCAGAACTGGACGTGCCGGAAAAGCAGGTATGGCATTTAGTTTCGTGGTGGGTCGGGAAGTATACAAATTACGGGAGATAAAGAAATACTGCCGCGCCAAAATCAAGGCTCAGCCGATACCTTCTTTAAATGATGTGACAGAAACCAGAGTCGAAAAAATCTTTGACAGGCTCGATTCTTATATTGAAGACCAGGACTTAAAGCGTTATATTAATATGATAGAGGCTTTTGTTAATGAGAAAGATTATACGGCAATGGACGTGGCGGCCGCGCTTCTGGCGGAAATGTTAGGAAATGCCGAGGCGAGAGGGATACAGGAGAAAGAGGATTTCGGAGATACTGGAGCGGAAGAAGGTATGGTGCGCCTCTTTATCAATATTGGAAAGAAACAGGGTATCCGGCCAGGTGACATTCTTGGCGCCATTGCGGGAGAATCAGGGATTCCGGGGAAACTGATAGGAACCATTGATCTGTATGATAAATATACCTTTGTGGAAGTGCCAAGGGAAGTGGCTTCCGACGTACTGGACGCCATGAAAAATGTGAAGATCAAAGGGAAGTCCATTAATGTGGAGCCGGCAAACCGAAAATAGTTTTTGTGCGGCAATGTATCTGAAAAGAAATATGCACTTTGAAAAGACGCACAGCCGCCCGAAAAATGAGCGTGACGCTGTGGCGAGAAGATATCCGAAAGAGAATGGGTGCAGCGATGCATTGATAAAGAAAGATGAATTGAGGGGAACGATAATGGGAATGTTTCAGAATCTGTCATTATCAGAGAAGGTCCAACTACATATCCAGAGGCCGAAGCCAACCCTGAATCAACAGGCGCTTTTTACGGACGGCGGGCCGAATTATGTTAATCCAATGGAGCCAGAGGCTGGAGATACGGTAAAAATTCGTTTCCGGACAGCAAGAAATAATGTGGAGCATGTATATTTCTGTACCGAAAAAGAGCGTACAGAGATGCACATTGCCTCCCACGACCAGCTTTTTGATTTTTATGAGATACAGATAACCATGACTGAGAACGTGCTCGTGTATTATTTTGAGGTACATGCGGGCGGCAAAATATGTTTTTTCAATAAAAAAGGTCCGTCAGAGGAACTGGATTCTTTTTTTAATTATAGAGTAACCCCGGGATTTTCCACCCCGGACTGGGCCAAGGGCGCCGTTTTTTATCAAATTTATGTGGATCGCTTCGCCAATGGCGATCCGTCCAATGACGTCTTGGACAGAGAGTACATTTATATAGGCGAACCGGTGAACCGTGTGGAAGACTGGAATAAATATCCGGCGCAGATGGGCGTGCGGGAGTTCTACGGCGGTGACCTGCAGGGAGTGCTTGATCATCTGGATTATTTACAGGATTTGGGAGTGGATGTTCTCTATCTGAATCCGATTTTTGTATCCCCGTCCAATCACAAATACGATATCCAGGATTACGATTATGTGGATCCGCATTTTACAAAGATCATCGTGGATGAGGGAGATGTCCTGCCAGAAGGTGCATTTAATAATATTCAGGCGACCAAATATATTTCCAGGGTCACAGACAAGAAAAATCTGGAAGCCAGCAACGCGTTTTTTGCGAAATTTGTGGAAGAGGTCCACAAACGAGGGATGAAAGTCATCCTCGATGGGGTATTCAATCACTGTGGCTCTTTTAATAAATGGATGGACGCGGAACGGCTCTATGAGAATCAGTACGGCTATGAGAAGGGCGCCTATGTGGATAAGAACAGCCCGTATCACAATTATTTTAAGTTTTATAATGAGGATGAATGGCCGTATAACGAAGAATATGACGATTGGTGGGGGCACAGGACATTGCCTAAGCTTAACTATGAGGAATCCCGACAGCTTTACGAATATATTTTAAATATAGGGCGGAAATGGGTTTCTCCGCCATATAATGTGGATGGATGGCGTCTGGATGTGGCGGCGGATTTGGGATACAGTGAAGAAATGAACCACCAGTTCTGGAAAGATTTCCGAAAAGTGGTCAAGGAAGCCAATCCCGACGCCATTATTTTGGCGGAGCATTATGCCGATCCAGGCGGCTGGCTGAGCGGCGACCAGTGGGATGCGGTGATGAATTACAATGCGTTTATGGAGCCGGTGACCTGGTTTTGCACCGGCATGGAGAAACACAGCGATGAGAAGCGCAGCGATCTTCTGGGGAATACCCAGGCGTTTATGGAGTCGATGATTTATCACATGTCTCGGTTCCAGTACCCGTCTGTGCTGGTGGCTATGAACGAGCTGTCCAACCACGACCACTCCCGTTTTCTCACAAGAACCAATCAGACGGTGGGAAGAACGGAGTCCATAGGGCCGGAGGCCGCTGATCAGAATGTGAATAAAGGTGTCATGCGGGCGGCGGTCATGCTCCAGATGACCTGGCCCGGCGCGCCGACAATTTATTATGGAGATGAGGCAGGAGTAACCGGCTGGACGGATCCGGATAACCGGAGAACCTATCCGTGGGGACGGGAAGACCACGCCCTCATTGAATATCACCGGCAGATGATACGAATTCATAAAGAGCATGAAGCGCTGATCACCGGTTCTCTGAAATATTTGCAGGGAGCCTACAAGGTAATCTGTTACGGAAGGTTTACGGAACAGGAAAAAATGGTCATTCTCATCAACGGAAGTTTTGACGAGGCGAAGGTTCGCGTGCCTGTCTGGGAAGTGGGTATCACGGAGAAAGAAGATTTGCAGCGGCTGATCATGAGCACCGAAGAAGGCTTCACCCTGGAGCCGGAAGTCTGTCCGGTGCGGTGCGGAGTATTGGAGATTACCCTACCCGCCACATCAGCCATTCTTCTCAAAGGGGTTTCCAAAAAAAACGCTTGATTTTTGCGTTTGCATCCGTTATAATACAAAACTGTCGGATATGTTAATCGCATATTGAATGGGTGGATTCCCGAGTGGCCAAAGGGGGCAGACTGTAAATCTGTTGCAAATTGCTTCGGTGGTTCGAATCCACCTCCGCCCATTGTTTTAAAGACACGGTGATTATTGCCGTGTCTTTTTTTCGTACATAGAAATTCCGGTTGGGTAAAGTTTTGTTCCGTGAAAGTCCAGTCCCGCAAAGTTTTAGTTTTGCAAAGTTTCCGTTGCATGAAGTGGTTCCTGTATAAACATTTTCTCAAAGTAAATATAATGTTCAGAGACGCCAATTATTGATAAAATTTTTCGATTAAGAGAAAAAGCATGGAAATACTCAGATTATAGAGTTAGAATAAAGAAGAAAATTAGAAAACAGGGAGGATTGTCAAATGGAAAAGCATAAATTCTGGGCGTGGGCTCTTATTTTTTGTTTGTTTATGACAATGTACACCGGGTATAAGCACAAATAGGAGGGACATAAATGTTAAAATGTTTAAAATGTTTATCAAAAATTGATGGAAAGAAAACAGGAATTTTTGCTGCGGGCGTACTGTTTGGAACGGCCGGGATTAAGATACTTTCCAGCAAAGAAGCAAAGAAAGTGTATACAAATTGTACTGCGGCAGCCCTGCGGGCCAAGGAGTGCATAATGAATACTGCAGCGACGATTCAGGAAAATGCCGAAGATATTTATGCAGAAGCGCAGCAGATGAATGACGAGAAGACTGGTGAGGAAGAAGAGGTAAGCACTTTTGACGAAGAGTGCAGCGAGCCGGAGGACGGCGAATCGGAAAGTGAGAAAGAATAGTTGATGCGACAGCCCTGACATGGGGAGGAACATTGCTTACACTTCCATTTAGAAAAGAGGAATTCATATGAAATTTAAAATCAAACATGAAATCCGGGGAAGAATCCGCTTGCAGAGCTGTCAGAAAAAGTTGTCCTGCGAACAGGCGGACGCGCTTCAGTATTATTTAAGCCTGAAAGAACCTGTGGAATCTGTGAAAGTACAGGAACGCACAGGGGATGTTGTTATCCGGTATACCGGAAAAAGGGAGGACATCCTCCGGATGATCGAAGCCTTTCGCCTGGCCGATGTGAAAGTTTCGGGAAATTACCGGCGAAGTGGCAGCCGCAGACTGAATCAGGAGTATTGGGATAAACTGGTTAACAAGATTGTTCTCTATTATGGAGGGAGACTGTTTATTCCGTATCCTTTGCGGGTGTTTCTCACGGCAGTAAAATCTATAAAATATATCAAACATGGAATTGAGACGTTGGCAAAGAGAAAGATAGAAGTGTCGGTGCTGGATAGTACGGCCATCGCCATTTCTATGATTCGCGGAAATATCAATACGGCATCTTCCATCATGTTCCTCCTGGGTGTTGGTGAGATTTTGGAGGAATGGACCCATAAGAAATCCGTAGATGATCTGGCTAACAGTATGTCCTTAAACATCAGCAAAGTATGGCTGATGAGGGAGGAACAGGAAGTGCTGGTGTCGGTGAACGAGATTCAGGCAGGAGATCTTGTCCGGGTACATATGGGAAATGTGATTCCTTTTGACGGTATGGTGATAGAGGGCGAGGCCATGGTAAATCAGGCGTCCCTCACCGGAGAAGCGCTGCCGATACGCAAATGCGAGGGAGGCTATGTTTACGCCGGCACAGTGCTGGAAGAAGGAGAAATCACCCTTCGGGTAAAAGAAATTAACGGTTCCAGCCGTTATGAGAAAATTGTTACTATGATTGAAGAGTCAGAGCAGTTAAAGTCTACGCTGGAAAGCAAAGCGGAGCATTTGGCTGACAAGCTGGTTCCATATACCCTGCTAGGTACAGGACTTACTTATCTGCTGACAAGGAATAGCACAAAGGCCCTTTCGGTGCTCATGGTGGATTTCTCCTGTGCGCTGAAACTGGCCATGCCGATTTCTGTATTGTCTGCCATCCGAGAGGCCAGCGGATATAAAATTACAGTCAAGGGCGGCAAATCCATGGAAGCCATGGCAGAAGCAAAAACCATCGTCTTTGATAAAACCGGAACTCTCACCAAGGCACGGCCAACGGTGGTGGATGTAGTATCTTTTAGCGGTGAGAAAGAGGATGAACTTCTCCGTATAGCTGCCTGTCTGGAAGAACATTTTCCACACTCCATGGCGAAAGCTGTGGTTCAGGCGGCGAAAGACAAAGGACTTGTCCATGAAGAACTTCATTCCAAGGTGGAATACATCATCGCTCATGGTATTTCTTCTAAGATTGAAGATAAGAAAGTGGTCATCGGCAGTTATCATTTTGTATTTGAAGATGAAAACTGCACCATACCGGAAGGTATGGAAGAGACTTTCCGGAATCTCCCGGACGAGTACTCGCATTTATATATGGCCATAGAAGGAAAACTGGCCGCAGTTATCTGCATTGAAGACCCGCTGCGCGGGGAGGCGGCAGATGTTATAAAACAATTAAAAGAAGTCGGAATTGAAAAGGTAGTCATGATGACCGGGGATAGTGAGAGAACCGCCAGATCCATTGCCGCCCGGGTGGGCTTGGACGAGTATTACTCCGAAGTGCTGCCGGAAGATAAGGCAGGATTTATTGAGAAAGAGAAAAAGGCGGGGCGTAAAGTTATTATGATTGGCGACGGTATCAATGATTCGCCGGCGCTCTCGGCCGCTGACGTGGGAATTGCCATCAGCGACGGGGCAGAAATTGCCAGAGAGATTGCTGATATCACCATCGGAGAAGACAATCTTGAGGAAATTGTCATCCTGAAGATTATCAGTAATTGTCTGATGAAGAGAATCCAGAATAATTACAGGACCATTATGGGCTTTAACGCCGGTCTCATTGTTCTGGGTGTTGCGGGAATATTGCCGCCGACAGTATCGGCGCTTCTTCACAATACATCGACTTTGTGTATCAGCTTAAATAGTATGCGGAACCTTTTGCTGGAAGAGAAAACAGAAGTATAACAGGGTGCCGACTGGCGGGATAAGAGATTAGAAAAAATCGATTGCCGCCAGTCAGGCACTCTGTTTTAGTGTAAAAATAAAAAAACATAATTTGTCATATTTTGTAATGTTTCGCTTTCTTTTTTTGGGGAAATATACTACAATAGTCCAAAAGCAAGCGGAGAAATATAAATAAAAAAGGTATGATAAATTATGGGCAGAAGACAGGAAAAAAAGCGAAAAAAAAGAAAACAGAGAGAAAAATGGGGATTGCTTGGAATTTCCGTTCTGACGGTTGTCTGCGTGGGCTATCTGCTGGCCTGCTCCATGGTGGAAAAAAATACGATTCTGGATGGAGTAGAGGTCAATGGAACAGAGGTCGGCGGGTTGACGACAGAACAGGCGGCGAACCGGATACGGGAGGCCTTTGAGGAAGAGTATGCGGAAGCGTCTCTCACGGTAAGCGCCAACGGAGAGGACTATCAGGTGACCGTGTATCCCTGCCTTGCCATGGATGCGGAAGGAGCCGCTCGGAAAGCAATGAATTACGGGCACGGCAGTTTTTTAACCAGAGGAGCGGCACTTTTGAAGACAAAAGTGTTTGGTCAGAATATTGTACAGAATCCTCAGGTGAGTGATGATGCGGCCTTGGAAGAAAGCATTGACGCCTCTGGTTTATCTGATATTAACACTACGGTGCAGACTACCTATGAGGTGACGGGTGATTCTTTGATAATCCATAAAGGAAAGTCCGGTGTTTCCGTGGATAAAGAGAATCTGACAACAGAGATTAAAGATGCTGTGTCGGAGGCGGATTTTGATACGGTGATCGAGAGTCCGATGCTTACAGGAACGGTGGCGGACATAGATATCCAGACCATTTACGATGAGATTCATACAAAAAAGTCCAATGCCACTCTGGACCCGGATAATGACTATAAGATTGTGAAGTCTGTCAAGGGCGTCAGTTTTGATGTGGACAGTGCCAGGGATTCTTTTGATGCGGCGGCGGAAGGCGAGGATGTGGTGGTTCCGTTGAAAGTAAAAAAACCGAAAATCACCACCAAAAATTTAAAGAAACATTTATTTAAGGATCAGATGGGAAGCTGTACTACCAGCGTGGGCGGTTCCAACGCCAGAATTTCCAATGTAAGACTGGCGGCGGAGACTTTAAACGGCACGATTCTCCTGCCGGGTGAGACATTTTCTTACAATGATGCCCTCGGTGAGAGGACCACCGACCGGGGTTATCAGGCAGCGCCGGCATATTCCAACGGGGAATCGGTACAGGAGATTGGCGGTGGTATCTGTCAGGTATCTTCAACGCTTTATAAGGCGACCTTATTATCCAACTTAAAGATTGTGGAACATCACAATCACTCCTATGTGTCTTCCTACATCGGCATCGGCATGGACGCCACAGTGTCCTGGGGAGGACCGGATTATCAGTTTAAGAACAATACCGATTATCCCATTAAGATTTCTGCTTCCTATTCGGACGGGGAGGTGACCTGCGTCATCTATGGCACCAAGCTGGATGATACTTATGTGGAGATGACGGCGGAGACCCTTCAGGTGAATTCCAGCGGAACTGTATATCAGGATGACCCGGATATGGATGCGGGTACCAGCACGGTAGTTTCTTCCGGTCACGACGGATATGTGGTACAGACTTACCGGAATATCTATGATGGAGACGGCAATAAAATTTCCACTGAGAAAGAGGCCTACTGCGTGTACCGCAAACAGGACCGGGTGGTTCGGGTCGGAACAAGGGAAGCGGATTCTGCGGAAGACACGACAGCGACCGGTGAAACCGATGGCAGTGGGGGAACC
>CAYULX010000011.1:30965-45194 GCA_964445535.1 uncultured Eubacterium sp.
AACCGATGGCAGTGGGGGAACCAATGGCAGTGAAACAGCAACCGGCGACGCGGCAGCGGGCGAATAGAAGGATACACCTTTGCGCAGGAGAGGAAAATGTTGCTGTCTGTTGGGGCATTTTGCACAAATGCGTCTGGTTGTAAAATACTTTCTTATGTATTTTCGGCAAAAATTTATCGCAATCGTCTGTTGAAAAAAAGGGACAAGAAGTTTACAATAAAAGAAGGATAAATTACACTGGGTTGATTTACATTTCATTTACAGTAAATGAAAAACGGGATGCAACATACTTTGGAGGTTCAAAAATGTTAACCAAAATGATTGAAACATTGAAGAAGAATCCTCGTACAATTGTCTTTACAGAAGGTACCGACAACAGAATCCTCGACGCGGCTGACAAGCTGACGGCTGAAGGTGTCCTCGGCGTCATCCTCCTCGGAACAGAGGAAGAGGTGAAGGCGGCAGCCAAGGCCGGCAATTATAACATTGAGAAATGTTCCATTGTTGATCCGGCCGGTTATCCGGAGATGGATGCCATGGTTGCCGAGATGATGAAGCTTCGTAAAGGCAAAATGACAGAGGAACAGTGCCGGAAAGCATTGTCCCAGAGCAATTACTTTGGAACCATGCTTGTGAAGATGGGTAAGGCTGACTGCCTTCTGGGCGGAGCGACTTATTCCACCGCAGATACCGTTCGTCCGGCGCTTCAGCTTATTAAGACGAAACCAGGCAACAAGATTGTAAGCTCCTGCTTTATTCTCGTTCGTGGAGATGAGAAGATTGCCATGGGAGACTGTGCGATTAACATTGATCCTTCTGAAGATGATCTTGTTGAAATCGCAATCGAATCTGCAAAGACCGCCAAGGTCTTCGGTATTGACCCTAAGGTTGCCATGCTGTCCTATTCCACGTTGGGTTCCGGCAAGGGACCTTCTGTGACAAAAGTGGCTAACGCAACAAAGAAGATTAAAGAAGCAGCACCTGATCTGGCAGTGGAGGGAGAGATTCAGTTTGACGCGTCCGTATCGCCGGATGTGGCAAGTATCAAGTGCCCGGGATCACCGGTTGCCGGACAGGCAAACACCTTTATTTTCCCTGATATCAACGCGGGAAATATCGGTTATAAGATTGCTTCTCGTCTGGGTGGCTATACGGCAGTAGGTCCTGTGCTTCAGGGACTGAATGCTCCGATTAATGATTTGAGTCGTGGATGTACTGCTGAAGAAGTATACAGCATGTCCATTGTTACGGCTGCACTCAGTGTTCCGGAGGAACAGGAAGAGGTCAATGAAGCGGATCTGGAAGCCATTGTCCGCACAGTAGTTGCCACTTTTATTGCAGCTAAAAAGTTAAAGAAATAATCCCATATTGAAGTATGTGGACAGGGAAACCAAATTGGGCGGCGTATGATGTTGTGTCATGTGCCGCTTTCTTTTTGGAGAAAAGGAGGGGGAAATCATGAAGAAAGTATTATTGATTAATGCCTGTGTTAGACCGGAATCGAGAACATATCGGCTGGCCCGGTATGTTCTCGAACAGCTAAAGCCGGTCGGTGAAAAAGAAAGTCCGGAAGCAGAAGGTGAAATGATACAGGTGGAAGAAGTGAAGCTGCATGAGGAAAAGAAGCTTCTGCCGCTGAATAACGAAAGACTGGAAGAGAGAAACAGATATATTGCTGCCGGTGATTTCTCAGCGGAACAGTTTCGTTATGCCAGACAGTTCGCGGAAGCTGATGAGATTATCATTGCGGCACCGTACTGGGATCTGTTTTTCCCGGCGGTGCTGCGAACATATCTGGAGCAGGTTACTGTGACCGGCGTTACCTTTTATTATACACCGGAGGGGATACCGAAGGGTCTCTGTAAGGCATCCAAGATTATCTATGTTATGACCGCCGGCGGGCCGGTTGGAGATTATAATTTCGGCTTTGATTATGTGAAGGTGTTGGCAGACATCTTCTATGGCATACCGCAGACTATCTGCATCAAAGCGGAGAATCTGGATATTGTGGGGGCGGACCCGGGGAAGATCCTGCAGGAAACTATGGATAAAGTTACGCTGTGATGAAAATGAAGTCTCCAGGGGGGATGATTATGAGGGATTTCAGGAAAGAATATATGGAAAAGCTCAGGACGCCGGAAGGAGCGGTGGAGGTGGTTAAAAGCGGAGACTGGGTGGATTACACCAGTTCGCTGGGAAAGCCGGTGCTTTTGGATCAGGCGCTGGCAAAAAGAAGGGATGAACTTTATGATGTTAAGATTCGTGGCAATCTGATTTCCGGTCCCATTGAGGTGGCGGAATGTGATGAGAGCCAGGAACATTTTGTGTATCATACATGGCATTGTTCCGCCTATGAAAGAAAGCTTTGCGACCGGGGACTCTGTTATTTTATCCCTATGGTGTTTCATAATAACGCGGCGTATTATAAGTATTTTCTCAATGTCAATGTGGTGATGGTTAGCGTATCGCCTATGGACAGGCATGGGTATTTTAATTATTCGGTAAATACGGGGGTGGCCGCGCCCATCGCACAGAATGCGGATATTGTTATCGTGGAGATTAATGAATACATGCCGAAAATCCATGGAGGCTATGATGAATGTGTGCATATCTCTGAAGTGGACTATATTGTGGAGGGAAAGCATGAGCCGTTTCCGACCACTCCCCGGTATGCGCCTACGGATGTGGATAGGAAGATTGCAGCCAACTTGCTTCCTTATATCTGTGACGGTGCTACATTGCAGCTCGGCGTAGGCAGTATGCCAAATGCGCTTGGCGAGATTCTTGCCGAGTCAGACCTTAAAGATTTGGGGATGCATACGGAGCTTTGTACGGACGCCTTTCTTCATCTGTACCGGGCGGGGAAACTGACTAACAAACGAAAAACCATCGATAAAGGGAAGGGGGTTTTCGGCATCGCCATCGGCGAACCGGATCTTTATGAATGGCTGGATGATAACCCTGGCGTGGCGGCGTATCCCCTGGAGTATGTCAACCGCCCCGATGTCATCGCGCAGATTGATAATATGGTTTCTATTAATAGCTGTGTGGCGGTGGATATTTACGGACAGGTATCTTCGGAGAGCTTTGGATCCAGGCAGATCAGCGGAACCGGCGGACAGTTGGATTTTCTCATCGGAGCATCTTCTGCCAAAGGGGGCAAAGCCTTTATTTGTATGAGTTCCACATATAAGGATAAGAACGGTGATTTGCACTCCCGGGTCTTGCCGCAGTTTAACGGTGACATTATTACTTCTCCGAGAAGTCAGGTGTACTTTCTGGCAACGGAATTTGGTGTCATTAACATGGAAGGATTGTCCACCTGGGAGAGGGCGGAAGGGCTGATATCCATCGCTCATCCGGACTTTCGGGAGGAGCTGATCAAAGAGGCGGAAAAGAGAAAAATATGGCGTCGTTCCAGCCGGCGAGGATAGAACTGAACAGGGCGAGAATAGGGATTTTTGTTGATTGATGAAAAATCGGAAACAGAATAAATAGAGAAAGGGACGGCGGCACAAGGAAATCAAAACGTATCTTTCGGAGTAGAAGCGGAAAAATCATCTTGGAAGAAAAATAGAAGGTGGACACTGTATACACGGTGTCTGTCTTTGGTAAAAAAGTGTCAAAAATAAAGCCCAAATTGCAATAACTAAAAATGAAAAAAAATATCTGCTATGTTATAATTTAATAAAATAAAGTACTTCCCTGACTGAAAGATTTATTATTTTGAATGTGATCTTTTAACAATAAGATGGAGGTTAATATTAGTGGGAGGGATGCGTTATGAACATTGGTATTTTGGAATATGACAAGGAGATAGCGTATCAACTGACAGAAGTTATTAACGAGAATTGTCCTCATATACAGGTTAAGGTTTGGGAGCACGACAGTAGTTTAAAGGAGGATATCAGCAACGGAGGATTGTACAAGATTTTGTTTTTGTCTTTGGAGAGGAATCCCATGGAGATTATCAAGTATTCCAGAAGACTTCAGAATCTGTACCCAGATGTGAAGATTATCTACATTACTGAACTCAATAACTCTGTTTTTGAAGTATTTCATTCCACTCCGACATATATACTGTCAAGACCTCTGAATATTGGACATGTAAAAAAAGCACTGGAGAAAGCGCTTCACGAATTAAGCCTCTCCAAAGAAAAGAATTTTACAATTATCAATAAGCAGGGAATATATACCATACCGTATACGAAGATATATTATGTGGAGAGTGACAAAAGGAAGCTGAATATATACGGAGAGGAAGGTCTTGTAAAGACCATTAACCTGAAGATCTCGGATTTTCTTAAATATGAACACGGCATATATTTTTTGCAGTGTCATAAAAGTTATGCGGTGAATCTGATGCATATATCACAGCTCGAAAAATATGAAATTGTCCTCAAAAATGGGATGAAGCTTCCAATCAGTCAATCCAGATATATGGATACCAAGTCGCAGTACATGGACTATCTGGAGAACGAATAAAAGAAACAGCCGTCCGGCAACAGACGCCGGACGGCTGTTTCTTTTGCTCAGATATAGACGGAAAAAATGTTTCCCGAGTTCTGTACGGGAAATGTCAGACTCTGTCAATCTACAAGAAAATTTGCCCAGTCATGAATCATCTCGTCGATGTTTTCGTAAAGTTTATCGAGCTGATGTTCGTCAGGGTGATCCACATATACACCGCCGGTACACAAGGTTCGCTGTCCGGTCTGTTTTGCGATATTTTCAGCCACATAGGCGCAAAAGGAAGCATCGGCGTCTTCATCGCTTTTGATAACGGTTGTGTCACACGAAACAGAATTGTTGTTTGACGTCAATGCTCCGGTTGCCTCGCCGGCCGGTGAATCAGCTAACACCTCCGCCGGGCCGGCGGATAATTTGGGAACGCTGAAAGCGGTACAGCCGATGCGGTGGTTGTCGCCGCCGGTCAGCAGGATATGAATATCATTGCCCACGGGGGTGATGTCCATCTGTAACGTTGTGAATAATAAAACTCTGTGAAATTTCATGTGATCTCCTCCTGAAATATTTGACGATTTTCGTTTATTGTACCAAGTTGCTGGCGCGACGGCCAGACCCAGGTACGTGTTTCCACCACTTTTTTCAAAAAAGTAGCCCATCTTGCCGCTTTTCCTATGGAAAATGAACTTTTTGGGCTCTCCGGAAAGATACAATCCCCATAGATTTTCCGGCTGATCGTCCGCGAATTGGTACAATTGGAAAGAATCACATTCAGAGCAGTTCAATTTTACTCAGAACTGCTCTTTTGCTTGCTCTGAATCTGATACTTTCCTAAAGAATTATAGCATACTCTCTTTTTTCACGGGGTAAAATGTAAAATTTCCGGAGCGCTGCCGGCTTGTTTTATTCATATTTATATGTTAAGATTCTGTTAAGAAAACAACTGTTTTGTTAAAAAATATTCAGATTGTGTATCGGGCAGATAAAATTCATATGAATGAAGAGACCAGAAAAAACAGGAGGAAAAATATGAAAATCAAATTGAATCCCGATGAAAAAGTAGTTGCCATGGTGAAAGAGGGGCTGGCAAAGAAGGGAGGTTATTGTCCGTGCAGGATTGAGCGGACGCCGGAGAATAAATGTATGTGCAAGGAGTTTCGTGAGCAGATTGCCGACGAAAACTTTGAAGGGTACTGTCACTGTATGCTGTATTATAAGGAGAAATAGAGAGAATTTCAGGGAGTGTAAGGCGGTCTGTGGAAATGGGAGCAACAGTATTGTTTACAGTGAAAAGAGAACATTGTTGTTCTGAAATAGAGAGGAGAAGAGATGAGGAAACATAAATGGGCAGTGTTGTTTTTCGCGGCGCTGTGTCTGGGCGGATGTCTGAGTTTGGGGCTGCTGCCGGGAACGGAAGCGCCGGGAACGCAGGTGGAAGCGAAGTCGAAGGTAGTGAAGAAAGATAAGACGCCGAAGGAGCCGAAGAGCAGTGATTTGACGGTGGTGCATACGGTGACGAAGCTGGCCTCACGACGTTGGATTCAGTCTTTTACATATGATTCTAAATATTATTATTTTATTCAGATGACAAAGCCCAGTGTAGGCAATTTAAGGATTACACGGGTAAAATATAAGGGGTTGGGGAAATATACCACAGCGAAGATGGATTTGCGGGGATTTGGCCACGGCACCAATCTGGATTGTTCCGTTTATAATGGAAAGACATATCTGTGGACCGGAAGCAATGCGGCCAGTGGTTCCGATGTATCCAGGGCAATCACCTGTTTTACGTTCCAGAAGAATCGGATTTTGAAGAAAAACGGTTCTATTTATTATAAGATTCCAAAAGGGACCAACGGGAAGTATGTGACCAACGTGTATCCGGCCGTAAGTTCGGACAACTCGAAACTGGGCGTGCGCTTTACTTATCAGGGGAAACAGTATTTTCAGATATATGAGCTGGTAAACGGAACAAAAATCAATGTGAGAAATCCAATCGAGCAGATTGTTCTCCCAGCCACCGCAGGAGATTTCCAGGGCTTTGACATTGACGGCACAAAGATTTGCACCATAGAGGGAAGCCCCAGAAAGTCCTTCCTGAAAAAATACGATTCTTCGAGAAAATATCAGCCGACAATCATTCGTACCTGGGATTACGGTACGGGCGTCATGTCCCGCAAAGTAATTAAAGGAGCAGCGAGACTTTCTTTCCGAGAACCGGAGGGCATTAAGCTCATGGAAAATGGAAAGATGCGGATTATGTATGTGTCTAATACCCTTACCGATCAGTCCTGTAATATTTATGACGTAAAGTAAAAGAGAACCCCGGCGAAACAGATGTCGGGGTTCTTTTTTACTTAGAGGTAGGCTCGCATATCCAATGAAAGGCCTCCTTTTGCGAAATATAAATGTATGATTTTGCAGAAATAGTATCTGCGGTACAGTGCAAAATATTACAGGAGATTTTTTGAAAAAATGGATTTTGTGACAGGAAGAGTCAGAAAATGTATCGCTATCTGATGGGAAAAATGATTTTATAATTGTGCAATATGATGGTATAATGGTTACAAGTAATATAATCCAGGCCGATTTTGTCGGCCTGCTCCGCTGTGGGCAGAGCATCCCTGGTCTGAGGATGAGAAGTATACATTGTAAATATTTTTGGGAGGAACGAAGATGCCAAAATGGATAGATTTGAATGAAGTAGATGACGAGGAGATTCTTTTGAAACGAAATCGCATGAACCGGAGCCTTGTAAGTGATGAGATGCCGTCAGTGAAGGCGGATGCCTATGAAGATGATTTCCTGGACGCCATGGAGCCGGCCAAAAAGAGTATGACCATCTTTTTTCTGATTGATGTATCGGGCAGCATGAAAGGGACGAAGATTGGTTCGCTGAACGGAACTATGGAAGAACTATTGCCGTCGCTCATCGGGGTGGGCGAGGCGTCCACCGATGTGAAGATTGCTATAATGAAATTCTCCACCGACGTGGAATGGGTGACGCCGGAACCGGTTCGCATTGAAGAATATCAGTACTGGAACCGTCTGGAGGCGGAGGGACTGACATTTATGGGAGACGCTTTCCTGGAACTTTCCAGAAAGTTGTCCAGGAGCAGTTTTTTAAATTCCCCGTCTATTTCCTTCGCGCCGGTAATCTTCCTTCTGTCGGACGGAGCGCCCAACGATGACTGGAAGAAGGGACTGGAAACCCTCAAACAGAACAAATGGTTTCAGCATGCGTTAAAGATTGCCCTGGGTATCGGGTCCAAGGTCAATATGGATGTGCTCCGGGCATTTACCGGCAATGATGAGCTGGCGGTGCAGGCGAAGAATGCCGAACAGCTCAGGGAACTGATCAAGCTGCTGGCGGTGACTTCTTCCCAGATTGGAAGCCGCAGTCTGGCGCTGGTGGACAACGGCGGCGGACAGCAGCCGGGCGAAGAGGTGATCGCCATGGCGAAGCAGCAGGTGTTGGTGGAAGAAATCCGTTCCGGAACGAAAGATATTTTGGGAGAAGCCGTGGATCTGGATGCGGTGGATTTTGACGAAGGATGGTAAGATAAAATGAGAGAATTAAAAATAGGAGAACGCATTCCGGTGGAAACGGGCGGCGAGGCGGTCGTCTCCCGGGAGCTGGGACGGGGCGGCCAGGGTATTGTCTATCTGGTTCGCTATAATGGCAGAGAATATGCGCTGAAATGGTATTTCATCAGCCGTATCAAGAATCCGGAAACGTTTCGCAACAATTTGAGAAAGAATATTGAGGATGGAGCGCCGGAGAGCGGCAAACAGTTTATTTGGCCGCTGTTTCTGACAGAGCAGAAAAAGAACGGCGCCTTCGGTTATCTGATGCGGCTGGCGCCGTCAGGATATGATTCATTTACGGATATTTATAACGGATACAAGTGGGAGAAACCTCTGGCAAAAGGCCGGCCGGCCATCAAGAGAAAGGTAAAGTTCGCTTCTCTTGATGTGATGATCGCGGCGGCTCTCAATATTGTGAAAGCGTTCCGTGCCCTGCATCTGGCCGGGAAAAGTTATCAGGATCTGAATGACGGCGGTTTCTTTATCGACACCAGAACCGGCGATGTGCTGGTCTGCGACTGTGACAACGTGGCGCCGGATGGCGACAACTTCGGAATCGGCGGTATGCCTGGCTTCATGGCGCCGGAAGTAGTCCGGGGGATCGCCAAACCGGGCGTTCTTACCGACCGGTATTCCCTGGCGGTGGTACTCTTTAAGTTGTTTTTCCGGGGAGACCCGCTGGAGGGCAGCAAGGTATTGCAATGTGTGGTCATGACGGAGGAGAACGACCTCATCCATTATGGAAGAGACCCGGTCTTTGTCTATGACCCCAATGACGCCTCTAACCGGCCCGTGAAGGGTGTGCACGACAACGTCATCAAACTGTGGCAGATTTATCCGGATTATATAAGGCAGGCGTTCACTCTGTCCTTTACCTACGGGATTCAGGAGCCAAACGCCCGCATTATTGAGAAAAACTGGATTCAGATGCTCATACAGCTCAAGATGGATATCATACACTGTGGCTGCGGTCGGACGGCCTTTTTATCTGCTTTTGAGAAGACGGGGGAACACTCCTTGGTCTGCCAGAATTGCGGCAGCCCGATTTATACCATGAGTGTTCGGGATTTTGAGATGCCGCTGTATCCGGGCGCGAAACTATACCGCTGTGTCACGGAAAAAAGCAATGATGATTTTGAGACTGTGACTGGAGCAGTCATTGAGAATCGCCTGAAAAAAGGACTGTTCGGTGTTAAAAACATGTCCAGTCAGACTTGGAAGGCATTGTATCCGGATCATTCCCTCCGGGAAGTGGGACCGGGAAAAGGCGTCCCAATCTGGAAGGGACTTGAGATTAATTTTGGCGACGGAATCAATGGAAAGATTCTTCTGTAAAGGGGAAACGATGGAAGGGTTTTATCTTTTTATGTAAAAATGGGACAGAATAACGAACATATCTTTCGGAACGATGGCGGTGAAATAAAAGATAATGAATGAAAAAAAAGAAACAGTTTGGGTGTCGCTCCAGGAAATCTGCGATGAGACAAGGGTTGTGGAGGACAAGACAGGAAGAAAGGTGAAAAAGACGGCCTGTTTTTCCACCATGAAAGCGTTGCTGGAGGGAGCGTTTCATTTTGTGGAATATTTTGAGGGGCTTCACCGGGATGGGAAAGTATTTAAAAGCGATGTGCCGGATACGTTTCGGTTTTCCCTGGCGACAGGCGAGATGCAGCGACGGGAACCGGAAAAAAAAGAAAAGGAAATGGCCCGGACAGAGGATGGAATTGCGTTGGCAGATGATCTTTCGGCGGCTGGTCCGGTGGCGGTCAATGAATTTCTGGCGCCGGAACTGGTGGAATGTATAAAAAAGGGGAAAACAGAGACGGAACTGCCTTTTACGGTGGAGACAGACCGGTATTTCATGGCGGTGTTTCTGTTTGAATACTTTTTTCATACTGGCTCACCTTTTGAAGGAAAAAAGATGGTGAACCGCTGTTTTCTTTCGCCCCTGGAGAAAGAACTTTTCCGGGCGGAGCAGGGCCAGTTCTGCATGGACATTGGAGAAAATGAGAATACCCCGGTGAAAGGAATTCAGGACAAATTGATTCATTACTGGGAGGAATATCCGGACATTTTAAAGAAAATGTTCCAGAGAGCCTTTATGGATGGGGGAACCCTCTGTGAGCTCCGGCCCACGGAAGTGGACTGGAAGCAGACGCTGGTGCGGCTCATGATGGATTATCAGGTTTGTGGCTGCGGTTTTCAGGGCTTTTCCAACTGCCTGCTTCCGAAAGAAAACGGAACCCTTCTCTGCCCGGTCTGTGGGAAGACCTACTATGTGCTTTCTGACGGTATGAACAGGATTCTTCTGGCAGAAGGCGTCAGACTATATGTCTGCCAGACCGGAAGAGATGCCTTTGATAAGGATACGGTGACTGCGGTGGTAGCAGAGAACCGGCAGAAAAAAGGACTGTATGGCATCAAAAATATAAGTAAAGGCGTCTGGCGGGGGCTTTTCCCGGACGGAAGTACCAGGGAGATAAAAGAAGGACAAGGGATTCCTATCTGGAACGGAATGCAAGTGCGTTTCGAGACCGGGGAAGAATGGAGCCTCCGGCTGATGCAAAAAACAACACCGGAAATGGAATGATAGAATATAGAATCCGTATTAATGATGTGTAGTAGAAAATCCGGAGAAAGGATATAAAACATAGAATCAAAATAGAGGAGGTCTGAAAATGAGCAGCAGATACAGAGAACAGAGTATAGATGCCATCGACCTGCTGGAGACGATGCCTCCGGCAAAAAAGAGTATGGTCATCTTCTTTCTAGTGGATACCTCCAAGAGTATGGAGGGAACAAAGCTGGATTCGTTAAATAAAGTTATGGGAGAGATATTGCCGGAATTAATCGGTGTGGGAGAGGCAGGGACTGATGTGAAGATTGCAGTCATGTCTTTTTCTTCCGGATGCGAGTGGATTACACCGGAACCGGTACTCATTGAAGAATACCAGAAATGGGAGAATTTAAAAGCCGATGGGGTCACTGATCTCGGTGAAGCCTGCGAGGAATTAAGCCTCAAACTGTCCAGAAATGGCTTCCTGCGCTCGCCGTCGTTATCTTATGCGCCGGTGATTTTTCTGCTGACGGACGGATATCCGACAGATAATTATAAAAAAGGATTTGAGATGCTGAAAAAGAACCGCTGGTTCCAGTATGGTCTGAAAATTGCTCTGGCCATCGGCTCTAATGTGGACATGGATGTACTGCACGAGTTTACTGATGATGAAGAACTGGTGCTGCAAGCCTGCGGTGCACAGATGCTTCGGAAACTGGTGCGGGAAATTGCAGTGACTTCTTCAAAAATCGGAAGCACCAGCATGACGCTCACCGACGCCAAAGGAGAGCGCTCCATGGAAGATGTGGCAGGCGCCAAGAAGGAACAGATGGTAGAAGCCGTGCAGGAAATCAAACAGGATGTGCTGGGCGTGGAAGATCTGGAGAATCTGGACGACCTGGATATTGAATTTGATGAGGGCTGGTAAAATGTTTTGGGGACTGCATACCACGGTAACCGGAGACAGCCACATCAGAAAAGGCATCGTCTGCCAGGACAGTGCGAGCGTGTATGTGGCCGATACTTTTGCCATTGCAGTGGCAGCGGACGGGCACGGCAGCGCAAAACATTTCCGCAGCGACGCTGGATCACGGATTGCGGTGAAGATTACCATAGAACTTTTGAAAAAGTACATGAGCCGGACTGATTTCCGGGAGCAGTTCCGGGCCCATCCCGAATTTATTTTAAGCCAGATGGAGAAACAGATTCTCATGAAATGGCGGGAGGCTGTGGAAGAATATCATCTGGAGAATCCGCTCACAGAGGAAGAAAAGGAGAAACAGAAAGCGGCGGGAGATAATATCCGCACGGCGGTGATCTACGGCAGTACGGTGTTAGCGGCGGTGATCGCTGATGGATTTGCCTTTGGTCTCGTGCTGGGGGATGGAGGCTTCGTGGTTCTGGACGGCGCTGACCGGCTGTTTATTCCTGTGGAAGATAAAAATTCTCATGCTAACTATACGTCTTCTCTCTGTAATACCGACGCGATACATTTCTTTGAACACTGGTATACGGAGGAGCCGGTGCGGGCGCTCTTTGTGTCCACAGACGGACTGTTTAAATCTTTTGCCAGCGAGGAGGATTTTCTGAAATATCACGGTCTCCTGACCCAGATGTTCGGGGAGGAGGAACGGATGGAAAAGAGTCTACGGCGCAATTTTGAAAAGAGGACGAGAGAAGGCAGCGGGGATGATATTTCCATAGCCTTTGTTTACAATCAATCATAGGAGGAGAAATTCCATGAAAAAAGAAGCAAGCGTAATTCTGGCCAAATGCGCCAGTGATAAATTGTACGGAATCCGGATTGAGAAACGGGACAATGACTGGGTTCGCACCTGGGCCTTTAAGATAAAAGAAGAGATGGCGGAAAAGGAAGGTTTCGATAAGGCAAATTTTACAGGAAGCTTTTATACCGATGAAGAATATCCGGGCTGCCCGTACTGCGGCGCGAAGAAATGTTTTGTCTGCGGAAGCTGCGGCAAAGTAAGCTGCTATGACGGATCCGACAAGGTGGTCTGCAACTGGTGTGGCGCCAGTGGAACTGCGGCTGGCGGCGACGAGAAAATGGATGTGTCCGGCGGCGGCTTTTAAAAGGATTTCATTGTTTTTTTTCCGGCGGTTTGATATAATTTAGCCAGTAGACAGCCGGCGGCCGTATTTGTGTACACAGGGAATGACAGCCGCGGCAGGGAAAAATGGAAAATGTATATTTCAGACAGATGGAGATCAGACTATGAAAGAATCAATGAAGGACTTAATTTTAAATGCATCTGCCAGAATGACGGAGAACTGTCACAGTATGGATTTTATCGTTTCTAAGGGGAACAGACATCTGCCGGACAGGGGACGCGTTATCGGTATTTTAAAAGATCTGCGCCGGGTGATGTTTCCGGGCTTTTTTGGTGATGAAAATATTACAGTGATTTCTCCGGATTATTTTATCGGAGATTGCCTTACTCATGTATACACAACTTTGAAAAAAGAAGTGGCAGCCTCTCTCTTTTACAGAGATTATGATAAATGCAGCGAAGAAGATATTGATGGCAGGTCGGAGGATATCTGCGCGCAGTTTTTCCGCCGTCTGCCTGACATACAGCAGATGCTGATGAAAGATGTACAGGCGGGCTTTGACGGGGACCCGGCTGCAAAGAGCCGGGAGGAAGTGGTATTTTCTTATCCGGGACTGTTTGCAATCTTTGTATACCGGATTGCTCATGAGTTCTATGTGCAGGACGTTCCGTTTCTTCCGAGAATCATGACAGAGTACGCCCACAGCAGGACAGGTATTGATATCAATTCCGGCGCGAAAATCGGCGAATATTTCTTTATCGATCATGGTACAGGCGTGGTAATCGGCGAGACCACGGAGATTGGTGATTATGTCAAGCTCTATCAGGGAGTGACCCTGGGAGCCCTGTCCACCAGAAGCGGACAGAAGTTGTCAGGCAAAAAGCGGCATCCTACAATTAAAAATCATGTAACCGTATATTCCGGTGCTTCCATCCTTGGCGGTGAAACGGTTATCGGGGAGGGCGTCATCGTTTCTGGCGGTGCGTTTGTGACAAAGTCCGTGCCTCCTTTTACCAAAGTAATCGTAAAGAATCCAGAACTGCAAATTAAAGATTCCAACGTGAAAGTGGAATTGCAGGGTATGGAGAACAAAGAGGGACTTTGGGAGATTTAATAACGTTTGTTTGCAAAGGAGTATGTGAGTATGAATAAAAAATACATTGTCCAGGCCAGAGTATTTAAAGCAATGTCGGACGAGAACAGGTTGAAGATTCTCGAACTGTTGCATGAAAAAGAGTATAACGCTACCGAACTGTTAAACGAAATGGATTTCGGACAATCTACCCTTTCCCACCATATGCGGATTTTGCTGAGCGCCGGCGTGGTGCAGGCAAGAAAGAACGGGAAATGGACATATTATTCCTTGCAGAAGAAAGCATATGAAGAAATGACGGAATGGCTCCGTCAATATCTGTAATGGATATCAATTTATCCCAAGAAAATCTTGACAAGCTGTTTTTATATATAGTAGAATACAATCGTTGCAAGTCACGCAGCAGATGCCCAGATAGCTCAGTTGGTAGAGCAGAGGACTGAAAATCCTCGTG